>JAFGBW010000244.1 GCA_016932965.1 Candidatus Auribacterota bacterium
ATATTGGGATGGCCGAGCTTGGCCACAATCCGGGCTTCCTGCAGGAAACGTTTTTTCTGTTCCTCGTTGGAAAAAAATTCCTTTGGGAGCATCTTAACCGCCACCTTGCGGTTCAGATCTTCATCCATACCGCTATAAACAATCCCCATTCCCCCGCGTCCGATTTCCTCCTCAAGCTTGTATTTACCTATTTTTTTATCCATCAAGACTCCATGCCGACACAATACCTCTGAAATGTCTGTTCAAAATCCTTTTCCCGGTCAAAAAATACGTCCACGATATTCGGATCAAAATGCCTTCCTTTTTCTTCACGGATATATTCACAAGTCGAATCATGATCCCAAGCCTGTTTGTAGACCCTGAAAGAGCGCAACGAATCATACACATCGGCAAGAGCAATGATCCTTGCAGCGATCGGAATATCCGGTCCTTTCAAACCATTGGGATATCCATGCCCCGCCCATTTCTCATGATGGCAATAAGCGATATCTTTTCCAATCAAAAGATAATCCGCGATTTCCACCTTGGCCATGGCTTTCTCCAGACATTGTGCTCCGATGGATGTATGAGTTTTAATGATTTCAAATTCCAATTCGGACAATTTTCCCGGTTTCAACAAAATCGAATCAGGAATCCCTACTTTCCCTATGTCATGCAGTGGAGACGTCTTACGGATCATGTCTATCACATAATGGGCATCCCTGCTTCCATAACCAAGATCCACCTTTTTTCCTGCCGGAAACAGGGCGCATGCGATCAGGGATGAAAATTGCTGCATCCGAAGAAGATGCTGTCCTGTCTCCCTGCATCTTTTTTCAGTCAATTCAGCCAGGGAAAAAATAAGTGCTTCCTGCTGATGGGTGATCTGCGTGGTTAAATTCTTCAGACTGGACCTTAAAAAAGTATTTTCCTCGGACAGACGGCCCTGGTACAAAGCTTTTTCAAAAGAAACGGATATCTTCGGCACGATGCCTTTTAACAATTGAATATGTTTTTCATAATAGCTGTCAGGATTTTCAGAAAAAAAGCTGATAAAACCATACACATTCTCCTCGACAATAAGAGGAAAAGTCAGCACGCTTTTCATGCCTTCTTTCAGAGCATTTTTTAAAAAAGGCCTTTTATCCAGATTCAGCCCATTTTCAAGGTTGGAAATCAACTGGATCTCCTTTGATTTCAGCATGGGAGTAAACCCGGAATACTTCAATAACACCTGGTCACCCAGATGGGAGACGGGTTTCCTGTCCGTCAGAAGATACTTGATAGTCAGACGTTCTCTTTCCGAATCCAAAAGGGAAAGTTCCATCTGATTAATGGGGATCAGATTTTGCAAAGAATAATAGATGTACGAAAAAAGTTCTTTGGGATCCTTGCTTGAAATGAGGAACTGCAGAATTTCGTTATAACGCTCCATGATGGAGTTTTTAAACTCCAATTCCCTTTGCAATTTTAATTTTTCCAGCTGTCTTTCGATGATTTGCCACACCACCACCAGACTCGAGAAAGGCTTGATGATGAAATCATCGATTTTTTCCTTGAAACCGGAAATGATTTCTTCCACACCAGCCTCACCGCTCATCATGATCTTAACAGAATTTTTATTCTTTTTTGTGAGCTTCTGGAGAAATTCAATTCCCCCCATTACAGGCATACGGATATCGGTCAAAATCACATCAAAATCGTTTTCCCTGCATAACTCCAGTCCCTCTTTCCCATTAACGGCCTGCATGACTGAATATCCCAATTCCCTTGCATAATCCGTGAAAATGGTACGGATGCCCTCATCATCATCAACGACTAAAATGTTGTAAGAATGGTTTTTCATTATGATTCTCAATCAAAGAATATACATTACACTCCCCACAAGGTTTTGTCAAATTTTGGAACGTATTTTTTTCTATAGGAATTAAGACATACCCGGGCATAGGCACTTGATGCTATTGGTTGCTATTTCAGGCTAGCACCAAGGATCAATCCAGCCTCAAGCGTCCGTTAATGCCTTTTCAGGCAGATTTGCCAGATCTCATAACGTTAGGGGCTTCGATAAAGAAAAATAGCCGATACGAATCACTTTGATGCTTTCATAAAAATCATCGGATTTTTATTTGACTCGGAAACAAATTTTGGCTGGAATGGAGTCAAAGCTTAAACTGAAAGCTCCCAGAAGCGAGCTTGAGGGGATCTTCGTTCATAACGATGATTCGCCTCAGATGTTGGGGCTCTTCCCTCACTGCAATTAAAGGGGGATGAAGCCTGCGAATTCATCATCCAAAACAAGGGATAAAAAAACCATGAAAATCCTAATCGTAGAAGATGATCCACTGGGACGAACCCTGCTTTTGAGATATCTGGAACCATATGGAGAATGCGATACAGCCTCTGACGGTCAGCAGGCACTCGATGACTTCATCAAGGCTCATGAAGGGAATAAACCGTATGATCTCATTTGCCTGGATATCGATCTGCCGAAATTAGACGGCCAGCAGGCGCTTAGCCTGATGCGTCAAAAGGAAGAAGAGATGGGTATCGAAGTCAATTCTTCCAAAGCGGTAAAAATCTTCATGACAACGGGCTACAAAGATTCAGATAATTATATGACCGCTTTCAGCAAAGCATGCGATGCCTATCTGATCAAGCCGGTGCAAAAAAAACATCTGATACGCAAAATGAAGGAATGGAATTTAATTTAAAGGTTCTTCTTGACTTTTTGGGCGAATATTTTGAGAATCACAATTTGTGTATTAAATGACCAAGCTAGTAAAGGGCAACCTCATGACATCCAACCATCCTGGCGTTTCTATTGAAGAAAACAACATGCATTGCAGAAAATGCAATGATGATTTATTACAGCAAGACAGACCTGAAATCAAAAAAGACCATATCCTAATTCATTATAAATGTATCAGCTGTCATGCGAAATATTGCAGAAAAATATCCAAAGATTCAGACATCATCTCACAGGTCTGATCTGCATAGAAAATGGATAGACAATGGACGAACCCAATTCCATCATGAAAGAGGATACCCTCATTGCTTTGGATTATATGAGACAAGGCAATGAAAAGTTGAAAATGAAAGATTATGAGGGAGCTCTTTCTGATTACGACCGTACGCTGGAAATCAATCCCGCTTTTGTGAAAGCCTATGTAAAAAGAGGATTGATCAAATACATGAACGGAGATCTGCCAGGTGCGGAAACAGAATGGGATTCAGCCTGGGAATGGGAATGCAAAAGATAAGGAGAAAAACAGATGACACGCGCCAGAGTCCGTATTCCTGAACAGTTCCCCTTTACATGGGAATTGGATGTCCGAATCGATGATGTCAACTATGCCGGTCATATCGGTAATGAAACCGTTCTTCGTTTCGCTCATGAAGCGAGGCTGCGTTTTTTAAAACAGTTCCAATTGAATGAAATGGATGTGGGCGGGACCGGTTTGATGATGGTGGATGCGGTCATCGTTTTCAAATCAGAGACTTTTTACGGGGACCGTTTAAAAATCGAAGTGGCAACCGACGCTTTTTCCCGTTTTGGTTTCGACTTTGTCTATAAAATAACCAACGTCAATACGGGCAAGGAAGTCGCACGTCTTAAAACCGGGATGGTATGCTTTGATTATCTGGAAAGAAAAATAGCTCCTCTTTCCGACAGCTTTCGTTCCTTGCTATGAAATGCCCTTTCTGCGGAGAATCCCTCTCCCACGTTTCTTCCATCCCCACAGAGACCGGGCCCGTGAATCCTTTATGGTATCAAGGTCCTGCCTCCCGATGGAATTTACTCGGGATTCAGGTGATTTTTCTGTTCTGGCTGATCTTTTCCATCCTCTTGATCGTCTTCCCTTTTTTCCTTCCCAAGCTGGAAAAAATGCTCGGTTTAAATCTAAAAGCCATCCCGGTTTCCTCCCTCACCTCAGTCCTCATCACATCCGGACTGATCCTTATGCTGACCGCTCTATTATACTTTTTATTTCATTGGCTGCGTTTTAAAAGCCGGATATACCGGATTTCCGGAGACAGCATTGAAATCAGATCAGGAATTTTTTCCAAAACCATTCAACGGATGGAATGGAAAGAGGTCCAGGACATCGTCCTTTGCCAGGATGGATGGCAATGGTTTTTAGGCATCGGCACACTCATCGTCTTGTCCTCCCAAAATTCCGTTAATCCTCTTGAAATACCCTCTCTTCCCCGGGTCAGAAAAATCCTGCATGAGATGAAAAGCTTCCTCAATAACAGAAACCGAGCGCCTGCTGAAAAGATAAAACTCGATCCCCAAAACCCATGAGAACATGAATTCAAAAGATCATCCCTCTCACGGCCGTGTGCTGAAAGGTCTCCAATTCTGGACGCGGGGGGTTTTTTTTGTGTTTCATCATATCTCTTTATGGAAATACTTTATTGTTCCTCTTTTGCTCAACACGTTCGTCATGATCATCCTGTATGGATTGGGCTTTTATTATATGAAGGATTCTCTTCCTGATCTTTCTTTTCACGGGCCCGACGGCCACTGGTACAGCTTGTCATATCTGGGGCTGCTGTTTAAGGAATCCATGCATTATATATGGCATCTTGCATTGTGGATGATCACGATCGTATCATGGAGTATTTTAACGCTCATCCTGTATATCTATTCCGCCTCCATTGCCGGAGCCTTGTTTTATGACCGTCTATCTCTTCAAATCGAATCATTAAAAGGGAAACCATTCAAAGACCAGCCATTCAATTTCAGGAAAGACCTGCTGATTCCCATTAGGTATGCCATCAAAACCACCTTGTTTCAGGGAATGGTTCTTCTGGTTGCCTTTCCTTTGAGTTTCATCCCATTCATAGGATCATTCCTGTATCTGATATTTATTGTCTTTCTTTTATCCTTAACGCTCACTTCTTATTGCTATGAACGAAGATTCTGGACCCTGCGGCAACAAATCAAAGATGCCTGGAAATGGAGATACGATTATCTGGGATTCGGACTGGCGGCTTTTGTAAGCATCCTGCCTTTTGGTCTGAACATCTTCACTTTTCCTCTGTCTATAGCCGGCGCCACATTGCTTTTCCTGGAACATCAGGATTGACCGATACGGCTCATGAAACAGGGATCTGAATAAATCCGTTATCTCTGCAAAGCCTTTATGATTAACCACTCAAAGTGGCATCCTCTATCATGACACTTTTTTAATTAATTCCAAAGATACTTCCGTATCTGTCAAATTTTGAAAATTGTCTCCCGGAGTGCAAGGCTTACCTGTTGGAATTAAAACCCCGGCTATCTCCACTGAAATGCAGAAGACTGATACTCGGAAAGGAGTTTATTTTCTTTGTAGACACAGGCCCTCCATATTTCCACGCATCCCTCACGCTCATTCTGAGCCGATGAAAAGCGAAAATACACTTTCTCCCGAGAGCGATTCAATGTCAGTTTTTGCCTGATTTCCTTCAATTCCCTGGATAGACGGGTCTTGTATTGGAAAACAACCGTTACACTTTCCCCTTCTTCAGAGGGAAAAGATTTGATTTTCACAACAAAATATTCCGGCTTAATGTTATCATGCCCTTCAAATCCGAATTTATTGGCCTGGGCATCCCCGATCAAATCATGCTTGTAAGTAAAAATATTTCTGTATTCGAAATCCCTTGTTACGGAAGTGATTTCCAGTGCTTGCGACAAGCTCATGACTCCAGAATAAAAACAAACCATTAAAAATATGTTTTTCATGTTTTTCACTCTTCAGTCAACATCCCATTAGTTTGAATTTATTATCAGCTAAAAGCTTCTTTGTATTAGCCGCTGAATATCGCATGAACTCTTATAAAACCTTCTAATTTATTTTTTCACCACGGAGGACACGGAGGAAGTCATCATGACCATAAGGCATGATGACTCTCAAACGACTGATTTCAAATCTCAAATTCCAAGCATCCGCCTTTTTCCCCTTCCCATTCGCTACACACCATTTCCCATTGTCAATTCTCAATTTCCACCCCCTCCGTGTCCTCCGTGGTGAAAGCAACTATATAAAATTCTCTCCCATTGTCATACTTTGCCGGCCTAAAGGCTGTGCCGGAAATTTATCTATTTTCATTATATTTCATACCATTTTGCGATGATTTCCCCGATTTTTTTCCGGGCATGGTCAAGGGATTCCTTTTTTTTATTTTCAGGCAGGCTGTTCATTCCTCCTGCCGAAATGAATTCCACTTCCGAAAAGCCCATGAACAAAAATTCCGTCCTGACAACAGGGGTTGCCAGGTCATAAGAAGCCGTATCCCCCTCGTAGACTCCGCCAGATGTTGAAAGGACCAGGGCCTTTTTGCCGCTCAGTTTACCCAAAAACCCCCCTTTGCTGCTGACATCCCAGGTTTGTCCTTTTTGCATGACTGAATCAAACCATGCCTTTACAGCCGCTGGAATAGAAAAATTATGCATGGGATAAACCAGGACCGCCACTTCAGCGGACTGAAGCTGCCTGGTCATATTATCCATTTTCTTGATAAACCCTTCTCTGGAAGGATCCGGTTTTCTTCCGCCGTAATTTCTTTCATAATAAACAGCCAGACTGGCAGGAGTAAAAAAATCCGGAACCGTCTTGATTAAATCCAAAGTTTCAATACCAGCGTTCTTTACATTCTCCAGAAAATAATCCAGCAGCTTCTTCGTATTGGAAGCCTTACCCCCAGGTAAATAACTGACCACAAGTGTATTGATGCTCATATCTATTCCTCCTTCCTAATCGATAGATCATTTTTACGCATAGACAAAAAGAACACAAAGAAAAAATTCACTTGCCATCTAAAAAAATCCGCTGCCACCATTCCAAACACATCAGTGAAAATAGTGAATAGGCCGCATCCACCCTGCCTGAAAAATCGTCTTTAATCAATTGTCTCACCTTACCGGCATCAAAAAGCCCTCTTTGGTTAATGCTTGAATCAGAGAGCAACTCCTCAAGAATTCCTTTCAAATCCCCGTGCAGCCATTTACGCAATGGCACGCCAAATCCGGTTTTTGGCCTGGTGATGATTTCTTCAGGCAAGAAAGGTTTCATCGCCCGTCTGAAAAATCTCTTGGCCTCCCCGCCTTTACTTTTCCATTCCGGCGGAATTCTCACAGCAAAATTGATTAATTCCTTGTCCAGAAAAGGCACGCGTACTTCCACACTCGCGGCCATACCCATTTTATCCGTGTAATTCAGATTATGGTCCGCTAAAAAATGCTTCGTTTCCAAATACAGCATCCGGTTCAGTCTGTTTTTCTCACGGGGGATGTTTTTTAAAGTGTTTCTCAAAGGCTCCAGCACGGACCCTTCTCCGACAGCCTGAGCCAGCGACTTCGAATAGAGACCCCTCTGCAAGGATTCATCCAGCCATAAGAAATAACTGATCAGCCTGTCTTCACCGCTTTTATCCGCGTGACTTAATAGCTTGGCGAATCGCCTGATGTGATTCTGATCTTTGGGCAAAAGGGCTCCTCCCTTTCGCAGAATCCGTCTCATCCAGACAGGAAGCCAACCCCAGTAGGGTTCGGAAAGAACAGCCAGATGCCTCCGGTATCCTGAAAAAAGATCATCCCCGCCTGTTCCCGAAAGCAGCACCTTGATACCGTGCTTCCGGGCGAGTTCACAAATATAAAAAGTATTTAAAGCGGCAAAATCCGCCTGCGGCTCATCAAGACAGTATATCATCTTCTCCAGCATGGATATCATGTCCGGACCGACCGTAACCACATGCAGCGGCACATCCATTTTCTCGGCCGCGCGTTTTGCATACGGCAAATCCTCTGTGAATCCGTCAAATTGTCCCGTGCTGTTCTCAAACGCAATGCTAAAACAGGATAATTTCCCCCATTTCGCTCCTTCCCTGGCAAAGGCGACAATAGAAGAAGAATCCAATCCTCCTGATAAAAAAGCACCGACAGGCACATCACTCACCATCTGCCGAAGAACCGCTTCCTTAACATGGGCCCCAAGCAGTTCAGCCGCCTCGTTTTCAGATAAAGTTAATAAATCCGACCCGTACGGGATGTCATAGTATTGCCATTTCTTTTCAATTCGTCCCTCTTTCACAATCAGGGCATGACCGGGTTCGAGTTTCCTTACCTTTTTTAACATCGTATACGGAGCCGGACACCAAAGATACCCCATATGATAATGAACAGCCAAAGGATCCAGCTCACGTTCAACGGAAGGATCCTTCAGCAAGGCTTTCAATTCCGACGCAAAGATAAATCCCTTTTTGTTTTCCGAATAATAAAGGGGCTTGATACCCAAACCATCCCGCGCAAGAAACATTTCCTTTTTGACTGCATCCCAGACGGCAAAGGAAAAAATTCCGTTGAGCACATCCAGCATCCGATGACCCCTGTCTTCATAAAGACGTATCAAGACCTCTGTGTCAGAATGCGTCCGGAAAAAGATCCCCTTTTTCTCAAGAGTTTTCCTCCATTCAAGGTAATTGTAAATCTCGCCGTTGAAGACAATCGCAACCGTCTTTCTCTCATTCCACATAGGCTGGTTAGCGGTTTCAGAGAGATCAATGATGGACAGCCTCCTGTGAGCCAGTCCCACTGAATCTGCCTCATCAGACCATGTCCCCCTCCCGTCCGGTCCCCGGTGCGCCATCACCAGATTAGCCTTTTCCAGAAAAGAAGCATCAAAATTTCCTGAATATCCCGCTATGCCGCACATTGCATTGAGTCCTAATATTTATAGATTTACTGAATGTTCCAAAGGGAACTTTTTGAAAAAAGTTCCCTTTGGAATCCTTCAAAAACTTTTAATCGATCTCCATGATTCCAAGATGAAAATCTTGGAATCATGGAGATAAATAAGTCAATAGGCCATAGACCGTACTACAAAGTATATGTCCGTTTTAATTACCCCTTCCACTTCAATATCATAAAAAAACGGTATAAAAATAAAAACACGAATAGAACTCCTCCGGAAAAAATCCATTTCCTGTTTAAAGGCCTCTCCTGCAGATGGGGCTTCAATAGAACGGCTAAAAAACCCAGCATGAGCCAAAAAAATATCTGCATGACTCTGAGATAAAAAAGCGTCTGAGTCAACCCGTATGCGAGCCAGCCAGAAAGGGCAAGTAGAACCGTCAGCACGATCAATCGCCTTTCTCTGGTGAAGGATATATAATGGTCCCAACCAGCACGAAAAAAAAGAAATATCAGGGTCATGAAACTCAATAATCCAAGCAGTCCCTGTTCTGCCAGGAGATGAAGATAAACATTATGGGCCGTGGTTCTGATATAACGAATATACCCGGCCCAGACAATACCGGCTGGCTCGCAATATTGCGGAAACGCCAGATGAAATTTCCCCACTCCGATACCAAGTACGGGATGACTCTTAAACATTTCCCAGGCCACTTTCCAGATTTGTCCTCTCGGCCCAAGCCCCTGTGTCATGGCAGCAAGCCGCTTCATTCCGATCCCGTGAAACAAAAAATAATCCGCACAAAACAGCCCCGCGAACATTCCGCCGACAGTTGATATCACTTTGATAGAAAAACTCAAGCGGTTCTTCGAACCGGAAGACAAGACGCCCCGGGCGAGAAAAGAAACCAAAATCAAAGCTTCAAAAACAAAGGCAATGACCGGGCCCCTCTGATAGGTAAAAGGAATCGTCATAAGACCAATAATAAAAAATACCAGGCACAAAAGGGCCATCCACCGATGATCTTTCCATGAAAAAACATAAAAAAATAAAAAAGGAAAAGTCATGACCAGATACTGACCCAGATAACCTGTATTGTAGGCAAATCCTGATATCCCTATCTGGCCCGGACCAAACGGATATCTCCCTACCAATGACATCCCCAGATAACTGTCTGGATGCGGAATCAACTCCAGCCTCAGCACATATGCAAAAAACACCACCAGAGTGAAAATAATGCATAACGGCTTAAAAAGTGAAATCAGTTCATCCGCATCCCGGATAAAATAAACACAGACAAGATACAAACCGACAGCGCTCAAATTATTCAAAAGCGATCTCACATAATACAAATTAAAACCTTCATGAGAAATCTTGAGGATTTTCCACACTTCTATCCAGGGTCTACCCTTCACTTCATAATATAGCTCCTTGAGATTTAAAGGCATACTCATAAGACCGGAAAGAACAAACAAAAGAATGGCCCACCTGAAAGGGATCAAGACCGGTTTTTTCTCACCCCGAAGATAATGGATGAGACCCGATAAAAGCGTCAGATAGACGAATACCTCGATGGCCGAAAAATAGGGTCTTTTCGAATCCCCGAGAAAAAACGGCACCATGATCAGAAGAAAATAGACCCCGTTCATCGGATGAAGGAAAACCAGAACCGAAAAAAAAGCCACTATCACCATGAGCGCATGGTATTCGGGAATAGGCCCGACCATGGAGGCCAACGCCAGCCATAATAAAAAAAGAACCGAAATGAGAGGATCCAATAGGGCTGATTTCAGCATGATTTGACTCTTTTAATTCATCTCAGGGTGGATCTGTGCAAATTGATCAGAAAATAACAGGGGTATTCATACTCATCTGGATAAAAAAATCCACAAGTTATTTACGGGAGCGCATAAAAATCAGATGATCCGTCGGCACGGAAAGACTGGCTATATCGTATTATTGTTACCATGATGAATATCCCGATTATTTCATGAAGTTTTTTTTTAACCACGAAACACACTAAACACACGAAAAAAAGAAAAGAATATTCTTATCTCTTCCTTTAGTGTAATTCGTGTGTTTCATGGTTAAAAATTCTTCCTGTCTTCTCTTAAAAATATATCAAAAGTCACAAAACAGACTGTTTATTGCATATCAAACAGTTTACTATTTATAACAACGTCAATTAACAAAAGTTATGACAATTTTTTATCAAAAATTGTCATAGGTGGTGAAAAATCCGGGTTTAATAACAATTAAAAAACAACCAACACTTTCTCCCGACAGGGTACACGCAACTGGATTTGATGCAACCGTTGTTCCTTCTGCGATGGAGCTAATGTTGGATAGAATCTTTCCGGTCTTTGAGTATCCAGAGGGAAGCATCCAAAATATCCTTGAACACCAGCGTGTCTTTTCGCAGAGCTGACGAATGCTTCAGGCCGTGTCCGGTGAGGACATACAACCCCGTTGCATTCACATTGGATGCAAAATCCATATCATGAGGATGGTCACCTATCACATAAGAAGCAGGGACATCGAGAGCATATTTCATCCTGGAGAGATCAATGAAGTAAGTGTTCGGCTTGATACAGACGCATCCTTCGCTTCGTTGATGAGGACAGACATAAATTTCCCGGATGAATATTTTTTCTCTAGCAAGTTCAGCCCGCAAATGCTCATTCACCCTGTTGACCTCATCCAGGGACAGGATCCCTCTTGAGACGCCTGATTGATTAGTGACCACGAATAATAAAAATTGTTCCTGTAAAGCTTTCAGGGCTTCCATGGCTCCGGGGATAAAAATGATTTCATCAGGATGGCGGATATAACCGCTATCCTCGATGATCGTTCCGTCCCTGTCTAAAAATATCGCTTTATTCAAGCCAAGCAT
>JAFGBW010000245.1 GCA_016932965.1 Candidatus Auribacterota bacterium
ATTTCCCATTCGTCAGAACCGGATAATGAAACCATGTCATTTTTAGAACCAGGCCATAAGGGATACAGGATATCGTTTTCATCAAACCGTAATGGGAGGTGGGGGATGATACGGGCCAGTAATTTCGGCAGGTTTGTCTTATCAACAGGTGAAACGTTGTCATATTGGTTAGGAATAAAGTATGATTTGCCTTTGTGAGAAAAAGTAGGGAATGGCAGGCTTGTTTTTTTTTCTGTCATCTGTTCTGATTTCGGGGCCAAGTTTTGAGACTGTAATATAAAATGTTTATCCGCCGCAGGGACAGAAATCACCTCAAATAGAATGGGGAATAGGATAAAGAATGAGATGACGCTCCGCATTCAGCTTTTATACCATATAGGATCAATATGATCAATTCGGATGCGGATTTTTTATTAACAAAGGGACGATGCCTTGAAGGTTATTTACATTCCAGAATCCGATTATGATTTTTAAGATTTTTTCTAATTATCATTTAAAAATATCGGCCGCAAAGGAAAAGCTGAAAGCATTTCCTTTGCGGCCGCGTTTAAAAATTTTTGAAAGGGTAATAGGGAAAACTTTTTTAAAAAGTTTTCCCTGATTATTTTTTACTTTTTAAAAAGTTTATATTCGATGCTGTCGATCAAGGCTTCGAGGCAGGCCTCGATGATATTTTCGGAGACGCCGACGGTGCCCCAGATGGTTTTATTATCGGTGGATTCGATGATGACCCGGACGCGTGCGTCCGTGCCGGCGTCACCTTCCAGGACGCGGACTTTGAAGTCGGCGAGCTTGACCTGGGAGAGGACAGGGTAAAAGGGCTCGAGACTGTTACGCAAGGCCGCATCCAGGGCATTGACCGGTCCGTCGCCTTCAGCTGCGAGGTACATCATTTTACCTTTGACAGTCAATTTGATGGTGGCTTCCGTGATGAGTTTATTGTCCCGGTTTTCGATGATGACGCGGTAGGCATGCAGGTCGAAGAAGCTTTTATGGGTACCGAGGATTTTCATCATGAGCACTTCGAAGGAAGCCTCGGCGGACTCGTATTCATAACCGCGGTGTTCTTTTTCCTTGAGTTTGGTTAGGATATCTTTTGTTTTGGGATCATTTTTGTCCAGATTGATGCCGAATTCCTTGGCTTTCATGAGGATATTGCTCTGGCCGGATAATTCCGACACCAGGATCAGCCGGTCTGCTCCGATGGATTCGGGTTTGACGTGTTCGTAGGCTCTCTGGTTTTTTTGAACGGCGTTCACATGGATACCGGCTTTATGGGCAAAGGCAGCCTCACCGACGTAGGGCAGGCGGGGGTTATGACGGACGTTTGCCAAATCATCCACCATGCGCGAAACATCGAGGAGACGGGCAAGCTGTTTGGGGGAGACGATTTCATGTCCGCCTTTTAACTGCAGGTTCGGAAGGATGCTGCACAGGTCGGCGTTTCCGGTGCGTTCCCCGAAACCGTTGATAGTTCCCTGGACGAGTACGGCCCCGCAGTCAACGGCAATCAAGCTGTTGGCAACGGCAACTCCGGAATCGTTATGGGTATGAATGCCCAGGGAGGCGGTCACGCAGGACTTCACTTCATTAAAAATCCGCTGAATTTCAGATGGCATGGTTCCGCCGTTGGTATCGCACAGGACCAGGCAATCGGCTCCGGCGGCGGCGGCCGCATTCAGGGTTTGAATAGCGTAATCAGGATTTTCTCTATATCCGTCAAAAAAATGTTCGGCGTCGAAGAATACCTCTCTGCCGGCTTTTTTCAAAAAGGCCACGCTATCCGTGATCATTTTCAGATTGTCTTCATAGCTGACTTTAAGGATATCCGAGACATGGAAAGACCAGCTTTTCCCGAAAATCGTGACAACAGGGGTTTCAACTTTAAGGAGTTTGAGGACATTGTCGTCTTTTTCTACTTTCGTATTGGCACGCCGTGTAGAGCCAAACGCGGCAATTTTCGCCTGTTTGAGAGGGGTGCGGCTGATTTGTTCAAAAAAAGCTTCATCCTTGGGGTTTGAGCCAGGCCAGCCTCCTTCAATATAGTGGATTCCAAGAGAATCCAGCTGCCGGGCGATCTGGATTTTGTCCGCAACGGAAAAGGAGACCCCCAGCCCTTGAGAGCCGTCTCTCAACGTTGTGTCATACAGGGAGATGGAACGTGATTTCATTTCTTTTTTGCTTTTTTCTTTTTTGCACACGAAACGGGTTTTTCCCTCATCGTGGGCTCATTCAACCTGAAAGCCTTATGGAGAGCCCTGACAGCCGTATCAGCCTGCTCCAGATCAATGACGATCGAGACTTTGATTTCAGAAGTGGAGATCATTCTGATGTTGATTTTATTATCCGCCATGGCTTTAAACATGACTGCCGCGACGCCGCAATTGCTTTTCATTCCCACTCCGATAATGGAAATTTTAGCGATTTTTTCATCGTAGCTGAATCCTCTCGCCCCCAGTTCTCTTACGATTTTTTCGGAAGTGGAGATGCCTTTCCGGAGGTCCTCGCGCGGAATGGTGCAAGAGATATCCGTCATCCCCTGCTCAGAGGCATTCTGGATGATGACATCGATATTCAAGTTGTTGTTGGCCAGCATGGTGAATATCTGGGCTGCGATACCCGGTTTATCAGGCACTCCCAGAATGGATATCTTGGCCTCATTTTTATTGGATGTGATTCCGGTGATAACGGGATTTTCCATATTTTCTCCTTCTTCCTGAATAAATGTTCCGATTTTATCTGGTTCGAAAGACGAGCGAACCTGAACAATCACATGGTATTTTTTCGCGAATTCAATGGATCGTCCATGCATGACTTTGGCTCCTGCTGCTGCTAATTCGAGCATTTCATCATAAGTGATCGTAGGAAGTTTGAATGCTTCAGGAACGATGCGCGGGTCCGCGGTAAAAACTCCGTCAACATCCGTATAGATATCGCAGACATCGGCTTTAATGGCAGCGGCAATGGCTACTGCCGTAGTGTCGGACCCGCCGCGGCCCAGTGTGGTGATATTATTGTTCGCGTCTATCCCCTGAAAACCCGCGATAATAACGACGTTATTCTTTTTTAATGCTTTAAAGATATTTTCTCCTTTGATCTCCAGTATGCGAGCCTTGGTATGAAAGGAGTCAGTCTTGATCCCCACCTGGGCGCCGGTGAAAGAAACCGCGTCTACGCCTTCAGCGTGAAGCGCCATGGCCAGAAGTGAAACGGAAACCTGTTCCCCGGTTGAAACGAGCATGTCCATTTCCCTCTCTGACGGAAAAGGACAGATTTGTTTTGCAAGGGAAATCAGGGAGTCTGTGGTTTTTCCCATTGCAGAGACGACCACGACCACCTGGTGACCTTGATTTTTTTCACGGATGATGATTTTCGCTACGTTTCGGATTCTTTCCACATCTGCGACAGAAGAACCACCAAATTTTTGAACGACTAACGTCATGATAATTCATTCCTTTTTCTTTTAGTGACGGATTTTTTAGATCACAGGTCGAAAATATCTCGTGATAATATAATCGCCTCTCATTTAGCTAGCAAGTATTTTAATGCCGTGAAAAGAAGGTATAAGATTTCCTTATATTGTCCCATCGGGTCCATGAAGAATGGTTCACGATGTGTTTATTTTCCACGCGATAATAATAAACGGCCATGGCTTAATATAAATAAGTACACTTCCGGCTCTGCTGGAAGGCTCATTAAGTTTGACAGTTACGGGAGTGTCAAAAATTAATTTTCACCACGGAGGACACGGAGTTTATCATCATGCCTTGAAGGCGTGATGGATCTCAAATGACAAATATGAAATTTCAAATTGCAGGCTTTTCACCGGCTACCTTCGTGCTTTTTGTGTCCTCCATGGTATAAAAGGAAATATGCCAAGTTCTGTGGCTTTATATTAGAGGCTTTGAACCGATACCATTTCAAGCCTCCATCTTCAGGTGGAGGTAACTGACTCCGTGAAAATGGTTCAATCAAAACCGGTATCCTGCAGAGGCAGAAAAATTTTTCTGTGTGCTTTCTATCTCATGATCAATGGTCCAGAATGAGCCGTAAGATTCGCCATCGTAAACGGTGTCTTTTTCCGTGCCTTCGGCGCTGAATTTCAACTGATCTATTTGAAGGACAATGAACCATTTTTCATTGAATTCATAACGTCCCTGCAGGAATAAACGGGTGGCGTCTCCGTCGGCATCTGTTTTTGCGAGGATATAGCGAAGCTTATGATCATCTTTATCGGTTATTCCGGCATTGGGGGAATAAGCCAGGCCGGCTGTGACGGAAAATTTATTGCCGGTGAATTTTCCTTTTGCTTCCAGGTAAAACATATTGAGAACGGACTCGTAGGAAATAACCGTATGAGTCGTATCGGTGTAATGCTCCTCCCACGGTGCTGAAGGATACCACTGGTCAAGGTTGGAGGCGTCCCAGGAATACTTCTGATGTAAATAGCCTGCCCCCAGCGCCAGATGGAAATGTTTTGGCAGTTCGAACCAGTAAGCCCCCGACACATCGACCGTATTTCCTGAGAAATCCGTATCAGAGGTGGAAAAAACGTCCAGGCGTCCCGGGGAAAGCCAGTCTGAATCCTTGAGCTTTCCGGCTTCAGACGAAAGATTCATGGTTATGTCAATTTTTGCTTCAATATTTTTTTTGAAGCGAAAATCAAATCCGATATTTCCGTTCCAGATTTCAAGCGGAAAGGAAAGCTCGCTCAAGGGAAAATGCTGTTCGTATGAATACCATCCCATTATCGTCGTGGTGCCGCCGATCTGGTAGGTGACATCGCCGGACATTTTTCCTATTGTGCCTGTCAATTCAAACTGGAAGGTCTTATCCGGGGCGGCAGAGAGGAACCCTGATAAAAACAGCAGCAGGAAAAAAACAGATCCTTTTCTGAAATTTCTCATGTAGGTCTCCTTTAACTGGTATTTGTTTGTTTTTAATTAATCCGGTAAACCGCCGCTGCAGCGTTTGGACCGGTGAAGTCTAATAGTTCCGGAATTTTTTAATAAATAGTATCACCACGAAGGGAATTGGGAAAAGTTTTGAATTGTGAGTAAAAAAATCTCATCATTCCAACTCATAACTCAAAACTCACAATCCCAATTTTTTTATCCTTTGTGGTGAAAAAATACATATGCCACGTTCAGCGGCTCAATACAACAGAAGTTTTGAGCCGATAATGATTTCAAGTCTCCTTTTCTGGCGGGAAAAATTGATTTTTATTTTTTCTCATTTAAATCATATTCACAGATTATGTTCGTTGTCCTGTCAATGGATCTTGTGTTTCTTTCTGACAAGAGAAATGAAAGGAGAAAATATTTTTTTGATAAGATGTTTTGCTTTTCTTTCATAAGTTCTATTGAAGAAAAACAACAGGGGAACCCCGATGATGATAAGAGGAAAACCAGGAATCACCGGGATTATCCATCCAACGATCCCCATGAGGATGAGCCCTATACCTATAAGGGGATAAAGGATTTTTTTCCATAGCGGGCGCTCATCAGGCGCCTTTTTTTTCATGAGTATTTCTTTTACTTTCTGTTTTACTTTCATGATTTTTTTCTTTTTGGATCGCTTACAGACTGGAGCATTTCGCCTAAGAGGTTGAATACCAGAACCATGATGCTGATCAAAAATCCGGGTAAAAGGGGTATCCAGGGACAGGTGATCAGCATGTCTCTCCCTGAACTGATCATGCCGCCTAAAGTGGGATAAGGCGGTGGAATCCCCAGGCCTAGAAAACTCAAACCTGATTCAGCCAGCATGAATGTTCCGAGTTTCATGGAGAAACTCACGATCAAAAGCGGGATACAATTAGGCAGAATATGGCGCACGATGATTTTCCCGGATGAACTGCCCAAAACGGTTGCGGCTGTAATGAATTCCCTGTTTTTGAGTGTCAGGGTCTGTCCCCGGATGAGTCTTCCGAAATCAGCCCAGCCTGCAATACTCAAGGCTATCACAACCGAGAGAAAACCTGCCGGTAAAACAACGGAGATGCCTATGGCAAGCAGAAGAGAGGGAAAAGCCAGGGCCAGGTTCATCACCTGGGAGATGAGGATATCCGTTTTCCCTCCGTAATAACCGGATATCAGACCCAGGGCGGTTCCAATAAAACAGGAAAGACTGGTTGCGATCAATCCTATCAAAAGGGTGGTTCTGCCTCCAAAGAGCATTCGGGACAGGATGTCCCTTCCCAGTTCATCAGTACCAAAAAGATGCTGCCCCGAGGGAGGCTCGCAGGTCATTGTTGCATGGGTCCGCATGGGATCATGGGGTGCCAGTAAAGGAGCCAGGATAAAAAAGAGGCATAACAGGAAAAAGATATAAAATATCAAGCGGATGTTTTTATTTTTGTTCATTTTGGGTTTATCCAAACAGGCATAACGTCAATCCCGTACGGATACCGTTATATGTAATATAATGAGTTTAATCTTACAATTACAGTTTGTTGTTCATCATCTCAGCGTACAGATATTAAGTGTTTCAGAATTAATGAGAGGAGAATTCAGAATAATCCAGGAATTTTTCAGAGAGAAGCCCATGATCTGATGGCATGCCTGTCAGATAACGTATTCATACAATGATCTGTTTGTTTTAATACTGGATTTTAGAATTCTGACTCCTGAATTCTGTGAGGTTGCTGATTGCCGGTTATAGAGGGTAACTTTTTATCTCCCTCGGCCCAAATACAGATTGTTACGCTCTATATATATCATGATTTGATTTCGCTGACATCATTTAAGCTCTGACAAAAAGGACAGCGGACGATGTTTTCGCTTCTATTGTATAAAAATGACTGAAAACAGATGGAACAGGTCAGGGTGTCCTTTGATTCAGGTTTCGTGGAAAGGGTTTGATTTTTATATTCCATGCTCAGCCAGAGGATGAAAATGACCATGATAGGGATCATGAGATACAGAAAAAACGCAGTTGAGAAAGACACCAGGATCATTCGTTTTCCTCCATGGAATGGATGATGAATCTGCCCCTGAAGCTGATCTTCCTGTTTTTTAGAGGTAAAATCGTGGATTGAAACGATCTCAGTATTTTCTGATCAAAGGCAGAATCACCGGAAGATTGATCAATCTGACAGTGAAGGATTTCGTTCTTGTCTGAAAATGAGACTAAAATGACAAGGGGGGACGAAGAAGAGGCTTTTAATTTTATTATTTTGTTCCTTAAGAAAGCGAATTTGTCCTCGATCTCAGTTTTATTTCTGCCCTGATATTCCATCCTGTATCTGAAAGGGATTTTCATTTCCGATTTATCCTCGGTCAGGGGAAAAGGCCTATACAGGGCAATCTGATTTTCCTCCAACGGAAGAAACCGTTCCGCATTCAGTTCCGGTTCAAAGTAATAGGCTTCTTCGGCAATCATTTTTTCCGCTTCCTTGAAATATTCGTCTCCTTCAACGGGTGCAAAGCCACGTATCTGGTTGACATGAAAAAACATCTTCTCTTTAAAGCCTGCATTGCTTTCAGGCAGGGAGATAAACGATGGGGCTGCTATCGGTTTGTCGGTCGTGAATGCTTTCGGTGCAATCCGTTCCTGAAAATCCTGAAGAAGGGAAACTTCGGTGATGGATAGCTCCTGAACGACAGGAGTCCGGATCGAAATGATCATCATTCCGAAAGCATGTAATCCCAATGCCAGCAGGAGACAGAAGGAGAAAATGCGGTTTTCCCATTTCATTTTATTGATGTTTTTCCTCTTTAAAACGGGTGGCGATGGCAAAACGGCTCAGATTGTTGTTTTTCGCGATGCTCATGATTTCAACTACCTTGCTGTGCCGGATATTACCGTCAGCCTTGATCACAATCATCGTTTGAGGATCTACCTTTGAAAGTGAGCGGAATTTCAGCTTCAATTCATCCAGGGTGATGCGGTTTGTATCGTAAAAAAGCAGTCCTTCCTGCGTGAGGCTGATCTCGACGCTTTTTTCCTTTTGGTTTTCGATCACGGAAGCCTGGGGAAGATTCACTTTGATTCCGGGTTGAATCATGAAAGAAGAGGAGAGTAAAAAGAAAATATTCAGCAAAAAAACCATGTCGATCATGGGCGTCAGGTCTAGGCCTGCCTGAATATGGAACTTTCTCTTTATGCGTTTCATGTTAGTTCATGGGAAAATCATTCAGTTTTATTGCCTGATTCATAAGGATTCAGTCTTCACCCGCGTTTGTGACGGCCCGGTGTGTAGGCTTGAGTCATTTTCTGTCCCTCTAAGGCGAGTTCGTTTTCTTTTTTTATCTCTTCAATGAGCTCGAGTATTTCCGTGGAAGACCGTTCGATCTGGACAGAAAAAATGTCTATTCTTGCCACCGTAAAGCTGTATGCCAGAAAAGAGGGAATGGCGACTGTCAAGCCCGCTGCGGTTGTGATCAGAGCCACGGAAATGCCTCCGGCCAGATCCGTTGGATTGACAATTCCCGCCTTGGTCTGAATCACTCTGAAACATTCGATCATACCCAGAACCGTGCCCAATAATCCCAGCAAAGGGGCAATGTGCGCTGAGATGGATAAAAGCTGAACGTTTCTTTCCAGACGAGGCATCTCATGTGTGATGCTGTTCTCAATCGACTCCTTGATGAGTTCCCTGTTTTCATCATGTTTGATGATCCCGTTTTTTAATACTGCAGCTACGGGTCCCGGGGAATCCGAACACAAGGTAATGGCCTCGACCCATCGCCGGCTCCTCATGAGTTCGCAAAGTTTTTTCATGAAAGGATCCAGGTTCAATGAAGCTCTTTTGAAATGATACAGCCGTTCGAAGAAAACCGCGCAGCTCACAATCGAACAGAGTACAATGGGATACATGAGAGGGCCGCCCTTTATAAATAATTCGATGAAGGTATTCATGGACCTTCCTTTCCTCGGTAAAGATAAAACTTTAATTTTCGTATGCGATACCGCAAATCTTCTTTATTCACTTTTTTTCCTTCCTGAAGCAGTTTTTTCAGCAAGGGGATCGCCTTGGCATATTCCTTTTTTTCTTCATAACGTTCCACACAGAAAAAGATCGCTTCGGCCATGATGTCTTCAGTGCATTCATCATAAATGACCTTTAATCCCACATCAAGTGCTTTCTCGGATTCTCCGGAGAGGTGAAGACACTTCGCCTGCTTTATTAGCAGAGCGTGATTGTTTTTCTTCGATTCTGTCAGATACAGTCGGTTGGCTTTTTCATAATAGATCGAGGCATTTTTATATTCTTCTGTTTTTTGAAACAACTCAGCGAGGTACTCAAAGGCATTTCTTCGCAAATAGGAATCTTCGTAAGCAGTCTCGAAAACGATGAAGCTGTCGATGGCGTTCTCAAATTCACCGAGCTTGTCATACGATTCTCCTGTTAAAAAATAAGCGTCGGGAATCAGGTCGGAAGAGGGTAAATTCCGGATCAAACGGGACAAAAACGAGATGGCCTGTTCATACTGGCCAAGACGGAATGATGATTTTCCGGCCAGATAAAGGCTGTTGTCCATGAGATCGGATTGAGGATATTGAGCAATCAGATTTTGAAAATGCTCAAGCGATTTCGCATCGTTCTCATGGTTGTATTCATATTCTCCCAGCCAGAATTCCACCTGGGGGGCCAGTTCAGAAGAACCATACTGCTTCAGGAAAGAGGTGAAAAGTTTCACGGCCTTGTCCTCTTGTTTGGAGAGGAAATAACACCAACCCATGAAATAGAACGCCTGCTGACGGATGATCCGGTTTTTTACCGATACCAGGACTTTTTCGTAATCGTTCAATGCTTCTTCGTATTGACCCATGTTGTAATGACAATTTCCGGTCTCCAGTCTGGCGTAATCGGAGAAATTGCCTTTAGGAAATTGTTCAACAGACTTCCGGAAAAAGGAAAGCGCTTCCTCATATTTTCCCTTTTCATACAGCAGTCTTCCGCTCCGCCATAATGCTTCCTCGATAAAATGACTATGAGGACAGTCCTCACAAAGCGTTTTCCATGAGGTTATGGCCTCTTCGTTATGCCTTAATTTTTGATGGATCATGCCGAGCTTGAATAAGGCTTCGTCTTTGCGTTCCGACAACGGATAGCGTTTCAGAAAAGCCCGGAATAAATTGAGCCCCTCCGAATAATGTTTCAATAGATACAGACAGTTCCCAGTCATCAGCCAGGCTTCCAGAGTGAACTTATGGTCCAGATTCATTTTCAGGGCTTTTTTGAACCGAAGAAAAGCTTCCCTGATATTCCCCGATTCGAAATAGACCCAGCCCAGTCCGTATACACCGTATAATTCATTGATCATGTCCTCGTCTTTCAAAAGGATCAGCTTATGATAAATGGAAATGGCCTGCTCCATCTTTTTTTGACGGTAATATGCTTCCCCCAGCCAATAAAGGCTTTTAAAGTAGATTTCATTATTCACAGGTTTTTCAGTCAATTCCAGAAGGAGTTTTTCCGCACCGGCATAGTCATTCAGCTGAAGATGCGTCTGGCCCAGCATCAGATCAGCCACTTCCCAGTTCTTTGCAAAAGGAAATTGCCGGAGATACCGTTGAAGCAGATCTTGCGCCTGACGGTATTTTTTGAGGTTCCAATAACTCAGACAAAGGCCGAACAAGGCCTCCTGTTTTCCTGTGTCCGTCACTTTCGGTTCTTCGTAAACGCTCAAAAAACGCTTTTGTCCGGAAAGATAATCTTTTTCATCCAAAAACAGCCGCCCTGACAGGAGATTGGCTTTTTCTTTCAAAAGAGGTGCAAGATCCACGGTCAACTCCACTAATTTTAAAAGATTTTGAGCTTGTTTGAGCTTCCCCTGCTGAAGCATGCATTCCATCAACAATAGCTGAAAATGCGATTTTTCGTTTTCATTTTCACAGTGTTGGATCTGATCATTCAGATAGCTTTCAGCAAGCTGGTATTTTTTATTTTCCGTATAGGAATCAATCAGGAGCTCCAGGGCCGTGTATTTTTTTGATTGTGGACAATCCATCTTCCAGATCATGTTCAGCGTTTTTTCAGCGAGATAATAGTCGGATTTTCCCAGAAAGATGTTCATCTTGAGCAGAAATACATCAAAGGAGTTCAGAAATGAATTTTTCTGGATCAGAAGCTTATCCAGCCATTTTTCCGCTTGTTTCCAGTTTTTTTGACGATAAGCTGAAAAGGCGAGCAAAAGAGCTCCTTCCTGTGAAAGCTTGTCATTCAAGGTGTTTTCATTGTGCAGATGGGATAATTTCTGTTCCACCACCTGATAGAACTCATCATAGTAAGCTTTTTTGGCCAGATTGAGATCGGATTCCGTTATGGTGAAGCCTTCCAGGGAAAGAGAAAATAAAATGATTAAATGAGCGGTAAAATTCATTTTCATTGTGCAATCAAAATAGATAGTATAAGCTTTCAATGAGTGAATATCAAGTGTAATGCTTTGGTTGATAATTGGTTACAGAGAGATGGTACATCAATGAGGTTCTTTACCTTTTGTGTTTTTTTTATGACTATTTTTTCGCCTTGCAGCAGTCCTGCCAAAGCAGAGATACCCATGGGAGCCAATAAATACTCAACGTTAAGGATAGAATATTCCATTTTAGGAGAACATCAGAAAGGCCAGGAAATTTTTATTCAGAAAAACGGTAAAACTTACAGGGAAGTCAACATCCTTACCAAGGTTTTAAGAAAAGAATACACTGAACACACCATTGAAATTGACGACGGAACCTATTTTTACAGAATCAATCTGGTGGATAAAACAGGTATGAAATTGCCTTCCATCAACCGGATTAAAAGACAGATGGTTGAGAACAATCCTCATTTATTCGGCAAGGGTAAGCTGAATCCCTTGAGTATTTCTCCTCCGCAGGGATTACTAAAAAAAACCGAAAACATTCTGGGCAGAGAGTGCCGCATCTATCTGCATCATAATCAGATGATTTATATATGGGATGAGATCATCCTGAGAGAAATAAACGATGTTTTCGGAAAAACCGTCAAAGAAGCAAAGAAACTGGATTTGAATATTCCGATCGAAGAGACCTTTTTCAGCGTGCCTGAAGGGATCCATTTTTTCGATTCTGTTCAGAGTTATCTTCCCTCATGATCCACGGTTGTCCTGATAAAGGAAGATGATATCATCATTTCAAGCTCCCGGTACCGCTTTTGGTATTGGACTTTTTTTGTTGCCGCTGTCTACGTGTTCGGGGTGTTCGGGATTGCTGGATTCCGGCTTTGGCTGCGGTTTCAACAGGCAAGAGATGTAATGATAAAAAAACAGGAGGAGGTACCATACTCTTTTCTTTGAAAAGATTTGATAAAAACAGTAGATGGCCAGCCATAGGATCAGATTCCAGGACAGGAGAAAAAATGCCTCGCACCTCCCCCTGTTATCATGATCGTGCCTCCAGTTCCTTTTTTCTTTTTCTCCACGCTATTTTGACCAGAACCGCCAGTGTCATAAAGAGAAATAATAATATCAGACGAATGCCGATGATATAGGGTTTGTTCTCAGGCAAAACACCGGATAAAAAAATCGTCGGTATCCATTCCTGGTAAAACCAGGCCCCTAAAATGATCAGCAGAAAAACAGGGGTGACGTATTTGATGATGAATTTGTAAATTTTCGGGACTTCTAGGTCCGCTCCGTGATGTATTTCCTCCCAGGCTTTGTCCATGCCGAAAACCCAGCCGAATAACAGCGTCTCAATGGTGGCGAACAGCACCAGGCAGAATGTCCCCCCCCAGAAATCCAGGTCGTTCAACACGCCTTTTCCAAGAAATAAAACCGCAGGCTGGCAAAGAATAAAGGCTGCTATGCCTAAAATGTAAACCGCCTTTTTTCTAGACAGGGAGAATTCGTCTTCCAAAAACGCAATCACCGGCTGCGAGAGCGAGATGGAAGACGTGACGCCTGCTATAAAAAGCAAAATAAACCACAACGACCCGAAGAGCGAACCAAAAGGGATTTTTTGGAAGATGACAGGCATGGTCACAAAACCCAGGTTGAAAGCGCCGGATTTGGCTATCTCTGAAATGCCGACCGGTCCGAAAAAAGCAAAGGCAGCCGGGATCACGATGCTACCTCCCAAAACCACCTCCGCCATTTCATTCATGCTGACTGAAGTCAGTCCGGAAAGGACAACGTCATCTTTTTTTTTCAGATAACTGGCGTATGTCAGGATCACGCCGATCCCCACACTCAATGTAAAAAAGATCTGACCTGCGGCCGCCAGCCAGACCTTGGCTGAAAGAAGGCTTTGCCACTGGGGGTTCCATAAAAAACCCAGACCTTCTTTCACATTCCACGCCGGCTGAGCCGCATCAGGAGCCCCCAGCATAAACACTCTTGCAGTGATCACAATACCGATCAGGAATAAAACAGGGAGCGCAATTTTGCATAGTTTTTCAATGCCGCCCCTGATGCCGTAATAAATCACCCAGAGATTGATGATGAACGTAATCAGGAAAAAGAAGTACGCTGTGGGATTGAAATTGCAGCCTCCTTTTCCGTCAAGTCCCTGATAAGCCTTTAAAAAAGCCTGCATGGAAGATTGATCCGTGCAGCCCCAGTAGGCAGATTTGATGGAAAAATAGCTGTAAGCGAGCGTCCAGGATTCAATGTAGGTGTAATAAATGAAAATGACCATGGGCCCGAAAATTCCGATGATCCCGAAATATTTGATGAACCGGTTTTTCTGCCACATGGTGTGAAAGATTCCCGGCGCCGTGCCGTGGCCGAAACCGCCTCCGTAACGACCCAGCGTCCATTCAATCCACATGAGAGGAATGCCCAATAAAAGAAGCGAAATGAAGTACGGGATCATGAACGCTCCGCCGCCGTTTCCCGCCGCCTGAACCGGAAAACGCAGAAAATTACCCAGCCCGATGGCGCTGCCCGCCACCGCCATGATGATACCAAACCTTGACCCCCAAGTCTGTCTTGCCATAGTAAAATCTCCTATTTTATTAAGCTTGTACGAAGGGAACATTTTCTTTTAAAAAAAGAAAATGTTCCCTTCGTGCTTCCTTTTAAAAGAAAATAATGGGAGCCCCATGATTTATCTTGAAACAAGAAAAATCATGGGGCTCAGACAATTGTATTCACTATTCCGGGCGCATAACGTTCAAAATCTGTCCTATGTGTGGTTGGATGCCTGATTTATTTCGGTTTAATACAAGCAGATTTTATTATGTATCGTCCAATACTAATTAGTTCTATTTATACTAAAATTTATTTTCGCATTCATGGGAAGATTTTGTTCCCATGAATGCGACCGACAAAGGTTTTTTGAAAAGGGTGCGGGAAAAACTTTTTGCAAAAAGTTTTTCCCTCCTATTTCCTTTTATAAAAAATTATTCATTGGACGGAGCGGAATCTTTTTCCACGTAGATTTCCCTGGTTTTTCCTCCGGTTACAGCGGGTCCGATGACGGCTTTGGCTTCCAGTTCCTCCATGAGGCGCGAGGCGCGGTTGTAACCGATCTTGAATTTTCTCTGTAAGAGGGACGTGGAGGCCTGCTGGGTTTCCCGGATGAATTCAACGGCCTCTTTGAAGAGGGGGTCTTCCTCCCCTTCGAATTCAATGGGTCCTTCGAGAGCGTTCAACGTGATCGGGTCGTATTCCGGTTCCCCCTGGGATTCCCAGTATTCAACGGCTTTTCTGATTTCATCATCATCCAGGTACGCTCCCTGGATACGGACAAGATCCGAGCTTTGCGGGCTTAGAAACAGCATGTCGCCGTAACCCAATAATTTTTCAGCGCCGATCGTGTCCAGAACGGTTCTGGAATCCACTTTGGCTGAAACTCGAAAGGCA
>JAFGBW010000246.1 GCA_016932965.1 Candidatus Auribacterota bacterium
ATCAGGATCAGGAGTTCCAGAAAGCTGGTCAGCTGCATTTTGAATTTGATGAGCAGGGCGATGGTGAAAAGCCCGAACACAGCTCCCGAGGAACCTAAGGAGAGATAGTCGCCGTGCGGAGACAGGAAATAGTCGCAGAAGTTTGAACCGATGCCGCAGACCATAAAAGAGATGAGAAACCCGGTCATGCCTTCCTCTTCTTCGATCAGCCGTCCGAAGATGTAGAGAAAAAAGAGATTTCCCGAGAGGTGCATGTAATCCCTGTGACAGAACAAGGCGGTCAAAAACTGGTACCATCGGCCGTTGGAATGATCCAGCATCAATTGGTTTGTGAAGGAGAGCCTTAAAATGTTCGTCATGACATACATGACAAACATGATGAAGCACAGGGAAAAAACCCCTGCATATTTGCTGGATTTAAAGGCGGCCATAGTGATGGATGCCCTTTTGTGTTCTGTCATTGCCAGGATTCAATTTTAATAATTTGTCCTTTCTGAATGTTTTTAAGTTTTTTCAGAATTTGAGGAACAAGCGGGGTTAAATCGTCATAGCTGTTGCTTCGTGCTTTCAGAAGCAGAATAGCTATGTCGTACTGTTTAAGATTTTGCTGGTATATCAGATTGCTGTCCATGGTGATAAATACATCGAAATGAGACTGGATATATGAAAGAAGCTGCCAATTGGTGAAGCCGGCGAAGTCCTTGCTGTGGAACGGTAGTTATTTTATGATGCGGAGCAATATCCTTGGCCAGTCTTTTTGGGAGACATTCATCAAGAATAATCCTGATCATCTAGACCGCCATGAGTTCATGTTTTGCTAATTCAAGAAGCTGAACAGCCTTTTCTTTTGGAACAGTTGGAAAATCTTTCAAAAATATGTCTAAAGTTTGACCGGTTTCAAGATAGTCAATAAGAGTTTGAATAGGAACGCGTGTTCCTTTAAACACCGGAACACCTCCAAGGATATGGCGAGACGATTGTATGATGTTTGTTTTCATTTTCATGATCTCATTTTCTCACGAATGGGTTAAAAAATCAAATTAGTTTTATTCCAATATTCTTGAGAATATTGGAATAACATTTTTACTTGATTTTAGTATTAAAAATAAGGTATATAATAGATGTCCGATGTTGTAAACAGGATAATGATGATGAGAATCAGCAGACATTCAGCTTTCACGCTCATAGAAATATTAGTTGTCATGGCGGTGATAGCCCTTCTGATGGCGCTTTTGCTGCCGAAACTGACAGGAACTTCGCACAAAAGCGAAGTGATCGCCTGCGCCGCAAATCTCAAGAAATTAGGGGCGGCCTTTTTTATGTATGTCCTGGAAAACGACGGCTATGCTCCGTATAATCCGGATTGCGGGGATCATCAGGGTTCAACGAATCTTGCTGGTGATTATTTTTATTCCTGGGAGGCGTTATATTTATTGGGTCCGTATCTGGATGACCCGGACCACAGTAAATTTAAAAAAGGGGAGTGGATGACTGTACGCTGTCCGGGCAACCGCTGCCACTATTATACGACCGGAGGGGACAAGGGGGTGGATCATAACGGAGCCGCGTATTCTCCGGTATGGCAGAACCGCCAGGCACCTGCCACCTGGCCTTCAACAACAATCGTGTTTGATCCGGCAACGCATCTTAAAATGACAGGGGACTGCAGTCCGGGCCGGCAGATTGTGGATTATCAGTACAATGTGAGTCTGGGCGGCATATTCAACCCTCTTAATGAATGGGGAACAAGATACAAAGTGGATTACGTGCTCCAATTTCCCGATGAGGCAGTGATTTTTTGCGATATTCAGTATGCCAATGTGCTTCACAGAACCCAGAATATTCCCGGAAAAGACAAGTTTGTTTACGCGTATCCGACTACATCTGTCTGTCAATTCTGGGGAGGAGACCAGAGCAGTGACAACGGAGCTTTTCCGGAAGAAGTGGATAAGAACAGCAACGATCCTGCCATGCTGAAAAAATACATGCGGACCAATGAACGGATTCATGATGGTCGCGGAATCAATGCGGTGTTCATGGACGGTCATGTGGAATTTTTGGAGGGAACAGCAGCCTATAATGGTTATGGTTTCAGAAGTTATGCGGATGATCTTTTATGCTGGGGAATCTCAGGTCCTCTTTATAAACCGGATGAAACAAATTATAGGTTACAAATTAAAGGAATAGAAGGTTTCAGAAGAAACAAGGACTTAAGTACGAATAAGAGTCTGTGTATCGAACACAATTACAAGAAAAAATTATCTCCTGATACTACAGCCTGCTGGCGTATCGGCGCAAATTGACCGGCTGCTTTTTTTCATTTTTAAAGCATAACGGATTCTTTACGTAGTAAAGTATATCTCGGGCAGAAATGCCTTTCCCCGCTATTATATCAAGGCCGTCTTGATTCATCAGCTGTTATAGGAATGAACACCGGTATGGCTCTTATCTTTTTCTGAAGATCAATAATAAAACGAGACTGGCTAAAAGCGCGATGATGGAATATTCCTTTAGCGTGTTTTCCTTCTTCAATTGGTTTTTCAGATTGGACAATTCATTTTTCATTTGATCCGTTTTTTGCTGTGATGGCGGATTCTGGGGCGGGATATCGTTGTATAAAATGTCATTTCCGGAACGATACATCATCAACATTAAATCGCTGTTATTTTCATACCAGGGCTTGGTTATGAGGTTTGCCTTGCTTTCGATATGTTCAGGCCAGCTGTTGTCGGCTTTTTTTTCGCCGTCTTCAATGATTTCAATATGGTACTTCTTAATATTCCCATGAAGGTTAATGTAATATTCCGGAATATGAATATAACACTGATGCAGTCCCTGGGACGCGCGGAAACGCCTTTGACTATGGATAAGGAAAGAATCCTCCGCGCCGGATTTTGTGAGGAGAAAAGCGGCTGCAAGAGTGATATCATCCGCATCTGGAGAGATCCATCTGATCGTCACATGCTCTTTCGCTGTTAGATCAACATCTTCAACAGAGTATTCCCCTTTGATCGGTGTTGCATTTTTATTAACGTGCAATCGGGGTTTGTAACCGACTTTTCTTTTTATGTCTTCAACGGTTTGGGCATAACCGGAAGCTTCCAGGATCAAGGTGAATATAACAAGGTTTAAAACGGTCCGGGTCCATTTCATGCTTATATTCGATCATATGGATAATCAACATGTCAAGAGCAAAAATGGGGTAAACTCCTGAGAAATGAGATTAAATGAGGCTTTCAACTGCCTGCGATGATAGGGTCCGGACTTATTATTTTTTATCTTGAATATCACGGATGATCAGACTATTTTTATTTTATGAAAAAAAATCCGATCATTACCATCATACAGGTTTTTCAGAAGCATGAAGTCATTTTTCTGCTCATGGGAGGCCAGGCGTGTATTCTTTATGGGGCTTCGGAATTTACACGGGATACGGATTTCTGCGTTTTATGTGATAATCATAATCTCACTAACATTCAAAACGCTTTAAATGAACTCAAAGCCGCACAGATTTTTTTTCCTCCTCTTCAGCAGAAATATTTAGATAAAGGTCACGCCTGTCATTTCAAATGCGGAGTGGAAGAAGCGTTTGATTTCAGAATAGATATCATGTCTAAGATAAGAAACTGTCCTGATTTCGATGAAATGTGGAAAAGCCGTAACACCATGCTGATTGATGAGATCATGGAAGTCCCTGTCATGAACATCAGGCATCTCATAAAAGCAAAAAAAACTCAGAGGGATAAGGATTGGCCAATGGTACGGCGTCTGGTTGAAATTGACTATGCCGCTCATGTTAATCCTGATATGGATGATATTGTTTTCTGGTTTGTGGAATGCAGGACTCCGCAACTTTTATTGGATTTATATGAGAGATATCCCTCTCATATAAAGGAGTTGGTTCCGGAAAGACTTTTACTCGAATCATTATCCGAAAAAGATGTTTTCAAGACTGAAAAAGCGCTGCTTGAAGAAGAACTCATTGAACGCCAGAAAGACAGGGAATACTGGAACCCCTTGAAGAAAGAATTGGAAAATATGCGTCATGCAAAATGATTTTCAAAATCTGACAGAAGAGGAAAGCTGGCTGGCCTTATCTCCTGCCATGCGTTTTAAAAATTATTCTGTTTTATTGGATTATTACCTGCGGGCAGGAGGAAAGCTGTGTCCGGAAAAGGACTCTCAAAGCCCGTTTGATTTTCCTGAATATTATCAGGCAGTATCGAACAAGCCCTGTTAAATATCTATTTGAGGCAAAACCGGCTGGAGATCTTGTTGACTTAAGAATAGTTCGTTCTGGTTTTTACCCGTTCGTAATGACAGCCTTTTTGTTATCTTTTGTCTTGAATATCACGGATGATCATACTATTTTCTTAACCTTTAAAAAATCCCATTATTAATATTTTTATTTGAATCATCAAAGAAAGGATAGTGACACGATGAATACAAAGATCAAATCCGTTAATGCCTTGGAAATACTGGATTCACGCGGAAATCCGACTGTCCGCGCTTTTGTCACGCTGGATAACGGCATCCGGTGCAGCGCGTCGGTCCCATCCGGCGCCTCCACCGGTGAAAATGAGGCCGTTGAACTGCGGGACAATGATAAAAAGCGTTATAAGGGTAAAGGGGTTCTGAAAGCGGTATCCAATGTCAATCAGATCATCGCCCCTAAATTAATCGGGCTGGATCCTTCCTGCCAGGCTGAAATCGATCTGTTGATGATCGGTCTTGATGGCACTCCCAATAAGGAAAAACTCGGGGCCAATGCCATTTTAAGCGTCTCAATGGCTGTAGCCAGGGCCGCCGCCATGGCTGTTGATATGCCTTTGTATGCGTATTTGGGCGGAGTGGGCGCGTTTCGTCTTCCGGCGCCCATGATGAACATCGTCAACGGCGGCAAGCATGCCGATAACAATGTGGATTTTCAGGAGTTCATGGTCATGCCTGTCGGCGCTCCCAGTTTTGCCGAGGCGCTTCGTTACGGCGCTGAAACGTTTCATGCCCTCAAGGAAATATTGAAAAAGAAGAATTATGCCACCAGTGTCGGAGACGAGGGAGGATTTGCACCCAATCTGAAAAGCAACGAGGAAGCCTGCGACGTGATCGTTGAAGCCATTGAAGCAGCCGGTTATAAACCCAAAAAAGATGTGGCCATTGCCCTGGATCCCGCTTCCAGTTCCTTTTATGAAAACGGAAAATATGATCTGGCCAAATCCGGCCAGGGGACAAAGACCAATAAGGAAATGACCGCTTTATATAAGAACTGGATTGAAAAATATCCCATCATTTCAATTGAAGACGGACTTTCAGAAAACGATTGGGATGGATTTAAAGAGCACACGGAAATCCTCGGTGATAAAATTCAGATCGTCGGCGATGATCTTTACGTCACCAATACCCGTTTCATAGAACGGGGCATCAGGGAGAAATCCACCAATGCGGTGCTTATAAAACTGAATCAGATCGGGACAGTCACGGAAAGCGTGCAGGCGATTCAGATGTGCCAGAAGGCCGGATGGGGTTATGTGATTTCCCACCGTTCCGGAGAGACGGAAGACTCCTTCATGGCGGATTTCACGGTTGCCATGGGCGGAGGACAGATCAAAACAGGTTCCGCCTGCAGAAGCGAAAGAATCGCCAAATACAATCGCCTGCTCGAAATCGAGCAGGAATTAGGCAAGGCTGCGGTTTTTGGCCTGGGTAAAGTGAAATAGATTTGTTTTAAAATCAGGACAGGAAGCTGACCGGTTTGATCACGGATTGATCGTCAGTTTTGGTTTGAATTCGACGGCCGCAAGCCCCGCTGTTTGCAGCGGGGTTGGGCCGGGGCAAACTGTTGCGAAGCATCTTTACGAACTCCGAACGTAACTTCCTAAAAGTTCGGTTTTGGAAACTTCAATCGGGGTGAGAGGATTCGAACCTCCAATATCTTGTACCCAAAACAAGCGGAATAGCCATTATCCTACACCCCGAAAATAATGGTAGATGCGTAACAAATCGAAAGCCGTGCGTCAATATTTCGATTGTCCGGATTTTCATTGAACCGTGATGCATCTCTTTCAGGGGGCGCCTTTCATGCGCCCCTTTTGTTTTCATGGGATCTGCAGGAAAGCTCGTTAGGAAGCTGTCAATTAGGATAAAAATGTTTTTACTGAATCAAATATTTAATGGTAATATGTCATGATGAAGGAGTGAGCTTTCATGAAACAGCAGCTTATTGCAATCGTTGATGATGATGCCATTGCGCTTGAATCCATCAAGATGTGTCTCTCTAAAGACCTGCACGATACGGAGATCCTGACCTATACTTCCGGATTTGATTTTTTAAAAGATTTTTCAAACAAGGATATCCAGTTGATTGTTACGGATTTAGAGATGCCGGCCATGGATGGGGTCAGCCTCATCCGGGAGGTCAAATCCTTCAGGCGTTCCATCCCCATAGTTGTTTTAACCGGAAATCATCAGATATTGAATGACGCATGGGATGTCCAAAAATACATCTTTGAAATCCTGATCAAGCCTGTGGAATACAAACAATTGCTGCGAATCATCAAGGACGGGCTGGCCTGCAGTGAGTTTTACAACCCTCCTAAAGAATCCAGAACCTCCTTGGATGATCAGATCGCTTCCAGCAAGCTTTTGGATGAATTGTTGAATTTGAATCAGGACCTTCGTAAAGAGGCATTCAAACAGGTGTTGAATCCTTCAGAGATCATCCGGCTGCTTAATTCACAGCAGAGATTATTGAGGGTCATTTCTAATAAAAGATCAAGATAGATCCTGAAAGAATAAATCATGACAAAATCAGGTTCCCGGGAAAGAAATAAGATATCGGATGAACAGATAAACCATGAACCTCTTCCTGTTCCGACCATCCTCGTCGCGGATGATTCCCCTACGGCATTGAAAATGACGTCGGCTGTGTTAAGCCGGGAGGGATATCATGTCATTCAGGTCAGGGATGGAGAACAGGCCGTCATTGAAACTTTCAGGCAAAAGCCTTCCGCCGTGGTTGTGGATTTGAAAATGCCGAAAAAGGACGGTTTCGAGGTGTGCGCCGAGATCAAGAGAAACACCTCCATTTATGTGCCTTTGCTGCTGTTGACAGCCAGAGAGGACGTTGAAAGTCTCGTGAAAGGCCTTGATCTGGGCGCTGACGACTATATCATCAAACCGTTTAACGAGATGGAGTTCATCGCAAGAATAAGAGTGATGCTGAGATTGAAAAGATTAAACGATGAATTGATGACAGCCAACAGACGTCTCAAATATCTTTCAACGCATGACGAGCTGACGGATTTGTATAATCACCGTTATTTTATCGCCATTTTTGACAAATTGATCCGGGAAACCATGGAAAATGAAACCAACCTCTGCCTCGCCTTGTTTGATATCGACCATTTCAAACAGGTCAACGACACATACGGCCATCTTGAAGGGGACCGCGTTTTGAAATTGATTGCGCAATTATTGACGGACTCCTTTACCAGTGATACGGTCATCGCCCGTTACGGAGGGGAGGAATTCGTCGGGCTTTTCCCCAATAGAGCTCTTTCTTTCGTCGTGGAGGCCTGCCAGAATGTGATTGACGACTGCGCTAAAATGATTTTTGTGAGCGAGGGAAAGGAACATCATCTCAGCATGAGCGCCGGTATTTCCTGTACAAGTGTTTTGAATTCTTACCGCGCCAATGAATTGATCCAGTCTGCAGACAAGCTTCTGTATCAGTCGAAAAATTCCGGCAGGAACAAGCTCACTTCGATTTGACCGGCCCTTATTTTTACGGGTCCTTGCCGCGAGGACGCAAAAATCGGTTCAGGAACCATAGAAACGCTGAAACGGGTACGGCTGTATCCTCGTTAGTGCGGAACTTTTCTGATGAGGACCACACCTGTCAGCAAAAATACGACATGGGATATCCATGCCGATATTAATGGCGGGACCAAGAGGCCTTTTCCCGCCTGATAAAAAACCACATCGAACAGATAATAGACCAGACACACGATCACCCCGACTCCAATCGCTTTGCTGGAGACTGCCTTTTCATGGGTGATTCCAAAAGGAATGGCCAGGAACAGGAAAACCAAAGGCAGAAATGCCAGAGAGAATTTCCGGTAATAATCGACCAGCAGCCCTTTTTTGATTTTTTCCTTGTTTTCCGGAAT
>JAFGBW010000247.1 GCA_016932965.1 Candidatus Auribacterota bacterium
CTCCCTATTTTTCCTGATGGCATGCTGGTTTATACTCTGCATGGTTTTTGGACAGCTTTCTTTTACCGATAAACAGAGGTTTCAAATCAAAATCCATTCTAAAACACCTGCTACATTAACAGGAACTGTTATAACGGAACCCAAACATAAAGGCGAAATAGCACGTTTCATTTTAGAAGCAACCGGCATCCAAACAGAATCAGGGACATTTCCTGCATCAGAATCATTCCATGTGACTCTGTTCGGACATAAAAATATCCTGATGGAAAAAGGCGACCGCCTCACCCTCACGGGGTATACCCGGGCTTTAAACGAATGGTCTGAATTTGATCAAAATTTGAGATTAAACGGCATCACAGGCAAACTCATTGTGCCGAAAGCAAAACCTGTATCATTGGTTCACCGAAAGGAAAATCAGTTTCAATTCTTCTTTAAGAGTATGAAAAAAAAGATCTGCCGGATAATAGAATCCACTTCGATTGAATCCCAATACAAAGATATTCTTCTGGCCCTTCTTTTCGGGAACAAATCCGAACTCAATCAGGAATTCAAACAATCGCTTATTCATCAGAATGTTTACCATATTTTTTCCGTTTCAGGTCTTCATTTCGGCATCCTTGGGCTGATTGCCATTAAAACGCTTGGCTTTTTCATGGTTCCAAAAAATAAACAAGGGATATTGGCCATTCCCATTCTTTTTATCTTTTTGGGAATGGTGGGATTCCCGCCTGCCTCTACCCGTGCTTTTATGATGCTTTCCCTGTACTGGCTCGCTCCTGTTTTTTCAAGGCAAATACAGGGAATGAACTTATTGGGAGTCGTAGGGATTCTGCTTTTGCTGATCACGCCAAAATATCATCAGGATGCCGGGTTTATTCTTTCCTTTACGGCCATGATCGCATTGATGGGACCTGGTCAATTGTTGAACTCCTGTTTCAAAACATGGAGCGATAAGATAGAAAAAAAATATCAAATGGATCCAAACATATTGATGAGATTGAACAGTGTAAAAAATCTATCGTCACACATCTGTTATTCCACAGGCGCATGGATAGGAATGTTTCCGATAGTGATTTACTATTTCAAAATATTTTCCCTTTTCTCCATTTTGACTAATCTCCTGGCTGTCTATTTCATGACACCAATCATGCTCTGTATTCTGCTTTCAGTCACATGCGGAGCATTCTGGAGCATGGCAGCAGAAGCCTATGCTCATGCTGCTGCTGTATTATGCAAAATACTGGTTTTTTTTATCCATACGATAGACAAAATACCTTTTTCCTATCTAAAAACCCCGGCCTATGATCCTGTGGATGTCCTATTTTTCTATTTTATCATCGCCGGAATATATTTTTTCACCGTTTATTGTTTAGACCGGTCAAAATCGTGATCCCATCATCATTTACCTGATGGAAACCAAAAGCGGACCCAATGACTAAAAAACGATCCGGTATGATTAAAATATGGTAAAAAATTTAGAACAAAAAGAGTGAATCAATTTCAATGAAAACAGCTCATATCACTCTGCAATTTCTCATCATTTGTATCATCAGTTTGTATGCCTGTTCTGATTCCTCTTATTCAGTGCAGATAAATAATTTAGCTCCCCAATCCGCAACAACATATGACCTGAATAATTATATCGATCGACTCAGGTAAGTCCGGGACGTTTTATCACCAGGATATTTAGACAGAACAGATATTAAACAGAAAGATCGCGAACTGCTTACGGTTGTTGATGTCAATAACATGCCGCTTCATCCTGATACCCTGGAACCATTGCCAAAAGATACGATACAGGCTTCTTTAAAAATCCCAAGAGGTTTGTGTCACAGTTGGGGATTGATACACAATACATCCAATGTGATTTATGTTGATGCAGATCTAAATGAAAATGAAGAGATCGTGCTCATTTGTCAGAAGAGAGATATGAAATAAAGAATTATTCCAGGAGCCATCACATTTACCGGAGGTCATATGGGACAGTTTTACCCGAATGGATACGACTCCATGATGGTAGTAATAATGGAAAGCCAGCAGGAATTTGATATCAACCTTGAACCTGTTCGGAACTTGTTAGTCAGACTCCATCCCGATGAATCCATGGGAATTCCAAATTATTTACTGCAATGGGAATACAAGACAGATGAATCCCATTCAGTTACTTTTTTCAAACTGGATGAACAGGGGAAAAAAATTCATGTTACCGGGGCAACAGATCAGTTGGACGCTGCTGTAATTGCTGAATTAAAAAACTACATGAAGATGCAAACCATGCCCAGACCTGATCTCGACTATAACATAAAGGGTAGAAAATTGCGTCTCGTTAATTTTTATGTGGAATACACTTATTATTATGCCGTCCCTCTTTCAAAGGCCCAGCAAAAGCTGATAAAATTAAAAGAAGAAGCCGAAGCGCTCGTACCTGTATCCTGGAGCGAATTGAAGCGCATGATAAATGGCGAAAGTCAGGACGGTGAGGAGGATTTGTCAAAAACCACAGATACCATGCGCGCATTACGTTTATTTGTGCCGAATCTAAAAGAAAAACTTGAAGAAGCAAGGCGTCAATTATTTCCTCCTCCCCGTCACATGGTTACCGGAAATGCTTCTAACAATGCTGTTCTTGTTTCTGGGTAACAGTAAAATCTTGACTTTATCCATCCGGATAGGTAATCTATAGTTAGTAATAAAGTTCTTTGAAATGGGGACGCACCGGTCTCGACTTGAGATAGGTCGCTTATGTGGCATGCAGAGGTTTCAGGAGGCCTCTTTAAACACCTGAGCACAATAAACGCAAAAGATATTTTTGCGGGCGCTCGTGAGAACGTTGTTCCTATGAACTTCGTACCCATGGTGCCACTTCCTTTTGCCGCTTAATTGACGGCAAACGTTTCATGCTGATTCGCCTGTGATCAGCAAGGAAACGTCATTTTACAGGCTGGTCTTTTATGCGCCTGGCATAAAAGACGAGATTTCAGGATAGGCCTTTAAAAATCCTGACGGCTGGAGTTTTAAAGGAAGAAAACCAAAAAACCTTCTAAGCATGTAGAGGCATGAGTGGAAGTATTTCAAGGACGCGGGTTCAATTCCCGCCGTCTCCATTCCTTTCTCAGCTAATGTCTATTACAGATATTGTTCCTATCAAACTGAGCAGAACATCAAACGTTATCAAATGACCTCTGACCTTCTTTTATATTCATTTATCGCGATTTGATTTTTTTTGTTCAAAAAAAATCAAATCGCAAAAATGCTTTCTTCAGAGGGGAATTTGAAGGGAACCCATTCTTTGGTACAACAAATGGGGTCCCTTCAAGTAAATCCGAACTAAAAAGTTCATCATCCATTTCTGAACTTGTAATCATGATATCCGAACCGCCGGACGACGTTATAGATGCCCTTTTCACTGAGGATGGCCAATGATGGAAGACTGACCCCATTGAACGTTGTGTTTTTAACAATGGTATAATGAATCATATCCTCAAAAATCAATTTATCCCCTATCTGAAGCGGCTTTGAAAAACTGTAATCCCCGATGACGTCCCCGGCCAGGCAAGTGATCCCTCCCAACCGGTAAGTATAGGGAGATTTTCCAGGAAGATCGGCCCCTCTTATCTCGGGTCTGTACGGCATCTCCAGACAGTCCGGCATATGGGCTGAAACTGAAGTGTCCAGGATGGCAATATCCATTTCATTATGAATGAGATCCAGAACGGATGCCACAAGAGTGCCTGTCTGCCAGCCTACAGCAGAACCCGGTTCCAGATAAACATTTGTCTTGTAACGGGACCGGAAATCTTTTATCAGGCTGATTAAAGCATCCACATGGTAATTTCTACCCGTGACGAGGTGTCCGCCTCCGAAATTGATCCATTTCATGCGCGAAAAATATTGCCCGAAACGTTCCTCCACATTTTTCAGGTTGCGTTCCAACACATCAAAACTGTTTTCACAATGAATATGAAAATGAAGTCCTGAAATCCCTTCCAGATCATCTTCACGAAATTCCGAAAGGGTCACTCCCAGCCTGGAATGCTTGCCGCACGGATCGTAAAGAGGAGTCTTGACCTCACTTTGCTCAGGATTGATACGGATTCCGCATTCAATTTTTTTACCGCTTTTTCTCGCCCTTTCCACACGGGGTTTAAAACGTCTCCATTGAGAAAAAGAATTGAAAATGACATGATCCGCGTAACGTAAAATCTCAGAAAATTCTTTTTCCGAATAGGCAACGGAATAAATGTGACACTCCCCACGCATCTCGTCATGTGCCAGCTTCAGCTCATTCAATGAACTGGCTGTAGCGCCTTTTAAAACTTTTCGTATCCGCCTGAAACTGCTCCAGAAGGCAAATCCCTTGAGCGCCAGGAGAATTTTTGCCCCGGATTCCTTTTGGACCCTGTCCAGAATCTGAAGATTTCTTTTAAGAAGCGCTTCTTCTAAGATATAAACCGGGGTTTCAATATTGGATAAATCTAGGCTCATATATATGATAGAAGTCCTTAACATCCACCCGAGGAGGATGTTTAGCGGATTATATTGAAATTCTCAATTCATCATTCTTAATTCTCAATTTTTTCAGTCCAGGGTAATCCTCTCTTTGGCAATTCTCTCATGAAAGGATCCGGATCGAGTTCCTCGACATTCCAAATACCGGATTTTTTCCATTCTCCCTGGAGCATCAGCATAGCTCCGATGACTGCCGGAACGCCGGTTGTGTAAGAAATGGCCTGGGATTCCACTTCCCTGAAACATTCCTCATGATCGCAAACATTATAAACATACAGCGATTTCGACTTGCCCCCTTTTATCCCTTCCATCAAGCACCCGATATTGGTCTTTCCTTTTGTGCGGGGTCCTAAGGAAGCCGGATCTGGCAAAACCGATTTCAAAAATTGTAAAGGAACGATCTTTCTTCCTTCAAAATTAACCGGAACAATGGAAGTCATGCCTACGTTTTGAAGCACTTTTAAATGGGTCAGATATCGTTCGGAAAAAGTCATCCAGAATCGGATCCGCTTTAATCCTTTAATATTTACAACCAAAGATTCCAGTTCCTCATGATACATGAGATACATTTCTTTGGGACCGATTTCAGGAAAATCCCAGGTTTTATGAACTGA
>JAFGBW010000248.1 GCA_016932965.1 Candidatus Auribacterota bacterium
ATGAAGGAATCGTTCAGAGGCATCATTGCTTTCCCTGAAAGCAGCGGTTGCCTCCTGGGCTGAACGTAAACTGGCAGAGGCGTGCGCGTATAAAGTTTCATAAGTTGCTCTGGTCCTGTTAATAGCATCTGTCAACGGAGCCCACATCTGGTTGATGTCCCTCTGGTATAAAACCCTGATGGAGGATTGTTCTTTTTGATATTGTATTATTTTTTGAAGCTGTTCACGAAGCTTTCCCTCCCTCATAGTGGTCCTGTAAGTAGAGAAAAAAGCTTTTCTTGCCAGGCTGACCAGTTGTTCCGGGGTCTTTTCCTGGGCCTTGCGTTCTGGTTTAGCTTCTTCAGCAGGCTTGGTCTGTTTTCTATATTCTTTCATTGAATTTGAATGCAGCTCATTGGCATAGTCAACCCTGCTTGATTCAGTATATTTGACAGTCACTCCATGGAGAGCAAGAGCCTTGAATTCTTCTTCATCTGCTTTTCTGATAGACGTGACAATAACAGGGAGACTTTGAACAGCCTTTGTCTTTTGCAACTGAATGAACCTCTGCCTTGTCAATATTTTCTGGCGTTCAAGGGTTTTTTCAGGGAGTTTTGAAGTGAAAAGCAGTGAAGAAGTCAGGTCCCGGATTATCATGGCAACTGAAAACGCCTCCTGGAATGAAGAAACCGTAAGAGCAGTAGGACTGGTTCTTACATGTGAAAAATCCGCATACGCTGCCTGGGCTTCCTGGTGATTGGATTCGTATAACTCAGATAATGCCCGCTCTTTTTTTGGGGCCAGTCTTTTTAATTGGGCCAAGGCTCTTTCTTCTTTTTTAAACAGTAAAAGAACTCTTCTATATTGTTGAATTTCTTTCTCTTCATTTTCTTCTGCCGTCTTGATTAAGGAAGTCAATTGGCTGTTGAGATACTCGAGGAATAGTTTTTCCTGTTCTTCTTCTGACGAGGCGGTTTTGATACTTTCCGGAGCATCTGCATAAGCGGCGGCAAATCTCGGGTCAGATTCTATGATTTGTCTGAAATTCTTGGGAATAGCAGGCACTGCAGGGGAAGTAGACTCTTCTTTTGCGGCCTGAGTGATGGATTTGGGAGCCAGATGCTGGATTTGGGCATGGTCAGTGGTAATAAATGACTGTCCGTAAACAAGGGACTGGCTGATAAAAGATAAGGTAATAAGATAATGAAGGAAATGACAAGAAAATATCCGGTTCATGATTCAATCAACTCCATGGATAAAAAAGGCTTATGCATAAAGTATTTACCATATATACGGAGCTTGTCAACCCAGTATGATGTGATTTTCATTTATTCTTGTTATTTTTTTTATTCAGCAAGCATCTGTCAGTTCGGGTGACAGTGAGAAAGATCTCATATAGATACCGCAAGGTGATATTGGCATCCTATTTTCAAAAAAGAATAGATTTCCTTCATTTTCTGTTCATGATAGCTTGGTTTTATGTGCGGAATTGCCGGCATCATCATGGAAAAAGGACTGACAGCTTCCAGGGAGGCTGTCACAGGCATGACCCGTGCCCTTGTTCATAGGGGGCCTGATGAGGAAGGGTATTTTATTGAAAAAGAAGCGGCTCTGGGTGTCCGGCGGCTCTCTATCATTGATCTGGTTTCCGGCAGCCAGCCCCAGGCTTCCCATGATGGCCGCTTTCATATTGTCTTTAACGGTGAAATATACAATTACCGGGAAATCAGAACACAGCTGGCAGAGAATGGCTACTCTTTTCAAACCCATTCTGATACGGAGGTGATCCTGGCTCTCTATCAGATGATGGGGGAGAGAGGTCTTGATCTTTTGAATGGAATGTTTTGTTTTGCCGTCTGGGATGCCGCGCAGAAAAAATTGTTCCTTGCCAGGGACAGGCTCGGAGTCAAACCCCTTTATTATTCGCTATTGAAAGACGGCACTTTTATTTTTGCCTCTGAAATCAAGGCTCTGCTCCGTTACCCTGGATTTTCACCTTCATTGGATCCTAAAGCCATAGACACCCTCATGACTTTTGGTTTTCAGCTTTGCCCTGGCACTTTTTTCAAGGAAATTCGTTCTGTTTTACCCGGCCATTTTATATGGGTTACTACAGAGAAAATCGAACAAAGGAAATACTGGGACCTGGATTTTCATCAGCCCAAACTCGCGGGATCTTCGGCTGATGTGGCTGAAGAGTTTCACGTGTTGTTAAAACAATCCGTAGAACGGAGGCTGGTTTCTGATGTTCCTGTTGCGGCATACTTAAGCGGAGGGATTGATTCTTCGTCCGTGGTCGGGCTATACGCATCCCTGAAAGGAAAAATCAACACGTTTTCAATCGGATTTACCGAAGAACAATACAATGAATTGACCCATTCACGCCTGGTCTCGGACCGCTTTTCCACCCATCATACGGAATTTTTGTGTGCTCCTACTTCTGATGATTTCCATCAATTGATCCTGTCTCTGGAAGAACCTATGGTGACACTCCTTCACCTGCCGTTGTATCTTTTATCCAGGGAAGTGAGAAAAGCAGGATACAAGGTGGTGCTTTCAGGCGACGGAGCGGATGAATTTTTGGGCGGATACGCTTATTTCGGGCTTTTAAAATTACTGCATTTCATCAATCGGTATCCGGATTCTGACTTCAGAAAAAAATTGACCTTGAGATTTAATCCTTCCCTGACCACGGAACAAAGCAGAACGTCGTTTTATGAGCTGATGATCAATCAATTGAAATCGACTTCCATGATATGCCCGAATGTTCCTTATGGATTTTATGTTTTCCAGAACAAGGAGTCTTTATTTTCCCCCTCATTTCATGAGAAGCTTTCCTTTGACAGGGAAGTGGATCTGTTCTTTGATCCGCAGGTTCTTGCCGGATATGAACCCATGGACCAGGCCTTTTACATTGAATCTAAATTCCGCCTATTAAATCTGACGCTCCCCCTTTCCGATAAAATGAGCATGGCTCATTCGGTTGAAAACCGCTCACCGTTTTTGGACTACACCCTGGCTGAATTTTGCAGCAGGATTCCATCTTATATGAAAATTTCAGGGCTGAAGGAAAAATTCATCCTGAAAAAGGCCATGAAGAGTTTTTTGCCTCCCTCTATCATCGAAAGAAAAAAACAGCCGCTTCTGGCCCCGCCTTCCTGGTTTTTGTCCCTCATCGGAGAAGAATTGGAACATTACCTGAGTGAGGAAACAATCAGTGAAAAAGGTTATTTCAATCCCTCGTACCTCCGTTTCAGGATTGACCAGTGGAAACAAAATAAAAATGAACATGCTTCCTTCATCCTCATGATCTATTTCATTCATCTTTGGGATGATCTGTTTTTAAAGGGAAAAAGTTAGATTCCCGTTTTTCTCAACTTCAGGGGGATAAGCAGACGTGAAAATTTTTTTAGGAAGCGTAGACATGGATGTCGCAGCGCCGTGACCGAAGGGAACCGGTAATGGCAAGGACAGGATGTCCGCAGCAAAAAAGATTTTCATGCCCCCTTTTTTAACCGGACAGTAGTGATAATATCATTGAATTAATAAAATAAATACGTAATGTTTAAAACAAACAGGGTCTGAAAATAATCGTCAGGGAAATCAGGATGTTGTGGGGTATAGGCATAGTCCTTTTCATCGTTTTGGGGGTAATTGGATTTTATTTCCATAAGAAAAGGCCCCCTTCTTCAGGATCGCCGGCCTCTGCCCATAAAGCAGATCCTTCAGCTCCGGCATCGGAAAATGCTTCGGTGAGTTTTTCTGCTGACTCTCCTGTCAAGAATCTGCATGACTTGACAAAAAGAATCGCTGAAATATTGGGAGAAAAATATACCCATTTTTTTCCTTTGGATACCGGCGGAATGGGATTTCTGGTTTCAGCCATGGAGAAGGAGACTAAAAGAAAAGTCGTTATCAAGACGATTCTGCCGGACCTCAACCGGGACCAGAGGGCGTTAAAACTCTTTTTCGATGAGTCTTCAGCCATCAATAAAATGAACCATCCCAATATCGTGAAGATATTGGATGTCGGTCAAACCAAGGAATTGTATTATTATATCATGGAATATCTGGAAGGAGAGACCCTTCAGAATAAAATCGACCGTGAGAAAAAAATTTCTGTTTCAGAAGTGGTTAAAATCGGGACCCAGATAGCACGCGCGTTGCAGCATTGCCATGACAATTATATCGTGCACAGGGACATCAAACCCTCCAATATATTTTTATGCGCCAGTGGAACAGCCAAGATCATTGATTTCGGGATCGTGAAAGTCATTAGCGGTGATCCGGCGCTTCTGGCTGGAACAACCAAAATCGGTTCCCCGGATTTTGCCTCTCCTGAACAGCTCCAGGGTAAAGCCATCTCCGGTAAAAGTGATGTCTATTCCTTGGGAACCTGTCTTTTCTATATGTTGAGCGGAAGAATGCCGTATAAAGCGTCTGACATGCTGGCTAAACTGCTTGAGAAACCGAAAGATTTGCACGAATTCTGTCCGGATTTGTCCAAAGAACTCGTCTCCATCATTCATGGCTCTATTGAGTTGGATCCTGCCCAGCGTATCACGTCCATGGAATTATGGAAACGCTTGAGAAATATTAAAGGGTGATCCAGTCTCATTTCTCCTGTGGATCATATTTTTTATTGATTGGATAAATTTAACCCTTCCTGCAAATTTGTCCGGATTTCATTGTGCTTCATAACAGATCTAATATCAATGTGGGCTGTTTACGTCGATTCTGGGATAAAAGCAATGGTTTTATTTTCCGCACCAGCTTTGCTGAAATATGAGAGTCCTCCGGCCTCCTCTTCAATCATAACAAACGGGAACGGATATAATTTCTTTATTTTCTCCTCATATTTTTTTTTGGAAACGATGATAGAACCCTGATGTTTTAAAATAAATGCCGATATCCGTTTCTCTACACCTTCTGATTCCGGATCGTCCTTGAGATCAAAAACTCTGTTGGAGTTTTTCAGGTAAAAGACTGTTTTAGGAATGGCGAAAATCGTGACAGCCTGCCATTCATTCCAGGGTTTTATCTTTTCTGATTCCGTGCGCAGATGATTCATGAATTTTTTTAGCCCGCCTGTTTTTTCCATAAAAGGCTGAATCAGATTGAACCAAATCAGAAGAATGATCCCAAGAAAGAGAGAAGTATTTTTTACCAGAAAGGGGAGCCTTGGATGATCGGCGGTGATCTGCATGATCCAGCTGGAAACCAGAAGGGAGGCAAAAGGAAGCAGAGGCAGGATATAATAACTGCGGCGGGACCCGCTGGCTGTGAAAAACAAAAAGATCAGCACATTGGCTAAAAAGATCCATCGAGAGGCCGGGGAATTTGTTTTCCAGTGATGGAGATGATGAATCAGTGCCGGGATGAAGAGAAGAATCCAGGGAAAAAAATACAACGGGAAATAGATCAGATAAGTATAAAAAGGGTCCGTATGATCAAAAGGTTTGATAAAACGAACGATGTTTTCGATGAAGACCATTTTTAAACCTTCTTTTCCAGATGTGTTCCCCGGGATCCAGGTGGAAAGAAGGAAAGGCAAGATGTAGATCAGACCGGCCGTAATAATGGCCGAATAACAGGAAGGTTTTGTTATATGTCTTTTCCAATTTCCCTCGCGGAGTAATTCCGGAAAAAGGATCAAAAGAGGGATCACAGCACCCAGTAGGCCTTTCATCAGGCTGGTGATTGAAAGAATGGAAAAGAAACCAAGGTAATTGAAAAAAGAAGGGCGTTCTTTTTTTTCATGATACCAGGTGATTGCCATAACTGTGCCTGCCACGTTCAGCATATCAGACCCTGCTGTTCTGCCCCATAACACGAAAAAATAGGAGGAGACCAGTAGGAAGCCGGCGAGCAGTCCGGTTTTGGGATTGAATAATCTTCTACCCAGGATATAGACGGAAATAACTGTGAATAATCCGGACAGTGCGGAAGGAAAACGTAACGCCCATTCATTGAGACCCTGAAATAATTTTGTGAAAAGAAGAATCAGCCAATAAGACCCTAATGGTTTGTCATAATAAGGAAAACCAAGAAAAGTAGGATGAAAAAAATCCTGTTTTTGCATCATTTCTAGACAAATGACCGCCCAGCGTCCTTCGTGCGTCCATAGTTCCCTGGTGCCGAGCATCCCAAAAAAAACGAAAAGAGAGAGTGATATCAACAGCAGCAGGGAAAACCGGTCGTTTTTTTCAGTAATGGATGTCCCCTGGGTCATGATCCGGGATCCATCTGGGGTGTGAAATGTCTTATGTTTGATATATAACTATTGATCATGCTGTCCCTCAATGTCTGTTTATGGAAAGACGATCTGTTAATTTTCTGTTTCATAACCACGAATAACATGAATTTTTGTTAATGGACAATAAAATAGAATGGAGAAGATTTTGGATTACCGGGTTTCGATTTTACGGCCTGAACGGAAACAGAAAGCGAGTTTGGATTGCTTTTCCAGGAAATCATCCGGTAAGGGGGCCGCGAAAGAGATCTGTCCTTTCGAAGGATGGCATATTGTCAATTGCGATGCGTGGAGCATCTGTCGGCAGGCTGGAAGAATCAAGGAATAGGGATTTCCGTATAAGGTGTCTCCAATAATGGGATGTCCAATGATGGCCAGTTGGGCTCGGATTTGATGAGTTCTCCCTGTCAGAGGTTTCAATTCCAGAAAGGAAGCCTGTTTGTATTTATTGAGGATCCTGTATCGGGTAATGGCTTTTTTTCCAAAAGGAGGGGGCATGGGACCCCATTTGTCCACTGAGAATTTTTTTCCGATTACGCCCAGGTAATTCACGAGTTCACTTTCTTTTCTGCGGGGAATGCCTTCCACAAGTGCATGATAGATTTTACGTGCTGTGTGGTTTCTGAACTGATCCGTGAAATATTTTTCTCTGTCCGGATTTTTCACAAGGGCAAGTACGCCGGAAGTCTCCTTGTCCAGGCGATGCAATAAAATGAATGTGTCTGCATGCGGGATCATTTGTCTCAATGGGATAAAAATGGAAGTCCTGTCAGAGCGGGAAGATTCAACGGAATATCCGGCTGTTTTGTTGATCACCAGGAGGATATCATCTTCATAAAGGAGGTTTGATGGGGCAAATTCAGCGGGTTTGATTGTGTCATGAACGGGACGGAATTCAATGACGTCACCGGGTTTTAATTTGACAGAGGAAAAATATTCCAATTTCCCGTTTAACCTGGCGGATCCCTTTTCAATCATTCGTTTGACGGACCTGGCTGAACAGGTCTCTTTTACCTGTCTCGTAATGTAATGACCCAGGGGGATACCGGATTCTTTTTTATCAATTTTCCATTTCATGATCATCGAGAGCCGGACAATGCTTGGCATGTACTTTCAACAACTCAGACGCCCCTATCCATTCTTCATCACCTTATCAATGATTTGCCGGTCAAAATAATTGACGGACATGCCTCCATCTATGACCAGTCCGGAAGCATTCATCCCGGAAGAAGCAGGACTCAATAAAAAGACCACAGCATTGGCGACTTCTTCTGTTTTCAGAGCTTGTTTCCGTAACGTCAGTTGTTCCGCGTAAAGATAATTGTTCACGTAATCGGGGATTCCTGCAGAAGATTTTGTTTTCAAGAGACCTGCTTTCACTGCGTTGAACCGAATGCGAGAAAAGGCGCTGAATGATTTGGCCAGAAAACCGACTGAAGATTCCAGCGCAGCTTTGACGGGAGCCATGAATCCATAATTTTCTGAAGCCATGCTTGTTGAGGAGATAGATAAAACCACAACAGAAGCATCAGGATCCAGTATTTGTTTAAAATGATTGGCGATTTGAATAAAAGAAAAGCAAGATATGTCAAGGGAGCGTAAGAAATCCTTTTTTAAAGTCTCGTGGAATGGTTTGGGCCCTTTTGAATAGTCTGCAAAGGCAATGGAATGAATCAGACCGTGAATGACAGGATAATCTTTTTTGATCTTTTCCTTCACCTTTAGGATATCTTCCTCGTTTTCCACATCACAATGAAATACTGGAATTTCTGGAAATAATTTTTCAATAGCAGATCGCGCGTTTTGACTTCTAACAACCGGAATCACATTGGCTTTTTCACGGATAAGCACCTGGGCAATATGGGATGCAATGCTTTTCTTATTTGATAAGCCGAAAAGGACGATATTTTTATTTTCAAGCTGAAGAAAGCTCATATAAGGAATTCCGCCTATTTTAGTTCGAACCTGATACTATTTCTATTCATTTTATTGTTGGCTGTCCAAAATAATCCGCTAGAAGTCTTATTGACCTTATCTGCACTCTATTATATATATTTTTACTTCTCGAAAATTGAAACAAAGGCTCATATAACGCCGAATAGAAGTTATTTATGAATCAGGAGTCAGAATTCAGATGAATAGCGAATACCTTGCTGAAGCAATCGAAAAAAAATGGCAGCAGTTCTGGCTGGAAAAAGGCCTATTTGAAGTCAACTCTAATGACAAGTTTGATCCGGGGAAAAAATATTATTGTCTGGTCATGTTTCCGTATCCTTCTGCGGCCTTGCATGTGGGACATGGAAGGAACTACATTATAGGGGACGCAGTCGCCCGGTATAAGATGATGCGCGGATTTCAGGTTTTGACCACCATGGGGTGGGACGCTTTCGGTTTGCCGGCAGAAAATGCCGCCATTAAATCTAAGATCCATCCCAGAATCAGCACGTTGAATAATATTGAAAACATGAAAAAGCAGCTTATTCAGTGGGGAGTCTGTTATGACTGGAAACGCGAGATCACGACTTGCCTGAAGGATTATTATCGCTGGACTCAATGGCTTTTCATTTTTCTTTATAAACGGGGACTGGCGTATAAAAAGTATGCCGAAGTGAACTGGTGTGATTCCTGTAAGACCGTATTAGCCAACGAGCAGGTGGTCAGCGGCGGATGCGAGCGGTGCGGGACCGAGGTCGGTATTAGAGAATTGAATCAGTGGTTTTTTAAAATCACGGATTATGCCGAATGCCTGTTGAAGGATCTGGATCTTCTCATTGAGTGGCCTGAAAGAGTAAAAATGATGCAGACCAACTGGATCGGCCGTTCGACAGGAGTGAAAATTCGGTTTCCTCTCGTAGGAGCAAAGACAGTGATTGAATGTTATACCACGAGGGTGGACACGATTTTTGGTGCCACCTATTTTGCCGTTGCTGCTGAACATCCGGTCATAGCGGAACTTTTGGAAGGAAACTCCAGAAAAGATGAAATCGAAAAATTCGTTCAGAACGTAAAACAGCAGAACCGGATCGAACGCACACGTGAAGATGTCGTGAAAAATGGGATTGATACCGGAAAAAAAGTCGTCAATCTGATGACCGGAGAAGAAATTCCGGTATGGATTGTGGATTATGTTCTCATGGATTATGGAACCGGAGCCGTCATGGCTGTTCCGACTCATGATGAAAGGGATTTCGCCTTTGCAAAGAAATACGGTCTGCCTTTGAAAGTAGTCATCCAGGACCCGTCCCAGAGTGCATTCGACAGCACACAGATGCCCGGAGCTTATACTGAAGACGGAACTCTGGTGAATTCAGGTGCTTTTACAGGATTATCCAGTAATGAGGCCAGGGACAAAATCGTTGAATTCATGGAGAAAAATTCCATAGGCATTAGGATGGTTAATTTTAGACTCAGGGACTGGCTTATCTCCCGGCAGCGGTACTGGGGGGCTCCCATTCCGATCATTTATTGTCCTTCCTGCGGAACTGTTCCTGTTCCTGATACAGACCTCCCTGTGGAACTTCCTGAAGACGTGGAATTTCTCCCTACGGGAGAATCTCCGCTGGAAAGGCATCCTTCTTTTAAAAATACGATTTGTCCAGCATGCGGTAGAAAGGCGACACGGGAAGTGGACACCATGGATACCTTTGTCTGCTCCAGCTGGTATTATCTGCGGTATCTGTCTCCTCATGATGACAAACACATTTTCGAAAGTTCTGAAGTGAACCGCTGGCTTCCTGTGGATCAGTATATCGGAGGAGTGGAACATGCCATTTTACATTTGATGTATTCGCGTTTTATAACCAAGGTGTTAAAAGACGGCGGACTCGTTAATTTTTATGAACCCTTTGCGCGGCTTTTTACTCAGGGGATGATCTGTAAAAAATCCCCTGTGACCGGAAAGATGGAAAAAATGTCGAAATCCAAAGGAAATGTGGTGTCTCCTGATGAATTGATTAACAAGTACGGAGCGGATACGATGCGTGTCTACACGCTGTTTATCGGGCCTCCTGAAAGAGACGCTGAATGGAATGATGCTGCTGTGGAAGGGGCTTACCGTTTTCTGAAAAAAATCTGGAAATTATTTCAGGAGAACATAGACAACATCAAAGCGGCGCATAAACAAGGCAAGGATTTTCTTGAGCCTTTGATGACAGATGCCCAGGCCAAGGAATTGTATGTTCATCTGAACCAGATCAT
>JAFGBW010000249.1 GCA_016932965.1 Candidatus Auribacterota bacterium
GCGTTTGAAGCGGTCTTTCGTGAAATCAGAAAAGAAACGGAAGAGGTGATCTGATAAAATTGGGGATTAAGAATGAAATGATAAACTATATTCTCCCATCAAATCCCTGTTCATTCTTGGCGATTCCTGTCAAATAACAACCATAGTGCTGAAAAACCCGATAAAATCAGAGAGTTATCCATTGAAATAGAGCTATGAGAAACCACGAAACACACGGAAAAAAAGAATTTTTAAATCCTATTTATGAATTATTGATTATTTTTTCGTGTTTTTCGTAGTTAAAAAAAGAATAACCGGCGCTTGAACCAGAGGAGGTACAGGCGGCGGGGTTTGATGCAACGTCCTTCTCTCCTGCGGGTGAAGCTAATGTTAAAGATAGTTGAGAATTTAACCGAACAATCATGATACCCTCATGCAACTCATTGAAAAATTAAAAGAAAAAAACTGGTTCAGGAACCTGGTGCTGTTTTTAAGCATTTTAGGTCCCGGCATCATCACCGGCAGCGTGGACAATGACGCAGGCGGTATTACCACCTATTCAGTGGCGGGAGCCCTGTACGGTTACCGGCTGCTTTGGACCCTTCTACCCTCATTCATTATTCTGGCCGTTGTGCAGGAAATGAATGCCAGGATGGGGATTGTCACGGGTAAAGGGCTGGCTGATCTGATCCGGGAGAATTTCGGAGTCAAGTTCACTTTTTTCATGTTTCTCACACTCATCATTGCGGACATTGGAAATACCGCGACTGAATTTGCAGGTGTTGCGGGAAGCATGATGGTCTTTGGAATCAGTAAATACCTCTCGATTCCTTTTACGGCTATCATCGTGTGGCTGCTTGTTGTGAAAGGCGATTACAAAATCAGCGAGCGGATTTTTCTGTTTTTCAGCTTCTGCCTTTTTTCCTATGTTTTTTCAGCTATCCTTTCAAAGCCGGACTGGCATGACATCGGGGCAACACTGATCAAACCGCAAATCCAATTCAATACGAACTATCTCAGCATGGTATTGGGTATTATCGGCACGACCATCGCCCCATGGATGCAATTCTACATGCAGTCCTCGGTCATTGAAAAAAGAATCAAGATCGAGGATTATAAATATGCCTTCTGGGATGTGATCATCGGCTGTATCGTAACCGTCGTGGTCGCATTTTTTATCATCATCGCCTGCGCTGCCACGCTTCATAAAAACGGGATCATCATCACCGAAGCCAAGGATGCGGCCATGTCGTTGAAACCCTTTGCCGGCGCCTTTGCATCTGAGCTGTTTGCGTTCGGCCTCTTCGTCGCTTCGCTTTTTTCCGCGGCCATTTTACCCATCGCATGCTCCTTTTATGTCTGTGAAGCCTTTGGTTTTGAGGCGGGGATCAACAAAAAAATCAATGAGGCCCCGGAATTTTATGCTCTTTTTACTTTCATTATTTCCGTCTCATGCCTCATCATCTTATTTCCCAATGCACCCTTGATTGCCATCACTATCTGGACTCAGGTCCTCAATGCTATTGTTTTACCCCTTGTTCTTATTTCAATGATCCTTCTGGTTAATAACAAGACCATCATGGGAAAATACGTGAACAAGCCTTTTCAGAATATCGTCTGCTGGATCACCATCATCCTTCTGGTTACCCTCTCTGCACTCTTAGTCATCTCCCCTGTCAAAAAAGCGTTTTTATGATTCCTTCCTCCGTACCCGGATGGTAATAAGTCATGAGTGGGAGTTTTAAGTTTCGAGTTTAAAATGAAATTTCATTTGTTAACTCATAACTCAACACTCACAACTCAAAACTTTTCCCGATTCCCTCCGTGGTGAAATGATTCCTTTTAAAAAATTTCCGGACTTGTCAAACTTTACCAGTCCAAATCCTGTGGCGGTGGTTTACCGGATTAATTAATCATTTGATCCCATGAAAAAAAAATATCATAATACAATTCTAGGAACACTCCCAGGAATGGGAGGAAAAAACACTAAAAACACTGACTCTTCCAGCTAAATTCAGGACAGGATCATGAGCTTAATAAAAAATTGCTATTTAGGAATCCGGGCCATTTACCGCAGTTCCGGTATCAGGCGACAATCCAAAAAAATCAAAAGAGAAATCGCCGCGATTGAAACAAAAATTCAGAATCAGCTGCTCCAGTTGGGAAAAGAATTTTCAGAGAAAAATACCCAATCATCTGAACTCGTTCATTATAAGATCCCTCAATTTCTGGAGGAAATAAAGAAAAACCAGGAAGCGGATTCCTGTTTGGAAGACCGTTTTCATCAGGAGATGGATGTGATCCGGCAGAAAGAAATTGAGCAGGAAACCCTTTTGCCTGAAAAAGAAAAAATCGAAAAAGATAGAGAGCAGGTTTTTAAAAAGGCCGACGCAGAACTCAAAGGCCGGGAAATGGAACTCAAAAAGATAGAGGCTTCCCTTGCCCAACTGGAGAAAAGAAAACAACGCGCCAGCCAGGCCAAAACCATGATCCCGGTACCCTTGCTCAACCAGGAAGTGCTCAAAAACAAAAGAAGGATGGAGGAATTGATCCCGGAGATAGAAGAAAAACACAGGGATATCCTTCCCTTGAAAGAAGCTTATGAAAGCATCCATTCGGAATGCAACGGGTTGCGGAATCAGATTCAAAATTATCAAAAAGAAATTCAAAAAAAAACGGCTGTCCTCAATAAAGAAAAAAAAGGGCTGCAAAAAAACCGTGCCCATCTTGAGCAACAGCTCCAAGACAGTCTGATTCAGTTAGGGACTCATGTGGAACAGCACGCATTATGGTCGTCTTCTATGTCGGGGATTCATGATGATCTTTTAGTCTTCCGGAAGCAAATAGCCCAGTTAAAGCAGCAGATCGGCGAGAATGCTGCCAAGCTTCAAGCCATGGCATCAGACCGCAAAGTGGGCTGGCTATTCTTCGTGCTCATGCTTCTCATCCTCCTCGGGTCCGCTGGGATTTATCTTCATACCAGATTATATACCCCTCAATAGAGCATGCGTTTGCTCAAACGGATAGGATCACATCTGGAAAGCATGAATGGCATTTGCTTTTCACAATCCTTGAAAATGACGGGTTCATCACAGTCAGCATGAGGATATCCCATTACCCCCTAGTTCACGGGTTGCAGATTTCTTTTGGACAATAGAAACGAAAAATAATACAAATCATTTTTTATATTGATCTTCAAAGGATACCGGCATGAAACCCGTTGAGATACGAAAAAAATACCTGGATTTTTTTCAATCCAAGGGCCACTCCGTCGTGGAGAGTGATTCCCTGATCCCGTCCAAAGACCCAACCCTTTTATTTACCACAGCCGGGATGGTCCAGTTTAAACCGCTTTATGCCGGTGCGCCTCTTCCCTATTCGCGGGCAGTGACGGTTCAAAAATGCCTCCGCGCCGGAGGCAAAGGATCGGACCTGGAAAAGGTCGGCCAGACTTTACGTCATCATACCTTCTTTGAAATGCTGGGAAATTTTTCTTTTGGCGATTACTTTAAAAAAGAAGCCATTCTTTTTGCCTGGGAATTCATCACACAAATTCTCAGGATGGACACGGACAAGCTATGGGTTTCAGTTTTTAACGAGGATGAAGAGGCAAGGGCGTTATGGATCAAAGCCGGTTTTAATCCGGACCGTATTGTCAAACTCGGCAAGGAAGATAATTTTTGGGGACCGGCAGGCGATGAAGGTGCGTGCGGACCTTGTTCCGAAATCTATTTTGATCTGGGACCTGAGCATTCCTGCGGAAACAAGAATTGCCAGGTGGGTTGCAGTTGTGAAAGGCATCTGGAATTCTGGAACCTGGTTTTTCCCCAGTTTTACCAGGAAAAAGACGGCTCACGCCGTCCTCTTGCCCGGAAAGGAGTGGACACGGGCATGGGACTGGAAAGACTTTCGTTTTTAATGGATCCTACCGCTGAAAATAATTACCAGACAGCATTATTTAAACCCATTATTTCAAAGATAGAAAAAATAGCCTCCCAACCTTATGAAAAAGAAGTGTATTCCCCCTATCATGTGATAGCGGATCACATCCGGACACTGGTTTTTTCCATCAGCGATGGGATACTGCCTTCTAATGAAGGCAGAGGGTATGTGATCCGGAGAATCCTCCGCAGAGCCCTTCGCTATGGCAGGAAACTGGGGCTGGAAAAACCCTTTTTACATTCGCTTGCTCCTATGGTCAACGACATCATGAGCTGCCAGTATCCGGAACTGATGAAATCCCTTCCTACCGTAAAAGAGGTCATCAAAACCGAGGAAGAAAAATTCACACTTACTTTAAACAGGGGGCTGGAGCATCTGGAAGAAGCTGTCCGGGAAAGAAAAGGGAAAGAATACATGGAAGGCGAAACTGTTTTCAAACTTTATGACACTTGGGGGCTGCCCTATGAGATCATCGAGGAAACAGCCCAGGAATACAGCCTGAAAGTGGATCAAGCAGGATTTGAAAAAGCCATGCTCGAACAAAAAAGAAAAGGCAAACAAAGCTGGAAAGGGACCTCCTATAAACTGGATCATGCGGAGATTCTGCTTGATGGGCTTGCCCAGACTGAATTTTTTGGATATGAAAAACTGAAAACCCAAGCCCGCGTCCTAGCATTGATCGCTGAAGAAAAAAGAGTGGACAAAATTAACGACGGCATCGATGCCATCCTGGTCTGTGATAAAAGTGTATTTTATGCCGAAGCAGGAGGTCAGGCGGCTGATACCGGAGTCATCAAATGGGAAAACGGGGAAGCTCATGTCGGTGATGTTCAGAAATCCAAAAATAACGTGATCCTTCATTCTGTTCAAATTCTCAAAGGAACCCTTCAGACAGATAGTGAGGTCATTCTGGAAGTGGATGCCGTAAAAAGAAGAGAAACCCAAAAAAATCATACTGCCACACATCTGCTCCAATATGTCCTCAGGAAGCGTCTGGGGGATCATGTGAAACAGGCCGGTTCTTACGTGAACGCTGAAAAGCTTCGTTTTGATTTTTCCCATTCCGAAAAAATCCCCTTTTCTGTTCTGAAAGAAATCGAATCCGAAGTAAACGAATTGATATTTTCCGACGCCAGCACCGTGGTTGATACCATGCCTTTAATAGCGGCCAAATCCAGAAAGGATATCATTGCCAATTTCGGAGAAAAATACGGGGAAGAGGTACGCCTCGTTTCAGTGGGGGACTTTTCCAGGGAACTCTGCGGCGGAACGCATATCTCTCATATCGGACTCATCGGCGGATTTAAAATCCTTTCCGAATCATCCGTATCAGCGGGGATCAGAAGGATTGAAGCCATCACAGGACAAAACCTGATGCGTCATCTCATCGAGCATTCCGAGCAGCTTCAGAATCTGGCCTCCTTTCTGAAAATCCCTGTTGAATCGGTCATGGAAAAAGTGGAGGTTTTGACCGGAAAAGTCAAAGAACTGGAAAAGAAGCTGGCCCAGGCTTCTTCTGCCGGTTCACGGGAAACCAAACCGGCGGAAGACTTTTCTTATGCTCATGAAAAGACCCAAATCATCATTGAAGGTTTTAAAGGACTGACACCTGAAGATCTGATGAGAAGAACAGACGGATTGAAATCCAGTTATCCTCAATTGCTTGCTTGTCTGGGTTCCATCACAGAAGGTCAGATCCACTTTCTGGCTGTACGACAGGGAATAGAAAAAGTCGATTGCGGGAAACTGATGCGCATCGTTACCGCTGTGGCTGAAGGAAAAGGCGGAGGCCGTCCGGATATGGCCCGTGGCGGAGGGAAAAACACCGCCCAGCTTCGTGCTTCGCTGAAGGAAGCGGAAAAATGGATCCGGGAGCAGCTTTCTCTATGAGTGAAAATCCTATTTTATTGTCCCGATTTCTTGAGACCGGACAAACCTGCATCCAGGGGCAAAGGATCTCCGTTGACAAATCTTTTGAAGCAAACGAATTCCGGAATTTAGCTTTTTATCAAAGCCAGATTGAAGACGGCTCATTTAAAGGATCGATTTTTTGCCGGCTGGATTTCAAACTCAGCCATGGCCGGAATCTTGATTTTCAAAATGCGATCTTCAAGGAAAGCACCGCCAGGAACTACTCCTTCAGCCAATGCCGTTTTTCGAAAGCTCGATGGGATCATTGTGATTTCTCAGGAGGAGCCTTCCAGGAAGCGGACTTTGAAGATGCGATTTTTGAATACAGCGATTTTGCCCTTTGTGAATTCCAGCAGGTTCAGTTCAGAGGGGCTCGTTTTATTCATTGCAACTTCAATGGATGCGTTTTTGAGAAAGCGGATTTTGAAAACGCCGTCTTCGAAGATGTCTCCTTTCTTCAGGCAGATGGTCTCACTGAGGAGCAAAGACTCGTTTTGTCCCAAAAAGGAGCGAAAGTATCACTGCCTTATGAGATAGCGTTCAGGGAATGGATCCATGCTGTCATCATCAACAAATGGTCTCATCGAACCAGATTGATGGTAACCGCGATCCTTTTTTTTATATTGGGCATTTATGCAAAACCGTTATTCAAATGGGGGAGGCATTTATTCAAGCTGGAAGCCAATCCGTTGAGTCATCCGATCAGTTATCTTCAGACAACGGATAACCACTCTTTTTTTGATCGGCACATCAGCCTCCCTAATTATCATTTTAAGGACGACTTGGACTACTGGCTGCTCGTTCCCAATACGCCTTCTTCCTCGGATAAACTCAAACCGGACAGGGAGGATTTCAGTTCCTTTCCCGCTTCTCTCTGTTCTGATGGATATGAAGGAAGTTTATATTATTCCTCGAAGGCCCGCCCTTTTTCAACGGGTCATGATCCTCTGACAGACGAAAGAATCTGGCTTGAAGTCAATCCCGGAGGCGAAAAAATAAAATTGTCGTTTTATTATAAGCTGGGGCATCCGCAGATCAATCTATATGGACGGCTAAAAACGGGAGGCTACCGGATCCTGGCCCAGGTAGACAGAAAGACAAAAACGCCGGGACCTGTCTGGACCTATTACAGCGAAGAGGTGAATATTCCCGCAAGTATAGAAGCCATTTGCCTGGAAATCAGCCGATTCCCTGAACAAAAAATCTATCTGGATGACATCAATCTTGAAGCCGCGCTCTAAGTCTTTTTTTCTGCTGGTGCTTTTGATGCTCATTGGAATACAAATGGAAATGTATCTTTGTTTATTGAAAACAATCCGTAAAAGTATTATCTTTCCAGGCGGATGAATATGTTCAACACCATCAGTAACGGAGAAAACCGCCGTCGTTATCACAGAGCCAGAGTCAAGGTAGCTATCAAACTGGCGAGGGCCACTTCTGCTCTCACCTGGATTCAGGCCTATACCCGGGATATCAGCCTGGGAGGACTCTGTATTGATATCGACCAGAAATTATCTCCTTACAGCATGGTTAAAATACTTCTTGAATCCACAGAAGCAAACCAGTCTATCACCATTTTTGGCCGTGTATTATGGGTAGTGGAACCCAAAGAAGATGAGGAAGGAAATGCTCCGGCCGTTTATACGGCAGGGATACAGTTTCTCAACCTCCATACGGAAGAAGGGAAAAAACTCATCATGAAATTAATGTCTAAAAAACGCTGACAGAAAAACACATGAACATTTGCCCTCCGATGAAATATTTGTTTTCCCTTTTATTTTCTTTGATGATTGCAGCTGTAACGGCTCTGGCTGCCCATACCCCGAAAATAAACATCGTTTATCCCAGAAAAAAACAGGTCGTTAAGGCTGCTGAAAAAACCTTCATCTTTGGCCATGTTTCTCCGGCCCAGGGGGTCCTGACTATCAATGGACAAAAGGTCAAGATTCATCCTTCAGGAGGCTTCTTAGCGACTCTTCCTGTCAAACCAGGTATTTTTATATTTGACTGTAAACTGGTTTTATCAGACGGGTCGTCTGCCAGACTCAAACATCCGATACAGATTCCTTTTCCCCGCAGAAAACGGACAACCCAGCTGCCCATGATCGAAACAACCGACCTTTATCCAGATACAAGCCTCGGGGTCCTTCCCGGGGAGGAAGTGTTTTTTAAATGTAAAACCATGCCGGATAAAAAAGTCGTTTGTAGAATCGGGGATATCCAGACTTTCTCATTGTACGAACAGGAAAAGAAAAAAGGGGTTCGGGGGATTTATCAGGCCACCAAATCGTTTGACGGTCCCTTTTATCAAAATTCGATCACGTTTCTTGTTACGGATGATTCCCGAATCAAACCCCTTCTTCTTCCCGTCACGCTTACGGTCCTGCCTCTCCCGGAATATCCCGTCGTGGAGGTATTGCAGGATAAATGCAAGGCGCGTTTCAAGCCCAACGGGGGCTACGACACCTTTTTGGAGAAAGGGTCTCTTCTAAAATGCACGGGCTTTATGGGTAAATGGCTTCGTTGCGCTCTTTCCAGGAATCATCCTGTCTATGTAGAAAGAAAGCTGGTGACTGACAAAATAAAAGGGAAGAAAATTTTTTCCAAATTCCTCGGCAACCTTTCGGTATCCGAGAAAGAAGACCGGCTATTGATCAAAATCGCGACCGACAGGAATCTCAATCATTCGTGGATCGAATATCCGGATACCAACAAGCTGGGAATCAAATTTTTTAAGGTCACGACCAATATTGACCGTATGGTTCCGCAGGTCAATGTTTCATCATTGAAAGACATCACCTGGAGCCAGTTGGAAGAAGATGTGGCACTCATTGATTTTTATCTTAATTTTTCCCCTCAATGGGGATATTCGCTCGATTATAAAAATACTCACGCCATACTCACCATCCGTAAAACCTTAGAAAAGAAACTCCCAAAAGAAATCATCATCTGTTTGGATGCGGGACATGGCGGAGCGGACCTCGGAGCCATCGGCCCTACGGGCAAAACAGAGGCCGATATGAATCTCAAACAGACCCTTGTTGTGGGTAAATGCCTCGAAGAACAGGGATACCAGGTTATCTATACGAGAAAAACGAACCAGACCCTGCCCCTAGATCAAAGAGCTCCTTTTGCCATTTCCTCCAGAGCGGACATTTTCATCAGCATTCACCATAACGCTCCAGCGGACGGCTGCGACCCTTATCTGCAACGGGCTACAGAAACTTATTATTATAACCGTTCCGGGAAGAAACTGGGACAATACCTCCATCCTTTTTTAATGAAAGCCACCGGATTAAAAAACGGGTCCCTTCGTTTTGGAAACCTGGCTGTTTGCCGGCATTCAGGCATGGCTTCCGTTCTATTGGAGATAGATTACCTCGTTATTCCTGAAGTTGAAGAACGAGTGCAGAAAGCATCCTTTAGAACCAGTGTGGCTCAAGCGATTTGTAACGGCATTGATTCCTATTTGAATCAACGCTGAAATAGAACACCTGCTGAACACAGGGGTAATGAAATGGAGGATACCGGGATCGAACCGGTGACCTTAACGCTGCCAGCGTTGCGCTCTCCCAGCTGAGCTAATCCCCCGCAAAATAGCAACCTAACTTACCCATCCTATATATAGGCAGATCAGGGCATTCTGGCAACAGAAAAAGTAAATGACCTTTTTAGCCGTATTTTCATTAAAAACATGGAATCTTATTTTATAGAAAAAAAAACAACTTGATCTTATGATAGGGAAAAGCCAACACATCATTTTCTGCAAAAAATAAAATAGGACTATGGTATGAAAAAAAATATCTGCCTCCTCATAGGGCTCAATTTATTTCTGCTCGGTTTTTCCGGTTGTGTCATCACTTCACGCCTGGAGTACACCTCCCGGTTCTACAAGGTAACTACGGCCACACCTCTTCCTCCAAAACCAGATGACTTTGTGGCTCCCATCATTCGTAACGATTCCACCCGGCGTTCCTACAAAGTGATCGGGATCATGGAATTCGAATCCGGTGCTTCAGACAAATATATCCTTGATGCGGTCCAATATAATGCCCGCATTCACGGCGCCGATGCCGTTATCCTGACACGCTGGGAAAAGGAAAAAAATAATTATGTTTCCTGGTATCCGGGAAGCTTCAGTTATTCCCAAGGATATGCCTGCGATAACGGTATGTTTCTGACCGGCATTTACGCCCCGGCTCAATACTTCACGGATACCTATGTCACAACCAAGATCAAGGCTGAAATGATCATCTTTCTGGATCATGATACCTTTGGATTTCTGGGATTCATTCTGGAAGACGTAAGAAACGCTGATTATCTCGAAGTCGGACAGATCATCCCGGGCTCCCCTGCTGATAAAAGCGGGATTGTAAAAGGGGACCACATTAAAAAAATCGGGGGATATTCATGCAGCAAGGGGCTGGATGACTACTACCGCAATTCACCCCTGACTCCGGTCGGCCAGAATTTTGATGTGGAAGTTGAAAGAGACGGAAAAAATTCTATTTTTACCCTCACAGCAGATAAGATCAATCCCCCTACCGCTTCTCAATATATCATAAAAGACACAAAATAGATCTTTTCTCTGAAGAAAATTGAGACGATTGGATTGTCCCTGCGGCGAGTGATCACATCCCGATATGCCTCTGACAAAATCATTGAAGTTCCCTGAAGCAAACTCAAAAAAATCTCCGTTCGAAAGGATGCTTCGCAACTGTCTGTCAGGCCTAACCCCGCTGCAAGCAAAGGGGTTTGTAGCCGGCGAATTCAACTTTGATTAAACGGGACAGTTCGGCCAATGGAAAACGGATCCGTGACAGCAGACAGGTTAATTTTTGGGTCCGTATCTTTCCCTGCTGGCCTGCACGGCTTCCCGCGCTTTGCCCATGCCTACGTGATAGGATTCAACATATCCTCCACTGGCTGGATCCTCTTTTGAAGAGGCTTTTTCCGGCTGCCTTGGAGCAGATTTGGACTGGTTTAAATATTTGGGAGCCACAAAAAAAAGAATGACCCCGATGATCACCAGCACAATCGCCAGTGCCAGATTAGATATGCCTGTTTTATTCTTCATAGAGCGATTCCTTTTTAAATTAACAAAATACTATTTAAAACACCGAGAATCGTCAAAACGAAAATCCACATTGAAATATCTTGCATTTATTCCACGAAGGATCAGCGTGTTTGAGTTTAAATAAAATTTCATTATTCCAACTCATAACTCAACACCCACAACTCAGAATTTATCCGAATTACCTTCGTGCCATTTGTGGTTCTTATTCTTAATCAATCCGATATTGATAAGATAAAAACCGTTTATAGTGAGCGGATCTGACTCAGAATAGTTCTGATTTCCGTTGTTTTATAATCAGGATAGGTCCAGGGCAGGTCGCGCCATTCTTTTTTTTCATACATCATAGTGACTTCCGCGTAGATGCCGTTCTTCAAGGGGATGCGATGAGAATAATTCTTGGTCGAAGCCAGAATCAATTTGCCCGGGCTTAAGAGTCCAGGGTCCAGATTGACGTATCGGTTCCCGTCCGGGGAAGAAAAACATTCCTTCTCTAGTTCAGTTGTTCGGATTTTGATTTCCGAAAGAGAGTCCGGTTCAGTCAAAGCAAGGAAACAGACGAAAAATCTGTCCAAAAAAGAGCCCATTTCGTTCTCATAATATTTTGTGTGATGAAACGGCATGACCGGGCTTTCAAAGCTGAACTCACCCCAGTGTGTCTTCAAAGAATCTTTGATGCCCTTCGCATCAGCTCGTTTCGGATTGAACAGGATGCTCATGATCAGCTTTTCTTTTTGAAAAGGAGCGACATTACCCATGATTTTTTTCTTTTCCTCTGCAGGCTTTGATACACATGCCGCATATCTGCTGGCAAATGCCCGGTTGCTTGGCAAAATTCCGCAATAAAGCCGCGCACTGAAATTTTTTAAAATCCCTGAAGGAATCCCCGATGGCGCCGGCAGGACAGACCCCGGTGCAGTCCCGGCAGTCTCCGCAATCACCGGTAAGCGGCTCTCCGCATTGAAGAGGCAAATCCGTTAAAACCGTGGCAAAACGCAAGCGCGCTCCATAATGAGGATGAACAAGGAGATTATTTCTGCCATACCATCCCAATCCTGCGTAATAGGCTGCATGCCGGTGGGAAAGATGCGCCAGATTTGCGTCGAAATCCAAAACTATGGAAGCCGCGATAGGAAGAGCGTTAAACCCTTTTTGTTCTATCCACTGAGTCAGACGGATGGTGGTTGCATCCAGATATTGATTGATCCGGCTGTAATGGGATGAATATAGGATGTTGGGCCCCTTTTCTAAAGACTCCATGACTTTATCAGAAAGTTTTAATGCAAAGGAAATGGCTGAAGAAAGGTCATCCAGAACTTTGTCTAATGAACGGTGTATAGCAGAGCAGGGGTCTTTTTTCATGGCATCCAAAGAAGCAATCCCAAAAACAGGAACCAGATGATCATGAAAAAAAGAAGCCAGTTCTTGGTTATATCGTTTACTCATGTTTTTTATCCGGTTGAGGTGACGAGCCACGGTGATCAGGATGCTTCTATTCATAGCTATTTTAAATTCAAAGCAAAATAAAAAAGGCCTGAATTCAATAAAATCTTGATTTTTTCATGCATAACTTAGATGATCTTCCTGCGGTTCAGAATTCAAAAGATAACGGGGCTGCTCATCATGGGTCAGATTCATCTATACATGGTTTTACACGGGAATCTCGGGTTTTCCTCAATTCCTAAAGACCAGTATTCACGCGTATTGGACGTCTGTTACTGGCCCATGATCAAACTGATTGAAGACGGCTGCCTCCTGGGGATCGAATTCCCCGCCGAAACGTTATTGGAAATCCAGAAAATGGATCCATCTTTTTTATGGAGACTGACCGAACTCTGGAACCAGGGAAAATGTGAAATCATCGGGTCCGGTTTTTCACAGATCATCATGCCGCTGGCTCCTTATAAAGTGAACCGTAACAATCTGGAATTGGGCATGGTTCATTATGAAAAACTTCTGGGAAACCGTCCCAAAATCGCTTTTATACCCGAGCAGACTTTCAGCAGGGGAATACCTTCATTATACGAAGAAATGGATTTTATAGCCCTCATCATGGACTGGGACAACGCGACTGAATATAACTGTTATCCGGCTGAATACCGTTATCGTCCGGCCCTGGTTTCCTCCGGAAAAGGAAAGACCCTGCCTGTCATCTGGAATTCATCCATGAATTCCTATAAATTTCAGCGCTACATATACGGCCGGATCAGCCTCTTTGACTACATGGCCGGAATCATGGAGCACATGGATGCCAAACAAACGAGAACATTTTGTCTTTATGGAACAGATTGGGAAATATTCAATTACCGTCCTGTCACTCAGGAGGAGGCGACTGGAGAGATCGAAAGAGTCAAAACGCTTTTTGAAGCTCTTAAGAAGAAGGGGGATGTTCATTTCTGCCTCCCCTCGCAGACACTTGAAATCCTGCCCCCCAAAGAAGTCATAGAGATTGCCTCGCCTGAAATCCCGGTTCCTACCAAAAACCGGGATGATTACAATGTGGTCCGCTGGGCCGTCAGCGGCAGGGATGACGTTCAGCACAACACCCGCTGTTATGACCTGTTTCGTCTGATTGAACAGGTGCAATTTTTAGATCCTTCGCAGAATAACCGGGAAAGCTGGATGAAACTGGTCAAATTATGGGGAAGTGATTTCCGGACCAAAACCACGGATGAAAAACATCACGAATTCTGGACCCAGATGGGCAGCTCGTATTCGGAAGCCAAAAAGGCAATAGCTGATATATTGAATCCGCATGAAGTGACAGGGGATGTACTCATATATAATCTGACCCCCTATGATTGGAAGAATGAGATTGTGGAAGTGCAACTGTATTTCGACCGGGGACGTTTTCATGATTTAATTGGACTTAAAATCGAAGGGGAGGAGGTCCCCAGCCAATGCGAAAGGATCGAATATTATCATGACGGGTCCTTACGACGCCTGTGGCTGGTGTTCTGCCTTTCCATTAAGAGCGGCGAGGTTAAAGCCGGACAGTTTATTCCTGTTTCGTCCATCAAATACGGGCATTATACACTCCGCTTGAACGGTCCTGAACTCTCTGTTTCCACCTCTTCCGTGTCGTTCCAGGTCAACACCAACACCGGTGCGGACATCAGACAGTTGGTTTTCAATCAATTGAGTCCTGTTCCTTTCATCAAATACCTCCCCCCCGTCTATTTTGACAATATCGCCTACAGCAACGACTACTTTTCAGGATGGTCCCAGCTTTGCAATTCCAGGGGACAAATTTTTCATGATACGGTTCCGACCACTTTCAGA
>JAFGBW010000250.1 GCA_016932965.1 Candidatus Auribacterota bacterium
AAATTCTGTCACGATCGCGCTGGAAGAAATACTGGCTGATAAAATCAAAGTTTTGACAAAAACAGAAAGAGACAACCGAAAACGCTCTGACAACTGAATTCGGCCTTTTTCTAACATTCTGAGAACCTAACCGGATTTTTAACAGAATCGACCATGGAAAATTCCCAGCTCCAAGATAAACTCTATTTTTCCATAGGTGAAGTCAAGGATATGACCGGCGTGGAACCTCATGTGCTCAGGTACTGGGAAACGGAATTCTCATCTTTCAGACCCAAAAAAAGCCGGGGCGGCCAGCGAACTTATACAAAAAAAGACATTGAAATTATCCGACTGATCAAACAGCTCCTTTATGAAGAAAAATTCACAATCAAAGGCGCCAGGCACAAACTCAGAGAAAAAATTAAAAATCTGGATGAAGAATTGACCTCTCATCCTCATTTGGAATCGTCTCACACCAAAGAAAATCACCAGCTCAGCTTTGTCCAGGTGGAACAATCGGTTGAAGCTCAGTTGAATCAGCGTGATTTTCTGCTTCATCTCAGAAAAAAACTCATCGATATTTCAAAATCCCTGCGTAAAATTCTTTGAAACAGGTTTCCATCATTATTCCTCTCTTTAATCAAACCGCCTTATTGAACCAAACCCTTCTCTGCCTGGAACAGCAGACATGGAAGGATTTTGAAATCCTGATTGTGGACAACGCATCCGATTCCCCCCTATCCATTCCGGAGACCTGTAAAAAGCTGGATTTAAAGTACCTTTATCTGAAAAAGAATCATTATTATGCTCAGGCAGTGAATCTGGGGATTTCCCTGACCGGAACAAACCGGATCCTGATCTTGAATTCTGACGTCCATCTGAACAAAGATTATCTTCATGAACTGCTGGAGGTTTTCAACCGGGACGCAACCATTCAATGCGCGCATGGATTATTATTGGATACGAAAGGGAACGTGGATTCCTGCGGAATCCGGACGGGTTTATGCCTGCAGCCAGTGGACGTTAAACACATCGACCGCCCATGGGAAGGTCCTCCCGGGGCATCTTTCATGATCAGCAGGGATTTATGCGAGAATCTGATTGAGCGTTACGGCAGCGTACTGGATTCGGATATTTCCTTTTATTATTCAGATCTTGCTTTTGCTTGCCGGCTGAACGAACAGGGCATGAAAAGCCTGCTTGTTAAAAACGCCTCCGGAATTCATCACCGTTCTTCCTCTGTTCTGATGAAAAAAACACCACTTCTCCTCTTCACGTATCCAAAACTTAGCCCCGAATTCAAAAAACTGCTGATGGAAAACCGCAGGTCTTTTAAAAAAAAATATTTCAGGTTTTCAAAACATTCTTGGCGAATTCCGTTTATTGTTTTATATGATCTCATGACGATTTGTCTTAAAAAAACAGGCTGATTTGAATTTTTACTGTCACGCAGGAAGGCTGGATTTAAAAAATGCGGACCAGATCCGTTTTTATCATTTTGTTTGTTCTTTTTGGACTTGCTGTGTGGTTGGGCATCTCATATGGTTCGGTGTCCATTCCTTTCAGGGAACTCTTGTCTGAAAACAACCGGCAGATCCTGTATTTGAGGCTTTCCCGTGTCATAATGGCCCTGATTGCCGGTTGCGGACTCTCTGTATCCGGAATCATCCTTCAGGCGCTTTTAAAAAATCCCCTGGCAGATCCTTACCTTTTAGGCACGTCCAGCGGAGCAGGACTGGGTGCGGTCATGGCGCTTCTCCTGGGACTCTCGGGTTTCTTTCTGCCTTTTTTTGCCTGGCTTGGCGCAATCCTGAGTGTGATTCTAGTCCTATATTTATCCCGGGAAAACACCACCTTCTCTTCACAATCGCTCATTCTTTCAGGTGTGATTGTATCCATAGCGCTATCATCCGTTTTAGTCCTCATTCTTTCTCTTTCCCCAAATGAAACCCTGCATGGAATCCTCTGGTGGCTATGGGGCAACCTTCAGATTCTTGATCTGAGACTGCTTGTTTTTGTTTCATTTTTTGTCCTATGCGGAACTCTGCTCACCTTTTTCTTTTCCCAGGATTTAAATGCGATCAGTCTGGGAGAGGAGGAGGCCATTCATCTTGGAATTTCAATTGAATCCGTTAAAATCATCCTTATCGCCACGGCCTCATTAATGACAGCGAGCCTGGTTTGTATCTGCGGGGTCATTGGATTTGTCGGACTCATGGTTCCGCATATGATGAGAAGAGTGACAGGCGCCAATCATAATCTATTGCTTCCGGCAACGTGCCTCGCATCGGGTGTATTCATGATTGTCTGTGACACTCTTTCCAGGACGATTTATCCTCCCATAGAAATCCCCATCGGTGTCATTACATCCATGCTGGGAACGCCTGTATTTTTTTGGTTATTTAAGAAAAAACGAGATGGTATTTAATTGAAAATAATGCATAAAAACATTCCAACGATTCTTAATGATATCCATGAACCGCACTTCTCTCAATGAAATCTGAAAAATGAAACTTTTTACCATACACAACTTAAACGGAGGCTACGGAAAAGAAGCCGTGATCAGGGATTTTTCCATCCAGATCAATCAAGGCGACTTTATCGGAATCATCGGACCAAATGGTTCCGGAAAAACCACTTTATTACGCCTTCTCACCCGCGTTTTACGTCCTCATAGCGGAAAACTCTTCTTTGAAGACAAGGATTTGACTCATCTGAGCCTGAAGGAATTCTGCCGAAAGGTTGCATTTGTCTCCCAGGACATACCCATTCATTTCCCCATTTCCGTGTTTGAAATGGTTCTCATGGGAAGGACCCCTCATTTAAAAAGGCTTCAAAAACACAGCCATAAAGACTATCGTATTGCTGAAGAATCTCTTTCCAAGACCGACGCACTCCATTTAAGAAACAATAAAATAGACGAATTGAGCGCCGGGGAACGTCAAAGAGTCATGATAGCCAAAGCATTGGCTCAAACACCGGTTTTACTGTTTTTAGACGAGCCAACTTCACATCTGGACATCGGTCATCAGATCCAGATAATGAATTTAATACAAAAATTGAACCGTCACAATGGTGTGACAGTGGTTCTGGTACTTCATGATTTGAACCTGGCAGGAGAATACTGCAGTCGTCTGATTCTAATGAATGAAGGAAATATTTTCCGGGAAGGAACTGTTGAGGAAGTCCTGACCTATCAAAACATCGAAGAGGTGTATAAAACCATTGTCGTGGTGAAGGAAAACCCGATCAGTCAAAAACCGTATGTCATTCTGGTTTCAGGAGAAAAATAAATGGTGACGCAATTCTATTTTATCAGGCATGGGGAAACAACATCGAACGCAGAAAAAAGGTATTGCGGTTTTCTGGATGAAGGATTAAGCGAAAAAGGCATGCTTCAGGCTGAAAAACTGCATGCGCGAATGATCCACCAATCCTTTGACGGGATTTATTCCAGTGACCGGAAACGGGCCATTCAGACCGCCGGCATTGTTTTTAAAAATTCATCGATCAGTCCGATTCCGGACCTAAGGGAAATGCATTTTGGTGTCTTTGAGGGATTGAACAGCCATGAAATCCGGAAAAAATATAAATCCATTTATGATTCCTGGGTTCATGATCCTTACAGGGTCAGAATTCCTGAAGCTGAAACCATGAATCAGTTCGAAAAACGAATCGTCAAATCCATCAAAATAATTCTATCTTCCCATCTGGACAAGACAGTCGCTGTTGTCTGTCATGGCGGGACGATCAGTGTGCTCCTTAATTATTTTTTAAAAACAAAAGATTTCTGGAAACATCTGCCCGGTTCAGCGAGCCTAAACATCGTGGAGTGTGAAAACGACTACAATGAATTAAAAGTATTCAACGACACATCTCATCTTAAATGAGAGTTATGCGGATTGCCTAAAAGGAATCTGATCCCATCCGATGGAGGTCTCATACCCGATTGAAAGACTCAGTTCACGAACTAAATTGTCCTGTTGACGGACAAAAACATCGTATTCTGCCTGAGGGCTGCCCTGTTTTTCCCAGAATCTACCATTCAGCAAAGTCCCTTCTCCTGTAATGATCCGGGAGAGTAAAAACCTTAAAAATATCAATACCTTCAAATAATCGCGCCAATTCCCTGGCGCGATCAGCTGTTTTTTGGACAGTTTTTTCTTCCGTATCGTCTCGTCTCTTTGAAAATCCTGTTGTTGGAGCTAACGCTGATCCAGCTTGTTGTCTATCTGACTCTAAAATTGGCTCGTAATGCTGTGTTATGAAGGCGGACTCATTCCAGAACACCGTTGAACCGATGGATTTTTCGTTCTTAATGAGGGATCGTATCCTTATTTCCGGATTCCATCGCATCAATTTAAAAATGCAGAGCCAGAAGATCCAGCAGATATCCGGGAAGAGGAAAAAAAATCTTCTCCCCTGAAACAACCTGCTGAAGCAATTCAGACGGCATACTGGCATAAGGTCCTTTATCAAAATAAGGATGAGGGGAAAATATCCGCTAACAACATACGGGAAAACTTTTTGCATCCATCTGTTTATATGCTCCTGAATTCTTAACACTTGATCTAAAGAAAGAACTGTTCCTGAAAACTGCATTTGTATCAACGGATCATGAATATGATCAGCCGGCGCATCGGAGTTTTTGATATCCAAAGACTTTTTTCTGTAGACTCGTGTAAACGAATCTCCCCCCAACCGAAAGGGGAATCAATCCATTTCCTTATTTCTGCCAGATCCTAAGTTTGAAATATTTTATACTGAAGAAGGCATGTATCCATTTTTGAGGATCTGAAATAAGGCGCGGTTGCTATTACTCTGCCGCCTTTTTTGAGCACCCTGAAGAATTCCCTGAGGATATTTTCAGGTGTAATGACATGCTCATGTATATCGGTTGCGATGATAAGGTCAAACTATTCATCGCATGCAGGAATATTTGCGGCATCTGCGATCCAGCGCTCCCTGTAGCCCCTGTTGATGATCGATTCTTTGTCAGAAAGAAAATTTTCCGGACAGATGTCCAGTCCAATCAAATAATTGTTGTCTGAGAAAACTCAGCCGATGGGCACTTCCTTGCAGCCTACGTCAAGAATATTCAGGTTTTTCAAAGAGCTGAAACTGTCAAGGATTATCGATTGGGGATGAAACTATTTTTTTAAAAAAAACGGACCGGACTCCGGATAAAGATACAAAGAATATCCGATCAGGATTTTCATTCTTTGAAACGTTTCTCTATGCAAAGTTTCACCGTGGAAAGAATATCCGCAATTTTTTTGCCGGCATTTCCATCGCCATAAAGTGCTGAACTTTCGTAACGCCCGCCTTTTTTCAGATGTTTCTGTACAGCCTGGATGATTTCCTGTGAGGAATGACCTACATCGATCACGTTTTCGGCACGATCCCTTCCCTGCTGACGGTTTCCGATGTTTACCGTCGGAACCCCGAGATACGAGCATTCTCGGATCCCCACCGAAGAATTTCCCACAATGCACCGCGCTTTCATGAGCACCGCAAGAAAATCCTCGGCGGAAAGGTTCAGGAAAAAATGGAAATTTTCCGGATGATATTTCTCTCTTAGTATCCGGATGGCCTTGGAAGTCATGTCTGAACCGGCATCAATGTTCGGCCACAACACAATCGCGGGGATTTTCATTTCATACACAGCGGCGAGAGTCTCCTGCATCTGAGTGTAGGCGTCTTTGAATTCCGTGGTCACCGGATGCTGCATGACAATGAGGAAATCCTTGTCGATGTCCACCCGTCCGCTTGTCCCGAAATAATGGGAATACAGATACTCTGTATTCATGTAGCTGAAATTGTTTTTCACCTTTGCCGCCAGATCAATGGAAGGGCATCCCGTGATGAAAATGGAGGACTCGTCTTCACCCATGAGCCTCACCCTTTTTGCCGCCTGCTGGTTGGAAACAAAATGCAGAGAAGACAGCTTGGTGACCGCATGCCGGACTTTTTCATCAATAGACCCTGAAATCTCCCCGCCCTGTACATGGGCGACCGGAATATTCAGATACGATGCGGCAATCGCAGTGGAAATGGTTTCAAACCGGTCTGCAATCGAGATGACAATATCCGGCTTGTAATTATCAAAAATGGTGGCCAGTTCCATCACGCCGATCCCCACGCTTTTTGCCATGGTTGTCGGGTTTTCCCCTTCAATGATCATGTAAACTTTTTCATGAATGGTGAACCCGTCTTTTTCCATGACCTCCGCAGCATTTCCGAATTTGGAAAGAACCAAGGAGGCGGCTCCGATGAGAAACAGTTCCAGTTCCGGGTGTTCCCGGATGGATTTCAAAACAGTCTTAATACGGGCGTAACTAGCCCTGGAAGTGACAACAACAGCTATTTTTCTCTTCATGTTCAGCATGATGGCTTCTCGTTATTTTTTTAAATATCCTGCAAGGTATGCAGCCAGGGCATCATAGTCTTTTTCTATTTCCTCCGGCCCGAGTTCTAACATTTTTGCATCAGAACGATTGAACAGAGCGGAATAATAATTCACATGGACCAATTCCTTCATCACAGCTGCAACATAATGAATCAGCGCTTCTTTGTCATAGAAAAAATGATCCAGCAGCATCTTCACCGCCCGGGCAAGTTCAAAGGGGTTTTGAACTTTTTGTATCATGGTGTCCGGAAAAATAGAAAAGGGACATTCACTGACATCCCCCATGGTGATGGCGGGAATCCCCTTGAGAAGGTATTCAAAAGCCACTGAATTCGAAATGGCAAGAGTCATGCTGGCATGCTCCAGAATGGAATAGGCGGATAAATCCGGATGCACCAAGATGACATTGGGAATTTCCAGAAGTTTCTGGTAGTAGGGAGGCGTTTCTTTTCCCCCAGCAGACCGGGTGTTCCTTAACCAGCCGTTTCATGTGCACCGGGATGCTCTGACTCATGAGTCTTAAGGTTTCAATCCGGTTCATGAAGGGACTTGCAGAAACCAGAAGGGATACTTCCGGTTCCATGTGCAGCGGACAGAAAACATATTCCAGGCTTTTCAGCTGCTCCGCAGTGATAAAATCTGCTGAAAACCTTTTTTTGATATAAAAGGTTTTTCAGGGGTTTTATCAGACGCTTATAGAGAAGGGGTAAAGGACTCCGCCCGTGGCCTGCAGGTCATGGCGCAAATCCCCTGTCCGGGGATGGATTTCTTTTATGATAACATTGAAAAACCCCTTCAGGGGATTTTTCTGAACCTGTTTTTTTCCTTTTTCCTGCTGACCGTTCCCTTATAAACGGGTTTGGCCTGGGCGGCCTTTTCAACAAACCCGGCGGGCCTCCCTGAGGGCGGGGTCTGTTTCGGGAGATTCCGTACCTTTCCGGTATTCGGCATACCGGCCCGCTATCTGCGGGGGAAGGCCGAAAAAACTCGTGCTGACCCGGACGCAGTTTTTTATTTTCATCGAACGGATATTTAAAAAAGGGGTGTTTTTGTAGCGGGCGCACAGATAATACAGATAATCGACAAAGGTAACCGGTGCATGATTCACAATGAAATCCGGACGGGCTTCATTCAGAAAGGAATCCATCCGCCGAAGGGCGTGCTGCAGAATTTTAAGCATTTCCTCATGCGTGAACCCAGACCGGTAATCGGAATGCAATGGGGCGTATTCCCCGAGATAAAGCCGCCTGTCTACAACCAGGTCGCTTCACAGGAAGGGGGTGGCCAGTTTTTTTCATAGCTCTTGATAAGGGCCTCAACCACCCGCATCTTTTCAGTCAGCACCCCGGATGATGTCCCATTCTTTACAGAACCGGAAAAGATTCCATCTCCGGGTTATCCCTGCACCACTCTGCATAACAGGCGGAATCCGAAATATAAAAAACGGTTTTTTCCAGCTGCACATACCTCGAAAGATGGCGCCTCAGGGAATAAAACATCCTGAAGGTCAGTCCTTGTCCGACAAATAAAACATTCATTTTTTTCCTGCCTTGATCATATTTTCAGAACGAAACGGCTTCGCTCAGGTCTTTGGACGGGATCCCGGGACTCGGAGGATTCTTCATCCAAGCGGATGAATCCATAAACATCCTGAACCACAATTCCAGATTCACGTATTGCCAGAGATAAATGGAATTTCCCTCCGGAGAATCACAAAAAATGCGAAAGGCTCTGAAGATTTTTTTCGCGTTCCAAAAGGGTCTTTCGCGAAAGGAAGAGGAGGTGAAAATTTCTTCCATTTCCCGCCTCAGGCATCCCCTGAACCATTCATGCTGCGGATTCACCACCGCTCTTTTGGAGGCGTTCCGGATTTTTTCCGGGAGCCTTGATTTAAACGCCTCCCGCATCAGGTATTTTGTCTGGCTGTCGCTGATTTTATATTGGTCCGGAAGCAGCATGCAGAACTCCACAACACGGTAATCCAGAAAAGGGACCCTTAATTCCTTGCCGAAAGCCATGGTGGCCCGATCATTGAAACAAAGGACCCTGGGTAATTTTGTAAACCGCAGATCCCGGTACTGCATGTTTCTGAGCGCAGAAGAAAAGGGCTTTGGACAAACCCACGAAGTATCTGAAAACCGGCCTGTGAATTCAGGATTCAGTAAATCCGCACGCAAAAATGAAGTCCCGTCCTGATAGAGATTTTCATTGCGCGGCTGTGGATTACAGGAAAGAAAGGATTTATAGTACTCATAACCTGCTAAAATCTCGTCCCCGCCCTGGCCTTCAAGAAGCACTTTGACGTTATTCCCTCTTTCCATCCTATTCAGGCCGAAATAGGCGATCGTTGCAAGCCCTCCATAGGGAGCCTCCATGTGATACAGCAGTTTTTCCGCATCGTCCCAGAATGAGGCGGAAGAAAACCCGGCAGTATGAAACCGCCAGGGATGCCGTCTTGCCTTTAATTCCTCCACATGGATTGCCTCATCATATTTTGGATCGTTGAAAACAACTGTGTAGGCATTGAGTGCTGCAGGGGTTTCCAGAAGCTCGTCAAACAGGAGGAGAAGCACCGAAGAATCCAGTCCTCCGCTCAGATGCAGCCCGATGGGGACATCCGAGCGCAGCCTGTATTTCACCGATTCCGTCAGAAGGGAAAGAAATTTTTCTTTTGCCTCATCAAACGGGATCCGCTGCAGCTCTTCATTTTCCTTTGGAATATCCCAGTAGGATTTCAATTCCATTGTTCCGGAATGTTTATGAAAAATCAGGGAGGTTCCGGGGGAAAGCGAAGCTATATCCTTGAAAAAAGTGCGACTGGAATGGTGATACCTGCCGTGGAAAAAATATTCATAAATGGCATATTCATCCGCAGCCGGTTTGACAAGACCGCTGGCCAGTATGGATTTTATTTCAGAGGCAAAAACTAGGGTGCTGCCGTCAAAAAAATAATAAAAGGGTTTCACTCCCAGCCTGTCCCGGCTGCAGAAGAGTTTATTATTCTTGTTGTCCCAGAGGGCAAAGGCAAACATCCCGTTGAATTTTGTAACGCACTCTTCACCCCATTTCACATAGGCAGCAAGGATGACTTCCGTGTCGGTTTTGGTCACGAAAGCATATTCTTCCTTTAATTCCTCCCTGAGCTCCGGGTAATTATAGATTTCGCCGTTAAAAACGAGGATCAGCTGTTTTTTTTCAAAAACCATGGGCTGACGGCCTGCGGAGGATAAATCTATGATGCTCAGGCGGCGATGCCCTAAAGAGACATCCTTTTTCATAAAGATTCCGCCGTCATCAGGCCCGCGGTAAGACAAAAGGTCTGTCATCCGCAGAAAATGCGCCCTGTCCATCTGCCGGCCGATCACACCAGTGATACCGCACATGAGTTTTAACCCTTTACTTGTTTCCCTTGACAGCCCACACCCGGTGATGTCCCTGGCCTGCGATGCGTTCCATCGCCTGTTCATGGGAAATAAGACCCTGTTTTTCCTCCCTGGCGGTATCGGCAACCGTGTCAATCACAGCCTGGCACAGATTTTTTCCGTGTCGGAACAGATTGACCGGTGCAATGTTGTACTCGACCCCTGAAGAAAATATCTTCTGAAACGAGGCCAGATCCTTTTCAAACTCTTCGAGAGATGCTTCATGGTCCCATTTGTCCCTGGGCATTCTTCTTATTTTTTCAAACCCGCGCACTTCGAGCATTTTTTCCATGCGTTCCCAGGAATAAAAATCAAGGGCCGGGCAGAAAAGATCATCCAGAAAGGTCCTGCGCTTATTGGCCGGAAGATTCCCTCTGGCAATCGCCTCCTCAACCGCGGAAAGCCCGATGTCATGGGCGAGTTTCCTCAGAATCTCTATGAGGGGCCAGCGCATGCCGCCGTTCGCATAGACCAGGAGATAAAAAGAGCCGCCGGGTTTTAAAACCCTGGTCAGTTCATCAAGCGCCTTGTCCGGATCGTCGGTGATCATGAGGACTCCGGCAAACCAGATGCAGTCAAAATAGTTGTCTTCAAAGGGGATATCGAGAACCGAGGCCTTCTGAAAATTGGCCTGGGTGATGCCGAGGCCTTTCGCCCTGCGCGCTGCATCTTTAAGACCCTGGTCGCCCAAATCAATACCCTGGACTTCAGAAGCCCCGAGAGAGGCCATGGCAATGCTGTTTCTCCCGCCGCCGCAGCCGGCATCAAGACATTTTTTATTCTTAAAGAAATCCCCTGGTATTTTCCAGTCCGCCAGACGTTTATAAAACAATTCCACGGATTCCTTGAATAACACCTCATCATACTGGGGCCAGAGGTTCTCAAAGAGAGAACCCGTTTTATTTTCAAGGGTTTCGCGTCTCTTACTTCCGGTCGTATCTGATTTTGTTTTTTTCATATAAAAACCTTCCTTCAGCTTTATGAATGATTCCGTTGCAATTTCAATTAATGATCCTGTTTTTTACTTTTACCAGAAAAGGCCGGACCTGATACACCCATATCCTCATCAATTCCCTGAAAAAATGCCAGGAAAGATTGTCTTTTTTTTGCCAGTCCGCGGCCTTCATTCCCTGAAGGTGCTGCATCGCAGCTTCAAAGGATTTCAGGGCCAGATCCGCTGATTCCCTGATTCCGTCGAAAAGCGCAAAGTGGTATTTGGCAAAGGTCACGGTATTGAAGACCCAGGTGAGTTTTGTCGCCAGAACCGACGGAGCATAGGTGGAAAAACTGCAAACCTGTTTTCCGCGGCAGAATGCCATAAGATCACGGCTGATTTCAAGGGCCTTATCACGAACAAGGGCGCCCTGATAAAAATAAAGCGGTTTAACATAGGGGAATGCTTTTTTCCTGTGGAGCTGAAAAATGTAGCTGTGAAAATCAAAATAATGGTTTGGCCGGGCCATTAAACAATACTGCCACAGGTAATGGACTTCAGGGCACTTTTCAGTATCGTTTTCATCAAACTCCCAGTACAGGTTGAATCCTGCATGATTACAGCCGTTATACCCGTAAAAAAATCCGTCCGGATTCACCTTCGGAATAACATGAAAAACCGTATCGGCATATTTCTTCCGGTTCTCAGGAAGCGAAAGATGCTCCATGATCTTTTCTGTAGCGATGGTATCGCCTTCAGGAAAATGAAAACCCGAGGAAATCATCACATTCAGGGATTCGGAGGAAGGTTCGCCATAACGGTAACATGAAAATTCCCTGCACCCGATGCTTTTGCCGTTGGGGACCCTCACGGCTTTTCCCATTCCGGCGAGATACTCAAAAAGCTTTTGAAGTCTTTCATGGGAGCGGTAATAGAAATTCGCGATATAAAGGGTCTGCCCGGCTTCCAGGGTTAACGGGATGTGATATTTTTTAAAGGTATCTGTCTTTGAAAAAATCTTTAACCGGTGAAATTCATTCTGCGTATTTTCAGCGGCATATAGCAGCGCATCATAAACCATTTCCTCTTCCACGGATTCACAGCCGAAGGAAATGTAAAGGGACTCTGACGTATTCCCAGAATTTTTGAGATCAAAAGCGAAATGGCAGCTGTAATCATGCGTCTTGCCATCAGACTGGGTTGCGGTCTCTTCACGCATGGCCATGTAAATATTGGCCCACTTAATCCGGTAACGTCCCGGGATGGAGCCGCTGAAATCCGATTTTATCTCGATCATATTGTCATCTGTCTGATAGAGCCCTCTCACGACCTGTTTATCCCGCGAAATTGGACCCCCCGTGGTCAAGCCATGAGATGACGCAACGGAACGGATACTGCAGCTGTGCAGAGGGCTTTAAGTTTAAAATTGTTCTTTGTATGGAATAAGGGGCTGAAGGTCAATATATTATTGAGCCTGACCACAGACCCGATTCTGCAGACGGAAAAAATATTCCCAGGCAGCGGACAATATCTTATTGGAACTGATGAGCGTGTTCAGAAGGGCGGTATCCTGCTCATTAAAAGGATGGTATCGGAGTAAAATCAGGCGATAAAACACCAGGAAAAGGAAATTCAAAGTAAGCAGACTCCAAAGGGAATGGCAGAAAGTTCCGGGAATATAAAAAACGAAAAGCAATATTCCGTTTACAATGAAATATCTTGTATACTCCGAAAAACGGTAACAGATATCTTCATCTTTTTTCATCCGGTAATACACCAGAAAATTTTTCAGCAGATCCCCAAAGGTTGTGACCAGAGCCACCGTAATCTCAGCAGGAAGCCGTCTGGATGTATCAAAAGACACAAAATCCAAATAGAGTTCAAGAGAAGTCTTTCCCTGTTGAAAGGCCCTGCTTATGGCATCAAAAACCATCAAAGTCTCTGTGTCTTCAACCATGGCATCGCCGTGCTCATATGAAAGCATAAGTTTTGCGACTATAGCCGGATTTTCAAGGATGATTGTCTGAATACGCGCGTGCTGATCTGAAGTTCCATTATAATAAACTAATAACTCACAAATCCTTTAATAAGTTCTTTCATTGAATAAGGATAAAATTCCTTAGGAGTGATTGTATTTACAGCCTCAACGAGCGAATTTACATAATAATTGTCATTGAACCTCCCTGCAGCAAGCTGCAGGGAATCTTCGTTCATAAGGAATTGTTCTTTTAATGGCCTAACCCCGCAGCAAGCAGCGAGGAATGCGGCCTGCGAATTCAAACAAGTTATAACATAAAAAATCATACAGACTGGCGATTCCCGCAATTTATTTTTTTCTGAAAAAATATAGTGTTAAAGTTGGTAACGGAGGATATGGAAAACAGAGTTCTTAGAGACATATCTTTTAAGAGGAGTTGAATCGGATTTGAAAAGATTCGGTAAAAACAGAGTTATCAATTAAAAGGAACTACCCTATCAGTTCATCAGGTATTTCAACGGCAATTCCTCCTGACAATTCTGGAAATCATCTAAACACGGCTCAAAGACTGTGCCCTTGATCTCCGGTTCTTCCGGCGGCGAAGCCCTGAATGATGATTCCTGCTCTTCCCATAATTTCAGATGCCGCAATATCTTCTCAACTACAGCACGATGATCAATAAACGCAATGATTCTCATGAACCCTCCGCAGTTCGGACATTCCAATGGATCTAACTCCCAAACCTTTTTGATCAGCTCCCGCCACTTTTAAGACAAAACTTATCTTGGCCCATATTCTGAAACATCAATCACTTCTATTCCTGATTCTTTTGCTATTTCAGCTTTTTCCTGAAGAATGGATTTTGCCTTCATCCCACGGCATTTGTTGCTGTAACGGCAATCATATCGCACCATCTGGAATCCTTTATCCGATATATGGTTCGTCACTGCCGCTATAAAATCCAGGGCCGTGAATACCTCAAAGTTCCAACGGGTCTTTACGCTCGGCTTGGACCGGTAAATCACAGTCCCGGTCTTCTCAAAATACAGCATCTTCTCTTCCTTGAAAGGGTTCCGGATAATGTACTGGGCTATCCGCTCCAGACATTCTCACGTTGCGGTTATAGAGTAAGGAGGATTTTTATCCGTATATAAATAATTTCAAAAACTTATTTCCGGCGCCTCTTAATTTATAACATTTTGAGGGAAAACGCCTTCCAATATAGAAGGCTTGATTACAAAAAAACATGACAACTGAATTTTATTATCGCGAAATACAAAAAAATGAGTTAAAGGGAATAAAATTTACCATTGTGGAGCACTCCTGTTGAAATTACTTACAGACATAAGGACTTATCTCACCCTGGGTTTTTCAATTCTTTTTTTCGCAGGATTGGGACGGATACCTCTCATGGAGCCGGATGAAGGCAGATACCTGGAGATACCCAGGGAAATGATCCTGACCGGCGATTATGTATTACCCCATTTAAACGGCGTATTGTATTTTGAGAAACCCCCTCTTTATTACTGGCTGAACGTTTTATCCATCAGGATTTGGGGACTGAACGAATTTGGAGCCCGTTTCTGGAACGCTCTATTCGGCCTGTTGGGTCTTGGAATCGCCTGGTTTCTCGGAAAATCCATGAAAGGAGAAAAAACCGGTCTGTACTCTGTTCTCATTCTTGGCACCACTCCTTTGTATTTCCTATTGTCCAGAATCAACATCATTGATATGGCATTGAGTTTTTTCCTGAATCTGGCTCTGTTATTCTTCTGGATTGGATGTCAGAATCCTGAACGTTCGGGAAAAAAACTGGCCTGGAATCTCATGTTTATATTCTGCGGCATGGCTGTCATGACCAAAGGGCTGATCGGGATGGTTCTGCCCGGAGCAATTATTGTTCTTTTTATGATCATCACCGGAAAATGGAACCTCTTAAAAGATATGCCTTTTATCACCGGCATTCTTCTTTTTCTCTGTATCGTTCTTCCCTGGCATATCCTGGCTGCACGGCGGAATGAGGACTTTCTGTATTTTTATCTGGTTCGGGAACATTTCCTGCGCTATGCCACCTCTATCGCTAAGAGACAGGAACCGTTGTGGTTTTTTTTTCCGGTTATAATGATCGGATTCCTTCCCTGGTCCTGCTTGTTTTTTTCTGCGGCCGGTACCTTAAAAAAAATATCTTTCGATTCGATCAGAGAGAATACAGGGAATCTTTTTTTATCTCTCTGGGCCGGGATTATTTTTCTCTTCTTTTCCCTCTCTCAATCCAAGCTGATCCCGTATATTCTTCCTGCTGTTTTACCTTTTTCCATTCTCCTTGCAGGAGCATTTAATCGGATCACTAAAAAAATGAAATGGGACAAGCCGTCCAGGATTGGCATTGGATTTTCCTCTTTATTTGTTTTATTGTTCGGAATGGCAGGAAGTTATGCAGGTTCAGGACAATTAAAAAATTATCCGGGTTTTGATGTTTTTTCCCCCGTATTATTCTTACTTGGATTCCTGATTGCAGTGTTATCGCTGTGGATTTTGATCCGGCATGCTGCCTGGCAGCCGGAAAAATGGCTCTTCATTAATTTCATTCTTTCTCTTTTCCTTTTAATCATGGCTTTAAATGCAGCCATGCCTATCGCAGAGGCCAGGACTTCAAAAGCATTCACGGAACAGCTAAAAACAATCGTAAAAGAGGAAGACGAATTATACGGTTTTCATTACTATCCGCAAAGCTACCCCGTATACAGGGGACAGCTGATTGACCTGGCCGGATTCCGCGGTGAACTGGAATTCGGTATATCCAAACTGACAAGAGAAGAAAGAACGAAACGTTTTCCCTTCATCAGGGAGTTTAAAAAAATATGGAATTCAGAAAAAAGAATTTTCCTGATCGTTAAAGACACCTGGCTGTCCCATCTGAAAAAAGAAGGATTTTCTCATTATAAAATTCACTGTCAAAAGAATTCCCTTTATCTGATCAGCAATCATTAATTACAACCGCCTCAGGCGGACATAACACACCCTCAACACCATTCCTGTAATAGATCAAGATACTGGGAAAGCAAACGAGTTGTTAAAAATTTTTCTGTCACGGATTTTTTTGCATTCTCCCCGAGCTTGATGGCCAGGGATTTATTTTGCAATATTTCAATAATCCGCTCTGCAAACCCCTGATAATCCAGGGGATCCAATAGAAATCCGTTTTTTCCGTCCTTAATCTGCAAAGGAATGCCGCCACAATTGGATGCCACCACCGGTTTTGATTTCCACATAGCTTCGGTCACGCACAAACAAAAACCTTCTTTGATGGATTTTTGAATGATCACATCGGAAACAGAATATACGGCATTTACGAGACAGTCATTGCTTCCCATGACAAAAAGCACATCCTGTTTTTCGAATGTTTTGGCTTTTCTCTTGATTTTATTGAATATATCCATTCCTTCCGGATCATCCGTGGCTAGATTATAACAGTATAAAAGCCGGCAATCGATTTTTTCTTTCACCCGTTGATACACATCCAAAAGCCCTTCCGGATCCTTCCATTGATCCATGCGGGATACCTGAGTGATGAGCGGCTTGTCAGTTGGAATGCCTGCATCCCGGATCAGACTGGAAATCAAATCCGGGTTCAGACTTTGATTTTTCAGGGAAAGCGGATCTATGGCCGGATGAATGATTTTCTGAGGGATGGGGATGTCCTTTTTAACATAGGATTCGCTTGAAACGATCATGACGTCATATCGCAGAATATATTTTTTTAAAAATTCCCATAGTTTAGGCTGGGGATTGGACAAATCAATATGGCACCTCCATGCCCAGGAATTTTTCTTTTGATAATGCCGGATCAACGGAAGCGGCTGGGGATCATGGACCACTACGAAATCATGATCAATATGCGTATAGGAAGCAAAGGATTCATTCACATCCAGATATAATTTTTTTTCATCCTCGGTGATATCGATATCGGCGCTTTGCAATGCGTTATGGATTTTTTTAGTGACCTCATAAAAGGAAGGATTGCCATGCAGCACTCTCCATCCGGTATCCACAGAAATATTATTCATCAATGGGATTAAAGAATTCAATATTTCTGCCACTCCTCCACCAATAAAGGTGGAATTCACCATTAATAAATGTTTGCCGTATAATTTGGAGGCTTTTTTAAAAATTTCGGAAATGACCGGTTCTCCAACAATGTTGATGTAATCATCAATGGTTTTGATCATAGTCACTCCTTTTCATGCTATTGTCTTAACTATCCTTAACACAAATAAGGGTATTTAATCAATTCATCCTTACAAAATTATATCCCTTTTAGGAGGGATTCTGCGACAATAAACAGTCATGTAACCTGCATTCCGGGGTTGAAAATCTTGAAAAAGTATAGCAACCAACTCATTTCATCGGAAAGCACCCAGTGCCGCCGCTCATATCAAACGTCATCTCTATATAAACTGAGTCTCCCGATCCCCGAAAGTAAAAAATGATTTTAAAACCGGTTTTTATTGCTATAAAATAGCCTCCCGACTTTTTCTTGTTTCAAGAATACAGACGGCAGCAATGATTTTCTTTTAAAAAAGGAAACTTGAAGGAAAATTTTCCTTCAGACAATATCCGGGTTAGGATCGCATGTCTGCACAAAATAAATTGATTTACGGAATCCGGCCGGTGATGGAATTGCTCCATACCACATCCTCAGTAAAAGTGGTCTGGTTTGAGCAGGAAAAACAGCATGAATCCTTGGAGGAGATGAAGTCCCTTTGCAGAAAAAAAGGGATAAAATCAGCGATAAAAAGCGCCCGGTACCTGGACAAACTATGCTCCCATTCCCTGCATCAAGGGGTAGCGGCGTTATACATCCCGCCGGAACTGGAGATTGCATTTGAAAAAGCAAACTCAGCCCCGCGTAGCGAATGGTGGCTGTGCCTTTATCTCGATCAGATTCAGGACCCCCACAATTTCGGTGCCATTGTCCGTTCAGCGGAAAATTTCGCTGTGGACCAGATTTTTTATCCTGAACATCACAACGCCCCTTTCAATCCTGTTGCTTTTAAAACATCCGCTGGCGCAGGAATCCATAATCCGCCTTACAAAATCTCTTCGGTTTCAAATATGTTTGACAAATTCAAAACGCATTCTTTTGAAATAGTCGGCGCCTTGCCGGAAGAAGGGACACTCATCAGTGAAACGGATTTTAAAAAAAACATGGTGCTGGTTATTGGAAACGAAGGGGAAGGAATCACAGGAAAAATAAAAAAATACTGCACGGCTTTTGTCCGGATACCTGCCTATGGAAAAGTGGCATCTCTCAATGCATCGGTCTCAGCCGGGATCATGCTCTATGAAATTCAAAGGCAGCGGCAGAAAAAATGATGGCCGAGCCGTCTCACAACTGACGGCAGATTACCTCGTTTTCCGGCAATCGAAAATGCACCGGAAAGAAGTATAGACCGGATGGTAGAAAACAGGTCTTTTTCTTCCTCCACATCTTTGCTGATGATGCCATAGCTTCCGATATATTGTTCTTCTCCCTGAAAAGGAAGGGGGTCTGTTCCTGCCAAAACCTGATAACCTTTTTCCTGCGCCGAGAGCATGACAGAGGGTATCTTGAAGATGTCAGGCCGCAACGTCGTGTCTCCTATAAGAATCTGCTGATTAGAATAACGTTTTAAAAGGCTTTGAATTATTTTCCCCCTTTTAAAAAACCATTTCCCGGGTGCCCAGCTCAATACCGGAATGCCTTCACTTGACAGGATTTGTTCGATAATCTCTTCTGAAGCCAATCCGTTTTGAATATCTTCATCCTGCATGAGTCCCAGGATTTCAATCCTGTCTTTTGATACGATTTGTCTTCCGGCAATGAGATACAGCTTATCTTTTACGGAATCAGTGACTTCCAGGATCCGCTCTTCAACAGATTGAATGGTAAATTCATCACCCTCAATCCTGAGCACGCCTTCCTTGAATTGATGAAAAAAATGGTAAGGTTGTCCTTCGGTCAGGAAAAGCAGCTTGGTGAAAGGTCCAACTGCAGATGGATTTTTCATAAGGCTGTTTAAATGGTTAAAACCGCTTTTGAAAGCCTGAACCAGGTCATAATAGGGATAAAGATGAACATGAGTGTCAGCAGCAATGATCATAGGAATTTTCATAACATAATGTTCCCGATAAATCCAGAACCATTCCAAATGATAATTCTATCGCAGCTAATTGAAAATTTTGAATTAAGAATTGAGAATTGTGATAAATATGACACAATCTACATGCTAGATGCTAGAGGTAACTAACGCTATGTCTGGATTATTTATAAAAATAAAACAGAAGACCTTCCAGGGAGTCTTTTTTCTTCTATTTATGCTTTCTGTTGTTTCCGGGATTTCTTCAACACCTGAAGAAGAGTTCGCCCTTCATTTTTTTGAACCTGAGGCCCATGTCCGGTTAGCCAAATCGTATCATGACTCACGGCAAATGCTTTTGGCATTCATGATTCTGGAAAAAGCGCGAACAGCTTACTTTGATCCAGGACAGATACTCATTTTGTTTGACCATCTCTTTCATCAAAAACCGTTAAAGGAAGATTCCCAGGAAGCGGTCTCAATTTTAATGCAAGCGGCTGACAGCGCAACCAATCTAGCGATTCAGGAATCGCTTCTGCAATATTATCTTCTGCATGAAAAATGGAATTCTGCCGAAAATGCCCTGAACAGACTAATGGATCTTGATCCAAACTGTTTTGATTACTGCCTTCAAATGGACCAGCTCACGTCTTTGATGGGAAAACCTCTTGAGTCATCCTTCTCGGATCATTTCCTCAGAAAGCATCCCGAATCCATTGAAGCTGTCTTAGATAAATTGAATAAGGAAAGAGACCTCCATCCCGAAACCTGCCTAACCAAAGCAATGGAACTACTCAAAACATATCCAGATAAGGGGGAACTAAAGCTCTTTCTTGCGGACCTCCTCTGGAAAAGCGGCCAAACCAAAGAGGCGCAATCTCATTATCTGCAAGCTGAAAAAAAAGGCTCAAAAAATCCTTTCATTCTTTATGCTTGCGGACTGCATTTCGAAAAAGATCTCCGACAAACCGAACGGGCACTTACATGCTATCTGAAAGCTTATTTTCAAGACCCGGAATACCGTTTCCCGGTCTCTCACGGTCCGCAATCATCTCAGAGGCTGGCTTCCCTGATTCATCTTCTGGCTGGAAAGGACGCATCGGAAACATTTGAAATTGTTCGGAAAACGGATTTTCTTTCCTATCTTTTCGCACCGGAGAATCCAATGCTTCAATTGCTTATCCTGGAATGGATGGCTGATAAAAATCCGGTAAAATACAAGGATTTTTTCATCCAAGCCCTTTCTCATCCTTATCCTTCGCTCAGATGGAGATCTGTTGAAATCCTCGTGGAAGAATCGCTGTTAAACCAGGAAGACATTGAAACCCTGTTCAATTCCTCAAACCCGGTAGTAAAGGGACTCTCTTTTTATATCGGTGAATCCCTGCATCACCCGAAAACCAAAATTCATATCAAAGATGCGTTAAAAAGCCCTGTGCAATTATGGCGTTATGATGGCATTTCCAGTCTGTTACAAAATCAGGATCCGGATGCAATAAATATCATACAAGAACTGCTATCCACGGAAAGCCATCCCTGGTTTCAAACCTGGCTGAAGCAAAACCTGCAAATGATTGAAAAAACAGGCAATAAAAAACACCAACACAATTAAGGAGTAAGTCTATCTAGATCAAACTCCGTAAACTATCTCCTTCCAGGCAGAAAGCAGTTCTTCCTTCATACAATCTTTGGAATAATGAGTGCATATATGTTCCGATGCTTTTCTTCTTTTATGGTCCATTTCACCGGGTTGCAAACGGACCCATTGAAGGACCTGTTCAACCGTGCGTGCAAAATCAATGACGGAGCCAGTCTGGATAGGCCATGAGAATTCAGGGAGAAAGAATTTCCTGCCTCCATTTCCATGATATCCTATGACTAGGCATCCGCTGGACATGGCTTCTGCGGCGGGCAGATTGAATCCTTCCGGATAACCAAAACTCAAAAATATAAGAGACTCTTTTAAAATAGCCGCTACGTCTTTTTCATTTTTATTTTCTATAGGGACCAATTCAAAATCTTCCAGAACATTTCTGAATTTTAAAATGTTGATCACCTGCTCCAGTTGAGGCCGGTTTTTTCTTGTCATGAATGAGATTTGCTTCTGTTTTTTCTCAGAAAAGGAAAAAATGTCCGGACAAATGGCATTTCTTACATGGTATGTTTTCAATTGAGGGAACACATAAGCCAGATAATCCATTGCATCTTCTGATACCGTGATGGCCGCTGCTGTATCAGGATGCACATAGGGAGTTGTTTTATTCTGTTTATCCAGTGTATAGCCATCAAATGTATAATAAGCATTCTGATTAAAAATAACTTTTTTAATGCCCTTTCCCACCTCAGAAATAAGGGGTCCCCAGGCTTCCGGGAAAACCAGATAATCTTTGTCTGTGAGAGAAAAATCCGATAAATAAGCCAAAGGCGCGTGATGTTCAAACCAGGTGCATCGAAAAGGCTTATTTTTATGAAGGACATAGGCGGGAAAACCATTATCCGACAACAATTCCACATGCCGATAAATCATTTTAAAGCCACCGGTTGGACTGTCATGGTCCGAACATAAATAATAGATAGCAGGAATTGACACGAATACATTTCCTTATAAAAATAATGGATAGGAGAATCATAGTCAGTTACCTTCATCAGAGACTACAGGCTTAGAATACGTATCAGCTTTAAGCCTCTTTGTATGAACCATTCAAAGCGGCATGATAATCAATGATATTCTTAAAATATTTTTTTCACCACGGAGGACACGCACGAAGGAAGCAAGCGAAAGGCCGGTGATTTGAGATTTGAAATTTAAAATTCATCATACCTACAGGCTAACTGACTCCCTCCGTGAACTCCGTGGTGAGTTTTCCTCCCTCCACTTCGCCTGGATTATAATGATTCTTATATTTTATAATAGAGCAGAAATTTATCCAGCCTTTTGGTTCCAACAGGGCTTTAAATAAATTCACCGCCTTCAATACGGCTGATGAAGGTAGCGCGGCAGTCTGCGCACAGAAAAAGACGGTATTCTGTCCATATTTCCTTGGTGAGTTCTTTTTCGGGTTTAGATCTGGTCATTTCATACAAATTTCCCATTTCCTCTTCGAATTCTTCCTTGGAAGCGAATTCATCTTCCTCTTTGAAACGAAGATTACGGGACGGATAAATTTCTATACGGCCGATGTAAGGAGCTTTCAATCCCTTGATGTCTTTTCCACAGCCATCACAGGTAAAAGGAATCGCTGATTCCAATCTAGCCAGGACTTCCTCCCTTTTCTCCTGTGGAAGAGACTCGACCTGCTTCCATGCCAGATAATGACGCTGACATTTCGGTGTTTCATTGAAAAATTCATTTAAAATGGACTGAATCTCTACATAAGTCTCGTCATTTTCAAAAACATGAAAGTCCACAAGGAATTCACGCATCGTGTTTGAAACGGGAAAAACAGGCAGACTATAGACAAAAAGAAGAATGGAATCACAGAATTCCTCTTTGCCTTCCAGCACTGTGGAAAGAGCGGAATCAATATGCCAGACTTCTTCATGAAAAAAATTTTTCAGGATCCCCAGATACTCTTCGTTGATGAAATTAAAAACAGCCGAAGAGACTTCCGATAAAAGCGGATCATTGAAATGATCCAGATAATTTTGAAGATCCGGAATAGAGCCCTCATCCACGTTTAACTCCATCTGACCAAGATCATTTTGAATATAGGTCAGAGCCTGAGTGCCGAAAACCGGGATCATGAGTGAACATAATAATGACCCGCAAGTACCGTAAGAATAAGGGAAAACACGGGGAGAAGAGATTTCCCGCATCAATTGTTCATGGATGCTTTTAATCAAATTATAGCTCATGAGAATCTTCTTTTACTTTTTAGGTCATTTTGGGGGAACCCAACAAAAATCATATATTATCACAATAGAAAGTTACCCTGATTTAGAATGGATGTAAATAGATTAAAATTGTATTTTAATATAATTTGAATCCTGATATATATATTTAAAAAAGCATAAACACAAACTTCCGCCTGAACGGGTGTTTTGGCGGTGTCCACTCAATGAAACCTAAACTTTATTAAGGATCGAACCATGAACCCTTATAAAAGTCAAAGATCTAGATTCATCATCAATCCACGGTTTCAATACCGGTTGATCGGCTTGTTTATGGCTGTCTCCATCCTCATGTCCGCTGCTATCCTCACGTTTGCCTGGACCAGCTATACTTCTTTCACATCCAAACTGGCTCAGAAGCAAAATGAAATGAGCCTCTATACTGAGATGGTGAATGAATTCATGGAATCCGGCGTCACGGTATTCTGGGTGCCACAGGAATTCAAAAAAGATTTCTTTATCAAATTACTGGCTTTTAC
>JAFGBW010000251.1 GCA_016932965.1 Candidatus Auribacterota bacterium
CCAAACTTGCGGGCAACATCGCCGGTGGTGTCCGCACCCATCGTGAGCTTCAGTCCCTTCAGCAGGGGTTCCGTCTCCACGAAGCGCTTGTGGCTGAACTTGGTGTCGCCCGAAACAGGCACCACTTCCACGCCCAGCTTCTTAAGCGTGCCAAGATGAGCGTTCATCGCAGCGATTTCCGTGGGGCAAACGAAGGTAAAATCGGCCGGGTAGAAGCACACCACAGCCCACTTGCCCTTGAGCTGCTTGCTGGAAACCTTTGTATAGCGGCCAGTGGCGGCGTTATAGGCGTCCATTTCGAATTCCGGCATGCGCCGCATGACTAAAGTTGTACTCATTTTCTTCATCTCCTGTTTGGGTTTGTTTTCCGTTGCGACTGGCTCTGCGTCCTCGATCACTTTCATTTTGTCACATGGCATAGTTTTTCTCCTTTCACTATTGAATATATTCAGACTTCATCTTGAACAGGAAATTCCCGGTATTTAGAAAGTAATAAAGGGTCATGCCCATATATATGATCTTTATGCACGACAACTGCATGATAACCCCTTGCTAAATTTTTTTCTGAACCTGTTATAGTAAAATAGTTATCGTAAGAATCATCAAATAAAACAAATTTTCCGGTAACCCCTTCATATTTTCTTCCTAAGGGTTTTGTTACAATATTTCTAAAACCGGCTAACTCCGCGTTTTTAAAACCAAAATCCCACAGTAAATTTCTCAAACCCAAGGATAAATCATGACAATTTACAATCATTCCATTTCGGATTTCTTTTGAAAAGGAAATACATTACGGGCATCATTATCTCTTGGATATTTCCATTTATTTTGGATGATGGAGACAAAGATGCGCGGGAACAGGTAAGGTCGGATCATGTCATCGAAATCCGGAAGGCGCACGAACCGAGCCGACTAAACGGTTGAATTCCCGTATTGGAGCGATTTGACATATGCTGGATAAAGGTGTAAACATCCAGGTATGAAACATTTTTATGCTTTTTTCTGTTTATTTTGTTTATCTGTAACTCTTTTTGCTTTGGCGCCTTTATCAAACACCACAAAAAATCGAGTTCAAGCGGATAATTCAGATGAAATATCAAGAATAATATCTCAATTAGTCAATGAGGGGACAATATCCCTGAGGGCCAAAGGCGACAACGAAGAATTTATTTTTACTTATGAAAAAATTGACGAAAATAAGTATATCATCAGGGTTAAGAATAGGGAAAGGGTTATAGGATATTACGAAGTAGGTGACAGTCAGGGCATGAGATATTCTACATATCCTCCGATTGATAATGACTATAAATCAGCATTAAATGTCGCGCGTGAAATGCGTTCAAAATATCACGGCATTGGAACGACAATCCTTTCCATGGCAATGCATATTGATAAATTGATGTATCACGCTAAAGCGTATACCCTTATTGCAACGTATAAATCGTATCAATTTTATGAAAAATTGGGTTTTCGTACTTATTATGTAGAAAGAGAGGATGATGGTCTCGGAAGGAGAGAAGCTCAAATGATTATTCTTTGGTACATGGCATTTGATTGGGTCAACCGTCCCATTCCAAAAATGGAAATATCTCAAATGACCTATCATAAGGATGAAATTGAAATGGCCGCATAAAGGGGAAGGAATACTTAGGATTGTTCATAGGCTGATTCGAGAAGAGCAGGACCAAGATTTTTATGAACCCCAATCACAAAAAAATCATTCACTCGAAAATCCTATCGGGGTCATAAGCCTTCACCGGAAAATCATTTTGATACCTTTTACTTTTTCAAAAGAGATAAAATAGATCGGATCAAATAAAAACAGGAATTCGTGAGAGTGGCCTCATGACAAAATCAAAAAATGGAATATATTCAAACCGCGCAGAGTCTCGAAAAGGGGTGGGGCCTTGGAGACTCTTATTCATCCATCTGTTCCAGCTAAAAAACCTTGATAAATACCCCATGTTTATCCCAATAATAAATATTTTTCATAACCTAAAAGGGGACATTTCTATTTTGCGTTGACACCAAAAACCCACGCCCATTGCCAATTCTTGTTTCATCGTGTATAATGATATAGGCTTATGAATAGGACCATGAAACTTTCTTTTTTATCTGCGATGATGATTCTTTTTTCAAATGGATCATTTTGTTTTGAGAATCAGGCAGACACATGTTCAACCTGTCTGGCGCCCCGGACTTATAAAAATCAGCCTATTTCCGGTTCAACAACTGATTACGATAAGGTCACAGATGCCCAGGCGGACAGGATCATGGAAATACTCACCCGGCATGTCCAGAACCTTCCCCGACGAAAGGATTTCAGTTATTCAGTGAACATCAAGACACAAGTCAACGGGCTGAACATCCGGGCGGCGAGGATAACCGGAAAACGGGGTGTATTCATCAGGGTCGGCCGATTTTTCATCGTGGATGATGATGATTTTCCCCAGGATTTGCCGGACCCAGTCAGGAATTATCCGTTATTGATCCATTTAAGGGCTGTTCAGGACACGGTAAACGGCATTTTTTCCTCAGGGGGCTGGGGCGGATGGACCATTGCCGCGATTGCGGCCATGATAGTCTGTCAGGACGTATTGAAGGACTCTTTATTTGTGGATTTCGGGGCGGGAGACAGCGCGATTTTTTCCATTGTCGCAAAAAAATTGGGGGCAGGCCCTTTATTGATCATCGAAGAGAATACAGAGGCGGTTCCCGTGTTGAAGGCGAACGCCTTGTCCAACGGGGTAATAATAGAAGATGACAGCATCATGAATAAAAAAATGTCAGCCATCACTCAATCTGATGTGGCCGCTTTTTGTGATTTCCGCCGCATGGTCATCGCATCCAATATTCCCTACGGCGGGGCCCCGCTGAACAACGGGAATGCGGGAACAAAAAAAACAAGGGGAGATCTGGAACAAATTCTGGATGTTTTAGGAATTCCGGATTTATATATCGATACAGGCGGCCCTGCGGAAGATATAGGTGATGCCGAAGAAATACTCAACATGAGAAACGGCATCGTAACTCGTCTTGGTTTCATGCAGAAGGCGCTGTCCTGGATAGATCATCCCAGGGAGATAATCGCCTTGATCGCCCGTTTTCCGAATAGGCCGGAGCGTTACCAAAAACCCGGATCAGGCACGGAAAATTCTTCCTGACCGGCAGTCAAGGAACACTTTTTATGCTGACTTGTCATCAGGCACAAAACAGGATTCCAGATGAAAGGACGGTGCAGGCCCCCGGAGCCTGTCGGTACGGGTTGGTTTGGATGGAGACTGCTTCCATGCCGGAAAAAAGAATCCTTTGAATAAACAGGGAACGATCATGTGATGATCCGTCTATCAAAAAATATAATTTATCTGGTTCAATTTCATGCATTTATTTTCATGATTTTTCATGCATGGGGTTTGGCTCCCGGCTCCATATCGAATCAAAAGCAGCTGCGATTGACTGACTATAGATTTCAGAGAAATTCCGCCGGTCATCGTTATCAGACGGACATGCAATCCTGGGCGCCGCTGCAGATAAGCGGCTTTGTCAATGAACAGGGGCAATTGCGGCCGTTACAACCAATCGTCAGAGACGAAATCTCCCAGTTTTACTGCCGGGTGCTCAGAAGAAGAGGGGTTTCATGGAGACTCCCGCTGAATTCCGGAATTCCTGTCTTAAACGATGACCAGGGGAATAAGCTTTTACCCCTGATGGGAAATATTCATTTAAATGGAAGCGTCGTGAGCAGGGAATTTCTGTCCGCGCATGATCTGGAATATATCGATGAAGATGACGAACCTTTTATGATTGTTGTTTATTCCGGCTCTTACATGCAGAGGGTATTTTTCATGCCTCTCAAAATCAGCCTGTATGTTCAACGTTTTGAAAACGGAATCAGGATGGTTTATCCGGATGAGCTTGATCCTTTGATTGAGGCGAATCAGGAACAATTATCATCTGTTGGTCATCCTTTATTGACCGATGAACAAAAAATACAGGCCCTGCTGGAGATCGGTGTTTTACAGGAAATCCATGGTTCGGCATTACAGTTTAAAAACTCAGGCATGTATCCGTGGGGGCTTACCATTTATCCCGGGGAATCATCCATTGACAGATACAGAACCATTCCATTCATCATTCGGCTGGCTGAACCCTATTTAAAGTATTCCCGGCAAGGCTATCCCTCACGTATTGCCTTGCAATTAGCTTTCAATGAACTGGACCATGACCCTGCAATGAATCCGGATTATTTCACTTCCCGGTACAGGGGGGGGATTCATCTGGATGAGCCTTATGAACAAGCCGAGTCCATTATCGGTGCCGGTGCTTATTTTGAAAAAGCCATGATGAATGACAGGATTCTTTTAACCAACGGCGCAAGGCTTTCCACCCTGTCCCTGGATTTCGAGGTTCTTTTTGAAAGAGCCGATATTGGGTCAATGCCTGTCGAAAAATCCGTATCCGGAATCAGGGTTCTGGTAGGCGATCCCAGGAGAATAGACGTTGTGACTCATGAGTACTGGTTCGGCGACCGACTGGAGACGGCGAAAAGATACAAAAGCGCCATTGCTGAACTGTACGGGAAAAGCGAAATCATTCAGGAGGACCTTGATGCTTACTTGCGGCATTTTTTTGAAAATTTAAGCATCAATCTCAGTGCGTTGCGCAGATGCGGTTTCATGGTGCCTGAAGAAAATTATTATGACCAGAACATCGATTTACTGGGATTCATAACCGATACCGGTGACCTGCGTGAATACGAGGATATAAATGAATTCAGGATCACCATAATGAAATTTCTTGAAGTGGCATTCATCGTGCATGATCTGTGCGTTTCCGAACAACCCGGGGGGAGGGATGAAGCGGGTTTCACCAGATTCATCAACAGTCCGTACTTCAAGTTGTTCCTGACGAATTTTTTACCGTTGCCTGAAGGTGAAATTTCTGATGTTGTTCATTCGATACTTGGAAATCTGAGAACCGGGAGTTTTGCTGATGCCATGGATTCCATTGCGTCTGTCATGATTGAAAAAATGAAAAGAGGCAATCCGTCGGTGGAGGATGCCGCCTGAGATTTCCGTGAAAAAGATTGGGAGACGAACACCATGAGGAACAAATGAGATGAAAAAAATATATAAGCATATTGTCAACAGCCTGATAGCAGGGGTCGTGGCGATACTGCCTCTGGGCGGCATGATCCTGATGATCGGTTATCTCGAATCCACGATTTCGAATTCAGGGCTGTCCCGGCTGCCTTTTTATTTTCCCGGGTTGGGGCTTTTGGCGGCAGTTGTTTTTATTTACCTGATCGGACTTTTGGTCACGACGTTTATCGGAAAGTGGATATGGAAGAAGGTGGATCAGATATTGGACATGCTGCCCCTGCTTGGCCGTATTTATCAGACCTTAAAACAGATACTGGGCTACGGTGAAGGAAAGGATGCCATTTTCTATGAGGCCGTCTTGGTGCCCAGTAAAGATACCCGGGCGGAAGAGCTGGGTCTGGTAACCAACACCATCATGGATGCTGAAGGCAAAACAAAGTCTGTTGTGTTTATTCCCGGGGTCCCCAATCCGACTTCCGGCCGTCTCTTGATCATGGATAAGGAATCCATGAAACCGTTGTCCATCAGTGTTAATGAAGCTTTAAAGGCGCTGGTTTCTATCGGGAAGACGGATATTGAACTGAAGTCCGGGGATGGGGGATCAGGAAATTAGGCGGGCAGGAAGGAAGCGGTTTCAACCGGCGCATCGGACCGGTTCACGACTCTGTGCGGTTTGAACGGATCCTGTACGGGATGTGAGAGGAAATAAACTCGGTTTATTAGTAAACTTTGGACACTTTCCAGAGCCTGGAGTATGAAAGAATGGTAGTATAAATTTCACGAAGTGAAAACTTTCGTGCTTTTTGTGGATTTCGTGGTTAAATAAAATAAAAAAAGATAACAAATCATTCGAGTTGATCCTCATGCGGCTCCCGCGCATTCGGACAACTCAATTCTATGTTGGAAATAAAAAATATGAAAAAATATTTTTTAATCTTAATATTTATATCCACGGTAACAACATTTGTTTTTTCAAGCACATGTTTGTCTCCTAAAACCAATAAATCAACATTTGATTTTATTTCTGTTTTGCTTAAACGTTATAATGATTCAGGTTTTCAAGTTTTTTTTGGGGATGAAATCGAAAATTCTGAATTTAGTGAATTAATAAAAAAAATAAATGCCACACGAAAGTGGGGAGAATATGATGAAGATGTTATTGCAAACAAATCAAGAACATTAGTTCTGTACAGAAATAATGTCCCGGTTGCTTATATAAGCTATGTGGATAATGGTCACGTAGATCTTATTGCAACAGATAAAAATGCAAATATAAATTCCGGAGTATTGTATTTGATCTTGGAATTAGTTGACCATTTTGGAAGTATTGGAATAACAAAATTGACTTTGCATTATAGAGAAGAAAATTTCAGATTAAAATCTTTGTATTTTAGATTATTTAAATTTGTTAAATTATTATATGGCCCTGTACAGGTTGATATGTACCCGAATGGGGATAAAAAAATGAGAGCTGAACTTGATATTTCAGAACTTTATGCTATAAAAAAAATGTTATCTGTTAGCACCTAAAAATTTCCAACCAAACACTCCAGCCGACCGCGTACCGCGGCGGCTGAGTTTAATGTTCTGCGCTAGAATAATGTGTAACAGGTAGACTTTTAGTCACCTGCTAGAAAGGAAAAATTATGACGACAGCTATTGTATTAATGAAGGTAGCAAGAAAAGAAATAAACAACGTTGCAGAGGAATTGGCTGAGTTGAAAAGCATTTCTGAAGTATATTCTGTAAGTGGGAAATATGATTTAGTCGCAATAATTCGCGTGAAAAATAATGATGACCTTTCGGTATTCGTCACAAAAGAACTTGCTGTAATAAATTCGATTATTGAAACAGAGACTATGCTTGCTTTTAAAGCATATTCAAGACATGACTTAGAGGCAATGTTCGACATCGGTAATTAAGAACGTTTTTTTCCGATGACCTGGCGCGATCCCCCCCCCCCTCGGTGGGATCAGGGGAAGAATTATGAAATCCTTTCCCAACAATCCGATTTTAATGTATTAACCCGGAAGAACTCTCCTTAAGTTCGGTTCAGTAAAGGGGTCAGCGCAGTTAGATGCAAAAAAGTACAGGAATAAAATTATGAGTGATGAAAATAAATCCATACATGAATTTGATCTTGAGTTGATTTGCGAATATTATTCACAATTGGAACGACAAGGGCCGGGAAGTCCTGAAACAACCATAAAAGCATTGAGCTTTATAGAAAACCTTACTGATGATTCGCTTATCGCTGACATCGGTTGTGGATCTGGCGGCCAAACAATGATTTTGGCACAGCATACCAAGGGGAAAATCACAGGACTTGATCTTTTTCCGCGGTTTATAGACATTTTTAATTCTAACGTTAAGAAGAGTAATTTTCAGGACAAGGTGAAAGGCATAGTTGGTTCAATGGATGATCTCCCTTTTGGAGACGAAGAATTAGATCTGATATGGTCAGAAGGGGCAATTTATAATATTGGATTTGAACGGGGTCTTAATGAATGGAGGAAATTTTTAAAAACAGGTGGTTATATTTCTGTTTCTGAAGCCTCATGGTTTACAGAAAAACGTCCCGCGGAAATAGAAGAATTCTGGATGGATGCTTATCCAGAAATAGATACTATCCCGAATAAAGTAGCACAAATGCAGAAAGCCGGGTATATCCCGGTTGCAAATTTTATTTTACCTGAAAATTGCTGGATAGATGATTTCTATGCACCGCAAATAAATGCAGAAAAAGTTTTTTTAGAAAAAAAGGCGGGGAATAAAGCTGCTGCTGAATTTATTGCCAATCAAAGGCATGAGACTCAGTTGTACTATAAATACAAAGAATATTACGGTTATGTTTTCTATATTGGCAAAAAATTAAATAAAAATAACATCTAACAACGCATTCCAGCGGACAGTGAAGCGCCGCTCAATTTGAATGTTATCTTATGTTTATTAAAAAATCGTTATTAATAATTTTGTGTTTAACAATACTCGGCCCGTGCTTTGCCTTATCACCCCGATCAGATGTTGATTCAATTCCCGAATCCGAAGCATTAAGTAAAATATTCGAATATAATTGGAAAACTATCCAAAGTGTGGCCTTATTGATAAAGAATCTTTATGATATGCCTGATAATTATGTTTATGTTAAGGATGAATATCGTGAAAAATACAGGACTATGATCAATGAATTCGAAACAACCATCAAAGAAAATTATTATCGTCTACATAGACATGATTCATCAATATATAGAGTTATTACCGGGGAAGATATGTTTATAAATACTGATGAACAGCTAGAAATTATTTCGGATTGTGTTGATTTATTTGAAAAATTTATTTTACAAATGAGAGAAGATGACTTCAAAAGAGAATATCAACAGAGATTTGTAACTTTTAAATCAATTGCTGAAGAATCAAGGCAACAATATAATAATTTGAAAAAAGCAGTATATTTTTGGATTGATACATTTAAAGATACTCCTAAAAGAATTGAATTTGATAGAAAATACGCAACGCAACAATCATCATAGAATTCCGGGGACAGGATACGCAATTATTTCCTCAAAAAGGAAGGAATCCCCTCCTTTGCCCTTTTGTCCGTTGTCAAAATCAGGCTGAAGTAGCCGTCTGTGCTGGGGGGGTGAAATTGACCGGAGATTCCAAAGGAATATTCAAACCCTGAATCAGGGTTTGAACCTGCAGGATAAAATCCTTCAGCTGGTCAGGCTTCATTTTTGTTAATATAACCTTGCCATCGCGTTTATCTTTATCCAGCTGTCTATCTATCAGATCTTTTAAAAGATTCAGTCTACATCTTTCATTCATGAAAACTTCCGCCTGGGGATTGAGTCTTGCTGCCCGGGAACGGGAAAGAACATCCAGATAGGTGTCGATTGTTTCATTGAGACGATTCATTAAAACGATCAGATCGTCTATATGGTCCTCAAGATCTTTATAAGAACGCCTGATTTCTCTCAACGCCTTTTTCTTCTTTTTCTCTTCCGGCCCTGAATCTGGATAGGCTGCCAGCGACTGCAGAAGAGTATTCGCAATGGGCCCCATTTTTTTCTTTATTTCTTCAACTTTCCGGATTTGTTGATCGATGTCAAAGGAGGCTTCCGGAGTACTTTTCAGTTTCTCTAAATTAGCTGAAGCTTCGCTGAAGGGATCTGATACATCGCTTGAAGAAATCTTGGGGAGAAATGCCCTGCCGTCGTAAGTATAAAAAATCCTTTTATGCCCCTCTGTGATGACTTCTACAGCCATGACACCCAATCCATTGGATCTTTGAGCAAGGGCTAAAATCTCCTCGAGATCCACATTTTTATTTCCGTTACTGTTTATGGGAATCCTTATCCCTGAATTGTCATTGGTGAGATAATATTGACCGTTCGTTTTGTCCATGACCAGCCGCACGGTCTGGTTCCCGCCCCTGATACGGCTGAGACCTTGTACAAGGGTGCTGTTGGAAGCTGAGTTTGCCGCTGCGACTTCCTGGTCAGTCGCGCGATCGTATACCAGGGAATCAATTCGCTTTGATCTTCTGTACGTCATTCCGGAATTGACGAACGAGCCCATTTGTATTTCTATTCCTGCCATGAATGTTAAAGCATCCGTTCTATCCTTTAAATTAAGGGTTACATTTCCAAATATACTGGGTAAAAAAGACCTGGAAGAAGTCAACGATAAATCGAAAGACACCTGATTCAGGGGATCTGTAAACGGATCCGCTGAACTTCTGTACAAATAGCCGGCTTTAACGTTTATAAATCTCCAGCTTAAATCCATTTCCGGGTTCACGGTAACGGTTGACAGGGGGCCGAATAAAGCCCTGACTGTCAGCTGGGGATGGATCTTACCGACATATTCATATTCGCCAATGACACCGACTCCCTGAAAACTGTTATTGATCAGCGAGGCATTAAAAGCGAGGGAAAATTGATTGGGTCCCAGCTGAGTCACGGCATCTGCGCCGAAATCCCATGTGGCTATATCGATGTTGGGTAATTTTGCATAGTTCATGGTGACACGCGGCCTGGCAATCAATAGTCCATCCTCCCTGAAGTTCAGAACAAACGGATACCCTACATTGCCGCTTAAATTGAAAAGGGAAGAGCCTTCCATTTCTATACTTTCTTCAGACTTCCTGTCTGGATCTATTTCAGAAATCGGCTCTGTTTGACTGGGGGAATGATTATGTGTTCTGAAATAGCCCCCGTTAATGCTCAATTTGTAAAATGGATTTTCAGCCTCGGCTGTTCCTCCCGTGTAGCCCTGATGGACATTGTAAAGGCCTTGCGTTTCATAAGACTTTGCTGCCAAATAGAGTGAAGAAGGTTTAAAATACCTCAGGACTCTTTTTTCCATGCTCCGGTCCGTGCCGTTTGGATTTAAAAGGATCAATCTTCCTCCGAGTCCCATCCAGACATTAAATGAAGGATCCCCCCTCGTCTCACTGTTTTCTAATTTTACATTAAGTTCCACATCATCAAAAAATAATTTGGGTCTTGATGTGTCAGTATCATCCGTGGCAGTAGAAACAGCATCTTTCGGGCTGGTATCCCTTGTCTGCGCACGGGCATCAGAGTTCCATGTCAGAACCATCAGGAAAAGAGCCGGAATAATTCCAAAGTATAAGTAGAACAATGTTCTTATATCAAATACTCTTCTTGCGGATGGATTATCCGGACTGAAAAACTCCATTACAGATGATACAACTTCCGCTGAAGAAATGGTTCTTTCCCCAGGGGGATTTTTTGGTTTATGTCTTTCAAAAATAGAATTCGGTGCAAGAACGGTTATGGAATTATTTTCAAGCCGGATAGTTGTCGTTTTTAATAGGGTTTTAAATTCTGCAGATGCTGAAGAAGCACTTTTTAAAACAGGCATATCAAGGATAAACACCTGATGAAAAAAAATAATTAACGCCAATATAAATTGAAGTTTTGATTTCATGTGACTCTCAGTTATATTATATCCTATATTTGAATTTTTTGCAAGATTCTTACAGTGATTTCTTAGAGTGTAAATATTACGAACGAATCGAGTTGGCGGATTGGGGACGTTTATGCGGCGTTCCCCCCGCCCAGCAGGGGAAGCGATTTTTGGAAAAAAACCTGACTCTTGATTTTTTTATAAAAATATATTAAATCATTATCATGATTATAAAAAGGTTAATATCTCAAATACTGGTTCTATTCATGATTCATAACAATATGAGTTATGCAGAAAACATTTTCTGTCTGTCACCAAGCACCATGGTTAATGATGAAACGATTATCGATGATGCAGTATTGAACGAATGGCAGGATTCGCCTCTTCGTTCCGAGGGTATGTATTATCGCCTGGGACCAGACCGTCAGGCATGGAGTGTTGCAACTGCAATCTATGCATTCAGATGGTTTGATCAGATGAGACATAATAAATTAAAAGGTCTTGAGATGACAGAAACTCCAAATAATACAGCAGCATAATCCGGGTCGCTATTAATTCCAAGAAAATTTCGATGACAGTATTCATAATTATTGATAATTCGTGCAAAAGCTCGCGGGCCATGATATGACTGGCATGCCGGCGGAGTTTAAAGGAAGGAATCTTCCCCTTTTTTTCGACAGGATTTCATGCAATGCTCATCCCCTAAAGGGTGAAGCTAATGTTATCTTTAAGGAAAAATGATGAAGATTAAAGGTATTTATCCTATACGAATATTCAGACAATATTAGAAAAATAATAATTCAAAATAGATAAATTTATAATATAGTAACAATGAAATGAAATTAAGAGTAGTTTCTGTCAGTCCTCAATTCCTATGCTATGATTGAGTATTGAAAATAAAAAAAATAGCATAAGAAGAGGTGAAAAATATGAAACTTTATGTGGGAAACATTTCGTACAACACAGACGAAAACATGTTGAGTGAACTGTTCAGTCAATCCGGTCAGGTGAAAGAAGTCAAGGTAATAACTGACAGAGATACCGGAAGGTCAAAAGGATTTGCTTTTGTTGAAATGGAAAACAAGGAAGCCGGAGAAAAGGCAATCAATGATCTGAACGGTAAGGAAATCGACGGCAGAGCAATTAAAGTCAATGAAGCAAGACCCCAGGAGAAAAGAAGTTTTGGTGGAGGCGGCATGGGCCCAAGAAGGGGAGGGAGAGGAGACAGGCACGGCGGAAGGTTCTAAACGGACCTGCTATTAAGATAAGAAAAAACAAGTTTCTTTAATTTTAGGAAAACAAACACATCGAGCCCTTCCGGGCGCACCAGCGCCCGGAAGGGCTCATGTTTATGTTATCCGAATAAAGAAAAGCAGCCGCGTACCGGAGCGAAGCGGAGATGTTGGGATGCATGATTTAAACCGGTTCATGCTATTGATTCGAAGGTCAAGATCAGATATATAACCAGCATGAAAAAATTTCGTTCATTTATTATATTGATTTGTTTCTATTCAAGCCTGGCTTACTCAGTAAATACCCCGTATGACTTTTCTAATTCTTTTCTTGCTCCAGGCACCTTTATCAACCAGAATCGATTGATGATACAGGGATTACATATCGGCAGAATGCCGGTCGTTTGTGATAAAAGCAGGCTTAAAGACGGAAAGATCATTATTATTTATAATCCTGAAGGCGCTAAAGACTTTCCGGGTTTGAATCGGGTCATTACCAATTCATTGAACGTGATGATCGCCTATGCTTTCAACGGCGACTGGAATAAAAAAGTCGAAACGCCCATGCTGCTAACCTCTTTTCAGGGAATGTATGTGCTGGAACTGGAGGTCAGGCCTGGACAATATATGATCGAGTTCAGCTTTACCTCACCGGAAGGAGGATATGATCCGGTATGCGAGATGTACGGCCAGCCTGCGAATTACCGTGAATGGCTGTTTACGGATTCGCAGGGTTCTCCGGTGATCATCACTGACAGTCATTGTCATCTGAGCATCGGCCTTGATGTTCAAGGGATGCCGCGGGGGGCTCAACATTATCTCCTGCCGGCTTTATTGTCCGGCGGCATGGAAAGAGCGATGATCGTCTGCCGTGATGCAGATTGGTTATGTGATATGCTGGGGCAGTTTCCTCAGCTGCGTGCCATGCCCTGGGTTCATCCCCGCGACGGTGATGTGCAGCAGACCATAGATTGTATCACTGAAAATCCCGGTATTGTCGGTATGAAATTTCATCCATGCTGGGACAAGTCTCCGATCAACAGCCCGGAATATGCCAGATATCTGGATGCTTTATCCCTGCTTTGTCACACTCAGGGAATCCGTTACAATGTTTTAACCCATTCCGGCAACCATGACGAGCCCGGTTATGTTGATCCGGATCAGGTCAGGGAGGTGGCTGGAAAATATCCCGGGATCAATTTTATTCTTGGCCATGTTTATCTGGGTGATGATTGGGGCAAGCAGCGGGAGATGGCCTTCATTGCCAGGGATTATCCCAATGTTTACCTGGAGACATCCTGGCTCAACCCCTGGGAGAGAGTTTTAGAAGTCATCAAAATAGCCGGGGCCGGAAAAGTTTTATTCGGTTCGGATACCCAGGGCCTCGAGCATTACCGCCAGGACTACGATCATTACTGCAGGCAGGTAAAATATCTTGCCGGTGTCATCGAAGGCGTACCGCAAAATATGCGTTTATCTCAGGATGATTTCGCCCTGGTCATGTGCCAAAATGCCAGACGCTTATTCGGATTTACAGGAGACAGCTTTGTTGTCTATCATGCTCCCATAGAGAGAGTTGATGATTCAGGAAGCGATCCGGCCGGCTGTTCGGCATGACTTGATCCGGGGTCAGTATATTAGATCATTTAAAATCAAAAGGAAGGAACCCCTTCCTTTGCTTTCGCCGGAAGGGGGACCACGCAGCGGGGTTTGAGGCAGCCTTACGGCCCCTTCTTGTGAAGGGAATGCTGGAAATAATAATGGATTTGTAAATGGATGCCATAAAACCTTATTATTAATATGTCTTTTTTCAATTTCTTGTTTTTCTTAACAATTAAAACTATCCGAAAAATTTTCTGTCGGCTTAATCACTTCTGATGCCAGTTAAGAAAAAATATATCGAGTGTTATTTTCGAAGTAATCAGAAAACGAGATATGAATTTTATAGAATTGAAGATCAATTTACATATCTATCTGTCTGGAATAACAATGAATATAACTCAAGCCATAAAGGTTTTAACTATATCCCCCTTGAAAAATCCTGTTGATCCTGTAAATTCTGTCTAAAAATATCTCCCCGTCCTCTTCTCAACTCAACATTCACAAGTCTTTTAACTTTAGGCTCCTTGATAAAACCGGATTGTATGGTATAATGATGCTATGCAGATAAATAGCATCATGATTCATTTGAAACAGATTTCCCTTTGCCTCCCGGCGATATTCTTTTTCATGCTTTTGACGAACGTTCCGGCTTTGGCCATGCCGGAGGCCCTTGCCCCTCAGACAATCGCCGACACGGTCAATACGCCTGAGGGGAGAATTTATTCCCTGCTCAGAAAGGAGCACCCGGAGCTCTTTTACAGACTGGATGACGGGCGCATCAGAACAGCGGTTTCTAAAATGGCTCATTTTCTAGTTCGACGCGGGTTTCAGGATGGTTTAATAAAAAAACTGGTGACCCTTAATGGTATCCTTCTTATCGAATACATGGGTGACAATCAGGTTTTTTTTCATATGAACAAACGGATAAGCCGGACAGTACGGCCCCTTTCTTTTAGCTCCACGGACAGCGAACTTGTTCATGTTAGTTTCAGGCTTGCGAGCGGAAAGGATTTATACAGGAAATATTACGGTGAGGCTGAACTCGATAAATTAACGGCTGTCATCAACAGACGCTCCGCCATGCAGTTTGCCATCGGGAATGTTCACGGCATCAACGCGGGTTTTCTCTACCTCAGTGAGGGATTGGTATTCCCTTTGATCGCTGAAATATTGTTGAGGTCAGATGAATGCGGAATCAGCTATGCCGGCAGAAACATGATCTGGTATGCCATGGCTTATTTTCAGTATCATGCCAATTCGCCTTTAACAGGGCTTGAGATTCTGGTTTCGATGTTCGAAAACCTCCAGAACGGGGGAACAATAGGCCCTCACTCTGACAGAAGGGATCTGAATGCCTTCAGAAACCATCCCGATGCCATGGAAGGGATTTTTACAACGCATCTGGCTTTTCAGTATCACTCGGATAGAATAAGAAAATTACATGGGGATCTCAGTCCTTCCCCGGATATTCAGGATCTTACCCGCTTGTACGGGCCGATGGGCGCTTTTTCTGTCAGAGAGATGGCTGACAGGCTGCGTCGAACAGGTATGACCGGCACTTACTGGATGAGGAATATAGTCAGACCGTATCAGGAGCATTTGTCGATGATGCCAAATAACAGCCATTACACAATTGAACAGGACCTGACTTATCAGATTACCTGTCCCCGTGAATTCGCTAATGACATGGTATTGAAGCAGCTTTTATTTGCCGTGTTCTATCAGAGCGACAATAAAAAAAGAGCTGATCCTGATATTCAAAACATTGCCGGTCATGTGGCGGATATTCTGGGATATCATCCTGAAAATTCCGGATCTGTCCCCTCCAGTCCCGCCCCTTTTGTCAGTGCACCTAAAACGCAACACCCGCGCAGTTCCTGGCGTGATTTGTGGGGATTACGGTCAGCCTGAATCCGTTGGATGTAAATTGCTTCGCTGATGCCCGCAAGAAAACAACTGCTCCCGCAGAGGCTTGGAAGGCGCAGAGAAATATTGTTATGAATTATAAGTCGGAATGATGAAACTTCTTTTAACTCAAAACTTTCATATTTCACGCCGCGCCGGCAACCAGGCGCTGTGAAGACGCGGACTCATCCACTGAGATGGTCCCGCTTGCGGCTCTTATCCCGCTGAACGCTTTCACGACCGCTGAAGATACGGCTGAATAATAGGTTCTATAACTCTCTGAATCTGCAGTGGATGCAGGACTTTCCAGAACCATGCTTGCCCGAACCAGTGCATGAATGTCCGCGCCGGATTCCCTGATGATATTCAGGGTGACCAGGATGTCTTCAACAGACGGGTCCCCGGTGTTATTACCCTTCCACATGTCATAGGCCACCCTGACATACCTCGCAGGCTCCTCACCTTGAACCGGAGTCTGGATCAGACCAAGCTGTCTTGACAGGTAATGGCGGTAGCCGTTAGTGTTTTCCATGACCATATTGGATGTGGCAGACAAAAAATGCCTGAGATACAGGCCGAAAGTATTGTAAGGGCTGTCTTCGGCATTCTGCGCATTGTGCAGATGTTCCAGCCCGTTTATCATTTGGGCAAATACAGACCCGATATAATCCTGTACGGTCATGTACTGTAAATCCGGATTCTGTGACATGCCCTGAACGATATATTGCAGGATTGTTCCCATC
>JAFGBW010000252.1 GCA_016932965.1 Candidatus Auribacterota bacterium
CAACGGACTCATTCAAAAAATCGTCAATACCGTTGAGGGCGTGCATTCTGCCGTTGTGAAAGTCTATTCCGACAGAAAAGCCTGTTCGATTGCCGTTAAAATCTATCTGATCCTTTGGGAAGGAGTCTCTTATCCGGAAGTGAATGAAAAAATCCAGGAACAGGTCAAAATCAAGATCGCATCTGAAATGGGGATTGAAAAAATCGAATCCTTCACCATCGTATTGAAAAAGATTGTTCCCAAGGAAGAGACGCCGAATCTTCCTATTGATGCCGTAGCGGTTGTCGAGTGAATTTTTTCAGAAATCCTGGGGATTTTTTACATGTTTTTCAAAAAAAAGAGGGTTCTCTTCTTGTTTTTACCAATGGATGTTTCGACATCCTTCATGTGGGCCATGTCCGCACCCTCGAAGCTTCCCGTACCCTGGGCTCATTTTTAGTGGTAGGATTGAATTCAGATTCGTCTGTCAGAAGAATAAAAGGACCGGGTCGCCCCATCAATAAGGAATCAGACAGAGCGGAAATGCTCCTGGCACTGAAATGCGTGGATGCGGTTGTTTTTTTTGACGAAGATACCCCCTATGAATTGATTAAAACCATCAGGCCGGACGTTCTGACCAAAGGCGGAGATTATACTAAATCAGATATCATCGGAGGAGATATGGTCGAATCCTGGGGGGGGAAAGTTGCCGTTATCCCTTATGTGGAAGGGTACTCAACAACAGAGCTCATCACTTCTTTTTCTTGACGGTGCGAACGGAAACGAATATTTTTTGTTCTTAAAAAATGCAGCATTTCCAGTAGTATTCTGCCGGGAATGAAAATGAAGATAGAGACCCTATTTTTTCATGTTTACTGCCTGTGAGATGATGAGTCCGGCCAGTGGACAAAGCTGTGTTCCGCCTGATACCATGATTTTAAAAAAGAATGACGGAAATGAAATGTAAAGGAGAATTTACAATGAAAAGAATGAAATGGTTGTTGATTGCTTTGCTGACCTTATCCATGAGCGGCTTTTCGTTTGCCGGAGGTTATGGACCGGACAACACAAGGCCTAATGATGACGATGACCGTGAACTGGCCAGGGCTTTGAATGATCTCGACAGACAAAGGGCTAAGACAGATGATCTGGAGAAAAAAGTGGATGATCTCACGACCAGGCTGAGTGAGATTTCTTCAAAGGAACCCAGATCCGCCGAGATGGATTATCTGGATGAGAGCTTCCCCATTCATGGATATTTCACCGCTTTGTATTCCGACTCCAGCTATCCGCAAGCGGACCAGACTTTTGACCAGGAAACTGTAAATATCTGGTACACCTACCAACTGAACGAGACTTTCAATTTTCATGGAGATGTGGCCTTTAAACACGGCGCTGAAATTTCAGTCGACAACAGCTATGTTCAGGGAGTTGGTGATTTGGATGTGGTGGAAGCATGGCTGGACACTCGTCTCATTGAAGACAAGCTTGTATTGAGATGCGGCAAGTTTTACACGCCTTTCGGAGATTGGGCTCCTCATGTGAGACCCTACATGTCTTCTTCCATATTCGATCCTTTGTTAGTCAGATGGAGTATTCCCACTCTCACTAATACCGGGATTCAGGAATATGGAAAAATCGATACCGGCATCGGAATCCTTTCCCAGTGTATTTATGTCGGAAACGGGAAAGGATATTCACCACACAGCATGGATGAGAATTCGAATAAAAATCTTGGCGGAAGAATCGGCCTGGAATGCTCTCTGCCCTGGGAACAGAGCTCTGTTACCTTTGGAGTGAACGGATACATCGGACGCGACAGCAGGATATTTTTTGCCGGACAGGGTCAATATAGCGTGGTAGTCGTGGATGCGACCGGTAATGTGATCGGCTCTTATGCCGTAGGATATCCTGAATATGTGACTCAGACGGATTATGAAGAAAAAATCTGGGGATTGGACCTCAAGGTCAAAATCCTGGATTTTACATTAAAGGCAGAGACGGTTAAATCGCGCAATAACGCTATTGTCGGACATGTTTGGAAAGACGCCTGGTTTCTTCAGGGCGCCTATCGTTTTCTAGATAAATTCGAGGTGTACTACCGTCATGATTTCGGCAATGATGATTTCCGTTATGAGGACAGCGGAGACATCAAGATCGATTCTGTCGGCATTGCATACTGGCCGATAGAAGCCGTTGTTTTCAAAGCAGGCATCGATTACTATGATATCGGCGCAACGCTTCCCTATTATCTCACATTAGATGAGGTGAAAGACGACACGAATTATCATGTCGCCTCTGCTCAGGTTGCCGTCAAATTTTAATTGATGGCTTGTTTTTTCATCATAGGGCAGCATCCGGTAAGGATGCTGCCTTTTTTTTAAAAGGATGTTGTGATATGGCCAGACGCGGTTTTTCCTTGTTGTACGCAGCGGGACTTTTTCTGTCCGATCTCACGGCTGTATCAGCCGCTTTCATTTTTGTTTTCTGGCTGAGATTTCATTGCCCGTGGAACCTTCTGCCTGCACCAACGGAAATTCCGCCGTTTATCAAATACCTTCCCACATTGCCGTTCGTTTGCCTGGTTATCATACTCTCCCTTAGAGGAGGGGGACTCTACAGGGAAAGCCTTTCTTTTTCAAAAGAAGTCAGGATCGGGAGCATTGTCAAATATGTTTTTCAGGCCATTTTGATCCTTTTGGCTTTGAGCGCGTTGTACCGGGAGATCAGTTTTTCGCGTTTATTTGGACTGTTATTGTTCCCGGTCATTTGTCTTTTTGTCTTTTTGGGCCGTTTATTATTGAATTCAGCCGAGAACATGGTCAGGCGAATGCAGGGGAAAAAGAAAGGGATCATTGTTGTCGGCGAAAATTCTGAAGTGATGAATAAGCTGGTTGAATTCATCATAAAAAATCTCCCTTTTATGTATCATCTTCTGGGGATTGTTTCCATCAATGGAAATGATGAGCGGCGGGAATCCGCTTCACCTTATCTCGGAACGCTGGACCAGCTTGATTCGATTCTGGATCAGCATCAGCCAGATGAAGTTATTTTCTCCACGGTGAATCTGGATCATTCAAAATTGACAGACATTGTAACAGCTTGCGACAGGAGAATGATTCAGTTTTATATTGTACCGGATATCTTTGATCTGTTGACTTCAAAAGTGGAAGTCACTTCCCTCGCCGGGATCAATCTGCTCGGTCTGAAACCGCTTCCCTTGGATAACGGATTGAATCGTTTGCTCAAAAGGCTGATGGACATAACCGGATCTCTTGCAGGGATATTCATATTTTCAGTGCCCATGATGATTTTGGCCTGCATCATCAAGACGACTTCCAGGGGGCCGGTTTTTTTCAATCAGATCCGCTGTAATGAGGACGGAAAAGAATTCATCATGTATAAATTCAGAACCATGAGTGAATTTGCGGAAAAAGAAACCGGGCCGGTTTTTGCCAAGGAAGCGGACACACGATGTACGAAAATCGGATTGTTCATGCGTTCGCGCAATATGGATGAATTGCCTCAGCTTTTTAATGTTTTGAAAGGGGACATGTCTCTCATTGGCCCCCGTCCTGAACGTCCGCATTTTATTTCCAAGTTCAAATGGGATATCCCCCGTTATATGAGCCGTCACCGGATCAAACCCGGTATTACCGGATGGGCGCAGATCCATGGCTGGAGGGGAAACACCAGCCTGGAAGAACGCATCAAACATGATCTGTATTACATTGAAAACTGGAACCTGTGGCTGGATTTCAAAATATTGTTCTTTACTGTTTTTTCTTTTAAGAATGCGTATTAGTCTGCGGTTGAGTCAGAATCGAGACTATCCTCTGCCAGCGAAGAATCTATAATTAGTAACGGGTGAATGGGTTGCGCTTCATACCAACGAGGTATTTGGCGACCACTTTCGCGCTTTTCTTCTATATATGTTTTCCAAGATATCAGCGGCTCCAGGCATGGACTCCGCTGTATAACCGGGAGTTCACAATATTTCTTGCCATAATCATGAATCGGAGTATAATCTATCTTTCAATTTGTAACAGCATTTAACCCTCCCCATGTATTTAACTAAAGGGATCGATAAAGGAAATTTTCATGGCTGATGAAGCAAAAACAACTAAAAAAAGTAAAATCAAGGTCTGTGTCAAAACCCAAAAGAACATGAAACGTCTCACGTGGTATTACAGAGACGGTCATTATTTTCAAAATAAGAGGATATACCGGGAGTGGAAGAAAGAAAAGGCTGCTGCTGCCGCCGAGTCTAAAACTTCCGAGACCGCTCCTGTTTCCTAACTCTGGTCCGATAGAGACAAATCAGAGATGGAATACTGATACTGCGGCTTTTTTGCCGACGTGTTTAACTGATGGGCTGCTTTAATCAATTTCCTGATCAAGTTGCTGCGGATCCCTTCTAGTTTCATCATCCTTCTTGCTTTTTCAAGATGACGGATGGCTTGTCTCTTTTTAAGGAGATTGAGCTGGGCCCAGCCCAGATAAAAATAAATGAAACAGTCCTTGTATTTTTTTTCAAGAAGCAAAAGGCACATTTGTTCCGCTTTTGAAGCGGCTACCCGGGAAGGATCCTCCAGCAATTTTTCAAGATTGCCGTTTCCGCTGATCAGAAAAAACAGTTCCGGATCGCTATTGACGGCATGCTCATAATAGGTGGCGGCCTCATCCAGATTTCCCCTGGAAAAATAGCCGTTGGCTTTCTCCAGATAATATTGCGCCTCATCCACACACCAGGCAGGGCCGATGCACATGATCATGATGAAAACAAATGATTTGCTTAAAGACATAGTGACTCTTTTAATTAATCCAGTTCACCACCACAGGATTTGGACTAGTCAAGTTTGACGATTCCTAAAGTATTAAAAATAATTTTACCACGGAGGACACGGAGATTAAAAGAGTCATGAGTGTTCAGTTTTGAATTTTGAGTTCAAATGAAATTTCATCATTCTAACTCATAACTCAAAATCCATTCTATTTCCCTCCGTGCTCTCCGTGTCCTCCGTGGTAAAGATTTATTTAAAATATTAACCTTTTTTCAATAATTGTAAAAATTCATTTTCATCCAAAATGGTTATCCCAAGTGATCGCGCCTTATCCAGTTTTGAACCCGGATCAGAACCGCAGACGAGAAAATGAAGTTTTTTGCTTACCGAACCCAGGATTTCCCCGCCCCGTTTTTTTACCTCTTCAGACGCCTCCTCTCTGCTTAAGCTTGAAAGGGTGCCGGTAAAAACAAACGTTTTTCCACCCAATGGCTGATGTGTTCCGGAATGGACCCTGACCGGTCTAGGATCCACTCCGTCTTTGAGCATGTCCCTGATCAGATGAAGATTTTTCTGATCACGAAAGAAAGCGATGATGGAAGAGGCAATTCGCGGGCCGATTTCATGAATGGCTTCTAATTCCTCCTGCGAGGCTCCCGCGAGAGCATCGATGGAAGAGTATGTTTGGGAAAGAATCTCAGCGGTCTTTTTTCCCACAAAACGGATCCCCAGGGAATAAATAAAACGGGGGAGTGTCGTCTGTTTGGATGACTCAATAGCTGAGATCAGTTTTTCAGCGAGTTTGTCCCCCATTCTCGGCAGCTTGAACAGGTCCTCTTTCGTTAGCTTGAACAGGTCAGCCACAGAGGAAAGGCATTTTATTTCGACAAGCTGTTCCACAAAAGCATCCCCGAGACTCTGGATATTCATGGCGTCTTTGGAAACAAAATGGCATATCCGTTCAGCCAGTTGCGCTTCACAATATATCGATTCGCAGCGAAGCGTCACTTCGCCTTCGATTTTCATGAGAGGTGAACGGCATGATGGGCATTTTTCCGGGGGTAGTGCAGGAGCTGTGTTCTCTTTACGGAACTGGGTCAGCACTTTCACCACTTCTGGTATCACATCTCCCGCACGACGGATGAAGACTTCATCTCCCTCCCGTATATCTTTTCTTGAGACTTCTTCATAATTATGCAATGTGGCCCTTTTGACTGTGACTCCTCCAATATCCACTGCTTCCAGCTCGGCAACGGGTGTGACTGCACCCGTTCGCCCAACCTGGCTGATGATTTTGATGACCCTGGTCCGGGCCTCCTCGGACGGGAATTTATAAGCCAATGCCCAGCGCGGACTTTTTGATATAACGCCCAGCTGATTTTGAAGACGGATTTCGTTGACCTTGATCACCAATCCGTCAATTTCAAACGGAAGCCGGGATCTTTTTTCCAGCATCTCCTGGTAAAAAAATAGTATCTCTTCAGGCCCATGGCAGATTTTCCATTCTGTAAAAACCTTGAATCCCATTTTTTGCAAAAGATCCAGCCAAAGATGGTGCTTTTGGATTCCCAATTCATTCAGATTTCCGCATCCGTAGAAATAAGCATCCAGCTTCCTGGAAGCTGTAATGGCAGGATTCAACTGCCGCAACGATCCCGCTGCTGCATTTCTTGGATTGGCGAAAAGGGGTTCTCCGGAGTCGCTTCTTTCTTTGTTCAAGGCGAGAAAATCGTTTTTTTTAATGATCACCTCCCCCCGTACGGCCAGACGCGATGGGAATCCATTTTCCCCGGAAAGACGAAGGGGAATAGACCGGATGGTCCTGATGTTCTGAGTCACGTTTTCACCCGTCTGCCCGTCTCCCCTCGTGGCGCCGGAAATCAACAAGCCGTTTTCATATACCAGTTCGATGCTCAATCCGTCGAATTTGACTTCAACAACGTATTCAAGATGACCGTGTTCTATTCCCAATTCCCGGCAAATCCGTTCATCAAATGCAAAAAGATCGGCTTTGTCGTACCCGTTCGCCAGGCTCATCATGGGGGAAGTGTGGGTGATTTTTTCAAATTTATCCAGGGGCAGACCGCCTACCCTGTATGTGGGAGAATCGCTGTAGCGGAAAAGGGGAAACTCCTCTTCCAGTTTTTTTAGTTCCGTTAAGAGATCATCATAAGTCTTGTCAGAGATTTCAGGGTCGTCCAGTACGTAATAGCGGTATTCGTGATAACGTATTTTTTCTATTAATTTCCGGATGGTTGTCTCCGGTGAAAAAACATTCATGGTTTGTTCCTCATTCCTACAGCCAAGTATGATCAATGATCATGATGATTCTTGATTGTGGAAAAAAGAAAATAAAAAACAATAAAAAAGAGCCCCAGACCTGTTCCAAGCAGCACCTTGTAACAAAGAGATATCCGGTAAAGAACCAGATCAGGCGGAGTTATAAAGACAAAACAGAATGTTTTGATGAATTCGGACCACATATAACACAGAGCAATAAAACTAACGCAGAATAAATAAAATGTCAATAGATTTTCCCCGATATGTTTTACATGGAATGGTATGGTTTGATTTTTTTGAGAAATCCAATCTTGCTGTTTTATATTCATTCTCTTGTTCAATTTTGTTCAGGTTCTGATACCCAGATTGACAAAAATCCCTTATTTTGATGCGGTTTTCGACAGCCATATATGAATCCGCAATTGGTATGCCAAAAATCCTCAGATACAGAGGACGAAACAAAGAATTTTCTGCTTGTTTTAATGCGGGACAGCAGTTAGAGTTTAAGAGATATGAAACCTGAAATACGCCATTTTGATAATTTGAGTTTTTCCGATCAATGCGATCTGATTAAATCATCCGATTTTGCGGATAAGGGGGATCTGATATTGAGATCAGCTGATCCTAAATCCATTTTTTCCGATTTGACTTGTCAGGATTTCTTTTTGATCTATCATGAATCAGGGGATGAAATTCAGCCTGATATTTTGAAGTTTTCAAGTCCTGATCAGATCGTCTTTGTTTCTGACTTTGAATGCTGGAAAAAAGACGAGATCAACCAAAAAGGCTTTTTAAAATGGCTTGACATGCTCAATCAGTCCGGCCATGAGCAAATCCAGACATGGCTCGTTTCTTCTGATCATGAACTGATCGTGAGCGCCCTGCAGAAATTCGTGGAAGTCGTGAAAACCGAACATCTTGAACTGATCGATGATTATATCGGTGACCGGCCTTTTTTTACCCTGGATAATCTCTATTATATCTGCATCGAAGGAGATAACCATGATGCCATACGGCAAATCATCAATCATATCTATGAAGGAAATCGTTCCATGTATGTCAGTTTGCTTGAGGCGCTCATTTCCGAAGATGAATGGGAAGTTCTGGAAGAGGCCTACAAATCCAGGAATGAGCGTTTGACTGAGTTCGGATTCCCTCAAAAAGAAGAGGCCATGAAGATCTATCAGGACATCAAGGATTTTTCTTCCCTTGAAGAAAAGAACAAGAAGGACAGGTCCTGTTTCTCAAAAGATATCATGTTCTCCTATCCTGTTATTTCAAATGTAAAAGACCTGTTTCTGGATCGCGTACTCACTCTGCACTTTCAGAAATTTCCTAAAGATGATTCCATTGATTGGGAGTTTGCCTGCCTGGCCAATAAAATCATCTCATGTGAAAATGTCGATTTTCTTCATTCGCAAACCATCAAACAGTGTCTGAACCGTGCAAAAAAGCTCGTGTCTCTGTCTTTGGAGGATTTGTCCCATGGTAATATGGAAACGGCTTTGGATTTGCTCTCCACTTATTGGATTGAGGATTTGTTTCGCTGGGGGGTGACCCGTATCCGTAAACTCCGTCAATTCACGCTGGATATCCTTCCGAAAGTCCATCTGGATCATCTGGAATCACTCCTCAAATTTCTGGGCTCTCCCTGGGATGTGAAATTAAAGGGACTCTTTCAATTCTGTCCCGTCAAAGCCAAAGAGAACGCTTCTTTCGAGGTACAGGAATATGAAGATTTCGAAAGCTTAAAACAGGTAGAGACCCTGTATCATGAGCTCATCGAGATTCAGGCGGTCCTTGAGTTTTTCATCAGCCATCTGGGCCCTAAATGGCTGCATGTGCTGGAGAAAAATTTGAAAGGCTTGAATCAGATAAGAGGAGAAATAACGTGGATGCCTTTGATGGCTACCTTGTGCGCCCAACTATGCCTGAAGAGATCATTTTCCTTTGATCCATTGAACATTGAGGATGTGAAACATTTCATCAAAAAAGGATTCGATTCTCAGACCCCTTTTCGCAAACTTCTTCCTGAAGTCAAGACCAGCCTCATTCAGGCGCTGGACATCGGTGTGTTACAAGAAGAGAGCGTTCTTTTCAAGATATTGTTCGCCAGAATGGAAGAAGAACTCGGCGGTTTGAATCTCAGAATAGGGCTGAGTCCCAGCTATCTCCCCATTTTATTATTGAAGGCATCCTAGTATTTTTCCCCACCTGAGATTGATTTCATCTTTTTGCGTCTGAGAAATTTTTTTGATTTGGACTCCTATGCCCGGTATTTTCATGTTTTTTCCCCATTCGACATGCCAGCGTACTTCTCCCTGAATGGGTGAGTTGTCGTTGAGTTCCCGCATGACAAACCATAAAGGAGTATAATTTTCCCATTTTGATACTGAAAAAATGAAACAGCCATTATTGGAAAAATTCAATGTGATGGTTTTTTCAAGATTGGGTGATGAAAAATTTTTCTCCTTTGAAAGAAAAATATTGTAATTGAGATTGACTCTTTTGGACGCGCGTATGGTCCTGGCTTTAAATGAACCGCACTCTTTGATTAGGAAGCGGTCCAGCGGCATCTCTTCCGTTATCTGGCCGAAATACAGACAATGGATTTTTTTGTGTTCAGGATTCCATTTTAACCGGAGAATGGGAAAACGGGAGAGGACCTCTTCAATCAGAATATTGTCTTCTTTTGAGGCCTTGATTTTAGTCATGATATCCAGAAGGATCCCGTTGTAAGGTGTCCGAACCAATTGATCATAAAGTTCAGAGAGTGAGGAGATGGGGTCCACCTGCACTCCGGATTGCCGGATAGCTTCCAGGTATATTTTTCTTGTCGATTCTTCTTTGGCAACAAGCAGAACACGAATGCTCATTTTGAGTGCATCCTTCCATTTAAATCTAATTCATATAATAAACGGGTAAAATTTTGAAGCGGAATCTGGCCGGGTGCGAGGCTTTCCTTAAGAGAAGTATAAGTAAAAAGAGATCCTGCCAAAGGGAATAAAAGACGGGAAAGTGCCCCGATTCTTCCCATGGAAATGGTGATGACGGACTGGGTCCGGTGTTTCAAGGTGAAAACAAGCAGCCTTTGGACGTCTTTCAGGGATTCGGCATGCACAGCCAGTTTGATGATATCCGCCTTTTTTTGCTTCGCCAGATGAAAGATGTTTTCCAGTCTTTGATCCGGGGGGGTCTGTTTAAAATCGTGAAAAGAAACAATGGTTTTTACCCCATGCTGTCTGGCGAAGGAAACCACCTGGTTTATCATGTCAGTGGAAGATAATTCAACGTCGACAAATTGAACCTGCGGAATAAGAGATTGAAATAATTCAAGCCGTTTTTCTCCGGAGATAAGATTTTTTCCTCCCTCCTTGCGGCTCCGGATGGTGATCAAAAGAGGAAGACAGGAAAATTGTTGAATCCTTTGAGCGTGAAAAGCCAGATATTCCTTATCGTGCCGCCGACACTGATCCACCCTCAGTTCTATTAGAGAGACTCCCCTGGATGAGAGACTCTTTAATGTGGAATCAGAGATGAATTCATCGGTAACAAGGATGATGCGTGTAAAATAATTCATTTAGTATTAATTTAATCTTTTAACTTTTTACGGACAATGATAAAATTAAATCCAAAAGAAATGACAAATAGTCAAAGTCAGATAAAGGGGGGTAGAATAAGGGGGGGCCAATGGATGCTTCTGCTATGCCGAAAATATTATATATTGACGACAATAAAAGCCTGACAAAGCTGTTTTTCTGTCTTGGAGAAGAATATCATTTTCAGGCACTTATCTCCAATTCTCTCACTGAAGGTCTGGAAATAGCCATCAAAGAAAAACCGGATGTTATTTTGATTGATATTCATATGTGCGACGGAACCGGTTTGCAGTATACGGCAAAATTGAAAACACTCAAGGAAACTGCCCATATCCCTGTCATCGGATGCAGTGTGACTTATTTTGAAGACGG
>JAFGBW010000253.1 GCA_016932965.1 Candidatus Auribacterota bacterium
TTGAAGACAGGCGAAAAATATCCCTGCAGCGAATGGCTGTATCTGATACTCATGCAATATAAAGAATCCCCCGGTGACAAGAACGGCAAGAAAGGAAGCGAAGAGAGTATCACCGTCATGACGCTGAACATGGCCCATGCCCGGAAGGGGACTTCCAACGGGACGACAAACAAAAAAAACAGAATCGAGAACAATTTAAACCATATCGTGAAAGTGATCACGCATGAACATCCGCTGGTCGTTGCTTTACAGGAAGCCGACGGGGAAACGTATCGTCCGGATAATTTCAATCAGGTCGAGTTCATTTCCGAAAAGGCGAAATACCCGTATATCGAAACGGGTTATCATGTCATTAAAAAGAATTTTGTATACGGTACGGCCCTTCTATCTTTATATCCTTTATCCCATACCGAAATGACCACATTCCTTCCTTCTCCGCCGACTCCTTTAAAAGGTTTTGTCGTGTCGAGAATGAAATGGCCTTTTCCTTCATGGAACAAGGAAGTGGACGTTATCAGCCTTCATCTGGATTTTCTCAGAAAACACGTCCGGATGAAACAGGTGGAACAGATCATTCAAAAATTGAAAACCAGAGGGAAACCCCTGATCGTGATGGGTGATTTCAACTGCGAACCGGATATCAGGGAAAACACCCTGCAATATTTTTGCGAGAATCTGAATCTGAAAATGTATAATCCCTATTCGGTGGAGCTGGTGACGTTCCAATTATTCAAAAAACGGCTGGACTGGATTCTGATTTCACCGGATTTCGAATTCAAGTCCTATCGGGTATTGAAAGATAAGATATCCGACCATTCCGGGGTGATCGCCGAAATTGCCGTCCGAAAACAATCGTGAAAACGCAGAGGCGCAGAGGGGGGAAGGAATTGAGAATTTAGAATTAAGAATTGAGAATGGAAACTTGAAGCCAGGAGGGCAAAGAGGGACCGACGTAGTCGCTCGTAAAAAAATAATTTTCACCATGGAGGACACAGAGAGCTCGGAGGGAATTGGGAAAAGTTTTGAGTTATGAGTGTTGAGTTATAAGTTAACAAATGAAATTTCATTTAACTCAAAACTTAAAACTCAACACTCATAACTCTTTTTATCCTCCATGGTGAATTTTCTTTTATTCAATTCCGTATCTGTCAAACTCTTATGAGCCCTCCGGCTGAGCCGGAGGTTTACCTGTTTTAATTAAAATTACATTCAGGCGTTACAATAAGCCCAAGAAAAAAAAGGTGTTTTCCCAGAAAGTCCGCCTGAATAAATCCATCGCCCTAGTTATTATATCGGAACCATATTTTCTTATTTAATCATGTTATAACTAGGCAAAAAAACCGATGTATTATAATCTAATGCACATTAAAGATATAGTCTCTTATACGTAATCACTATCAAAAATCATCACACTAACTAAAAGATGAAAATTTGTTTTATTCTGGGTCAAAATGAAAGTTTAGGCATTGAATACCTATCTTCTTTTCTTAAACAAAACGGACAAAAAGTCGACCTCTTGTTCGATCCCTGCCTTTTTAATGATTCTATCACCTCAATTCCATGGTTAGCTCAAAAATTCAGCCGAGAATCGTTCATTTTGTCTGAAATCAAAAAAATCCAACCGGATCTAATTGGTTTTCAAGTATTCACAGATACACTCCCCTGGAATATGCACCTCGCCGAATATATCAAGAAACACTACCCTTTGATAAAAATTGTATTTGGCGGCATTCATCCGACATCCGTCCCCGAAGAAATGCTTCAACATGAATGTGTTGATTTTGTTATCCGGGGAGAAGGCGAACATGCGCTGCTTGAACTTATGCAGACCCTCTCTCAACAGAAAAATCCTGAAAACATAAAGAATCTATCCTATCGGGACAATAACAGAATCATTCACCATACCCCCCTAAGACCGCTGATTTCAAACCTCGACACCCTTCCTTTTCCGGATAAAGAATTATTCTATACAAAAGCGCTCCCTACGAAAGGGTACAAAATTATGACCAGTCGGGGATGTCCCTTTAACTGCAGCTACTGTTACAATCATGTGGTAAAAGAACTCTACGGATTCCCCAAAAATTTTGTAAGAAGGCGCTCTGTCAAAAATGTAATTGATGAGTTGGTTATCGCGAAAAACCGGTGGAGGACAAATAAAATATTTTTTGATGACGATATTTTTATATCCGACAAAGAGTGGCTTGAAGAATTTGTCGCAGAGTACATAGAAAAAATCACCCTTCCCAATTTCTGTTTTGTACACCCTGTCTATATTAATGAAAAAACAATTAATCTGTTAAAAAAAATGAACACACAGTTGGTTGAAATCGGCATCCAAACGATTGATCCCGAATACCGGAAAAAAATATATCAAAGACATTACTCACAGGAACAACTTAAAAAAGCCTTGCATCTCATATATCAATCGAAAATTCCCTGCATCGCTGACAATATCATTGACTACGAAACCATTACAGAAGAAGAGGCTCTCCGGATAACACAATTTTATCTTAATGAAAAAATATGCAAAGTATACCTGTTCAATCTTCGTATCTTTCCGCATACTCAAATCGCCCATTTACTAAATAGAAAAAAGGAGCTTCCTGTCCCGAAAGAGGAACAGAACTATTTCAGCATCGTAAAAGCAAAAAGATTAAAAAATATTCAAAAAATATTTATCATGATACTATTCGGAAAAATTTTCCCAAAACGGTTCACGCCTTATTTATTAAAAACCAGACTGTATCGCTTTTTCCCGTTATTAAACTATCATTTTTTACTTGAGCTGTTCTATGCAATCGAAATTTCATTGCGAAGAAAAGCACTATTTAACAGGGAAACCAGCTCTAAATATATTCGATATATATTGAAAAAAATTTTCCGGAGATTCTGACAATGCCTAAAATAACAGATAAAAAAGTTATCGACCATACCCGATCGGTTTGTCCGGAATGCCTTAAACAATATGATGCTGAAATCATATCAGAACATAATCAAGCGTTTATGGTTCGCACCTGTACTACCCACGGTGTAAAAAAACATTTGGTTTCTAAAAATGCGGATGACTATGAATATTTCAGAGAATGTTATTTAATGCTGAAAAAAGACATCAACATGTCTCCCTCAAAACAGAAAGCCTATAACATTCATGTTACGGATAAATGCAATTTAAAATGTCCTATTTGCTATTCCAGGGGGCAATCACGTCAGAAAGATATTACAATTAAAGACCTGGAGGAACACTTTCAGGGGGTAACGAACTCTCGTCTTTGCCTTTTCGGAGGAGAACCAACCATGCATGAGCATGTTGAGGAAATCATACAATGGATTAAAAAAAACAATAATATCGCCGTGCTCTACACCAATGGCTTAAAATTGGATGATTCTGAATTCGTAAAAAAAATCAAAAACGCCGGTATCGATGAAGTGCATATTCAATTTGACGGATTTTCCGAAAACGCCTATGAAACCTTCAGAGGCAACAAAAATTTACTCCATATAAAGCAAACCGCGATTGAGGAATGCGCCAGACAAAACCTGACCATTGTGCTGGAAGTGACCGTCAATACAAATAATATTTCTGAAATCAACAGCATATTCAATTTTGCTCTGGAAAAACCGAATATAAAAGGAGTGGTCTTTAGAACATTATGCTTAGTCGATCTCACCTCGAAATATGAGCAAAAAATCACAACCGATGATATCATCCATACATTATCCCGGAATAAAAAGCATCCCGTCTCAGAAGAAGAGATCAATCTGTTCCAAAAGTTACTCTATAAATATTGCTTTTATTTTAAAGTACCCTTATTCGGATGTGTTCTTAACCGGTATTATCTTCTCTATAAAGATGGCAACACGACTCTTAACATCGGTGATATGTTGAATCTAAAAAAAATAAACTCTTATTTCTCAGACTTTCATCAGAATTCTCAAAAGCGGTCAAACAAATGGATAGCCGCATTTAAAACCATCTTTCACTTTTTAAACAAAAGAAATATAAAAGTAGCCTTATTGATACTCCGAAATTTTCTCACGGAAAAATTCAACGGCCGTCACAAACATATCAAACCTGTCAGATCGTTTTTCTTCCTTGAAATCTCAGGGCCAATGGATCAGTACAATTATGATCAAAAAATAATTGAATTATGCCCCTCCGGCGTCTATCTCGAAGAGAAGCTGCACCGGTCCTTAGGACTCGCCTACTATGACCGAAGAATGAATATTGATAAGCTGTTATTATCTCAAGAATACAGACAAAAGGATTAAATCAGGAAGCTTCTTCATAAACCTATCTGAATCATTTCATCCTGTCCCGGGAATTGTCCTGAATCAGGCGTCATCCAGATGAATGCCGGGCCTTGCCTGAATTCCATCCAGAATCCGGTGAGCTGTTTCGATTATTTCCTCCCGTGAGGGCCCGAATCGTTTAGACCACTCGGAGGATTTGGCCTGAAACCGGTCAAAAAAAAACGCGTGCTTCAACAGGTCCCAGCGCCCCGATAACTCCCAGAACCAGACTTTCAGTCTCATAACGGTAAATATCCTGCCCGCCTTCGGCCATAAAGCCGTCTTCCCCTAATTGTTCAGGAGACAGTCCGGCATTAATGATCAGATTGTAAATCAGAGCGTCTTCATCAAAGGCCATTGCCCAGTTCCTTAAATCATACAAATTCATTTTTGCAGACGGGATGGAGACCGGCTCTCCGGATTCAGGGTCGGCTTTTATATCATAAATCCCCATATCTAAAATATCTCCACGTGGGTGAACCAGGCCTTTATCAATGAGATGGGCTTCATAGTCTCCTTCCGGTGTTCTCCTTAAAACAAACTGATTTTTGTAAGCATCAAAAATAAAAAAACCTCCCGGTTTCTTCCAGATACGGACAGATTCTCTTATGACAGCGGCCTGGGCTTTTCTGTCTTCTTTGAGAATGTTGAAGGAAATCCATTCTGAAGGATCAAAAAAGGGTTCCGTCAGCACAAAACGAACTTGCTCCGGATCATGGTTTGCAGGAATGGCTCCGAAAAAACCTTTTGGTTCGCCTGTCAAATCGTTCAGGATCACTGTCGTGACTTCATGGAGAACCGCATAGTAGTCGCTCTTAAATTTTTTGGTCATTTTAAGAGCAAAAGAATAAGGGGTGTCTTCTGTTCTGAGCCTTACCGTCACCCTGTAAACATTTCTGTATTTGCTTTTATCTCCCGTTTTTTCAATTTCGACTCCTGCAATGTCTTCTTTTTGAAAAGAAACCGGGAAAAAACTGTTCAACGTATGGGGGAGCAGCTGACTCCGGTTGAATAACCGGATGATATGTAAACGGTCCTGTTCCGAAAGCTCTGATCTTTCAAAATCAAACTTGTCAGGGGTTATGATATCAGAATGGCTTTTCGGTGCCAGATTGTCTGACAGATGCTTCTGTTGATAAGACAAGTCTCTTTTTTCTTCTGAACAGTAAAGATGACCGGATACCCCTGTTAACATGTCAAAGGACTGTAACAGAAATACAAAACAAAACATTCTGAACAACCGAAATCTGATAATAATCATGCATAATTATACCAGATATAAAAAAAAGTCAATGTACGAAGGTGTTCCGGGGGCAGGATATTATCACCACGGAGAGGGGAAGAAGGAATTGAGAATTTAGAATTAAGAATTGAGAATGGAAACTTGAAGCCAGGAGGGCAAAGAGGGACCGACGTAGTCGCTCGTAAGAGCAAGGGCAGGGTGGCCGTAGTCCAATTAAGAATTATGAATTGAGAATTAAATACTCCCGCAGAGGCGCAGGGGCGCGGAGAAAAAGGAAATTGTTTTTGACCGGATCATCGGTTGGGCCGGAAAAAATAGGCGAGGGAGGGACCAGTGTAAACAGTGAAATAACGGTCAATTTCAAGGGATTCAGTTCCGGCTTATCGTCTGCAGGTCATGAAAGTCAGCTGGCTATTTTGCTCCGGCTTTTTTAAGAATTTTAACAAATTTTTTATTGTACTTTTTTGCAAGAGACAGGCAATTAAAACCCCGTTTATTTTTTATATTCAGATCAGCCCCTCTTTCAATTAATAATTTCAAGACTTCTAAATGCCCTTTGTTTACTGCATTCATTGCAGCAGTAAAACCATAAGAATTTTGAATATCGAGTTTTGCCCCGTTATTTATCAGAAGCTCGGCGATATCAGAAAAACCGTAAGCAGCGGCTGCCATTAAGGGCGTCCACCCGCCGCTTTTGAATTGATTTACATCATATCCTTTTTTCAGCATTGATTCCACGATTTCATAATAACCCTGTTTAATAGCGGAATTCATTATATCTGTAGTAAAATCAGATCCTGCATTAATTAATAGTTTTGCTATTGAAGGCAAATATCGATCAAGAGAAACCTTGAGAAGAGTAGAGCCTTCCAGGTCTTTTTCATTAATAAGATCATTTTTTATCTCCAGTAATTTCTTGATTATAGGAATATTATTTTTTCTTATTGCATGAAATAAGGCATTCCTGCCCTTGTTATCCTTTGAGTCAATTTCAGCACCTTTACTCAACAGAAAATCCAGACATTTACTTCGTCCAAATTCAGAAGCAGCCATTAAAGGAGTATAACCGTTGTAATCCTTACCGTTCACATCCACACCTTTTTCAACAAGTTCGTAAACTTTTTCAATTTGACCGAAAATGATTGCTGTCATAAATGTGATGAAATCATTTTTCTTTTTAAAATCATGCCTGCCGATATTTCCATGTATCGGATAAACAACGTTATAACTTGCCCGCCATTTGGGCACTTTAATCTCAGAGTTAAGTTCATATACCTCACCCTTTATTGCATTTATCTTTAAATCAAGTGCCTCTCCCTTCATGTTAATAGCTTCAAGTTCCAGAGTTAAAGTATTTAAACCAGGCTGAATTTCATGCTCGATAAGTTTGTCGTTAACTTTTATACCGTTGATTTGTTTTACACGAATAATGTCAATTCTTTTCCTGAAAGGAGATATCACAAGAGGATTATCAAGTATGAGATGTACTCCGAATTGATGCATCATATCGACAATTTTAGGGTTTGAATATTGCAGAGCTTTTTTTAACGCATAACTTCTCTCATTTTCATCTATGACCGGAAGAAGTAAACTCACTGCATCGTAATTATCTTCGCGTATTGCATTAACTATTATTGAATATCCCTTTGAATCTTTAATTGTCGGATCAGCCCCTTTATCGAGCAAATACTTCACCATATAGACATCATTCCCGGATGCTTTATATAATGCAGTTTCTCCATCCTTATTTCGTTCATCAATATTTACCCCTTTTTCAAGCAAATATAATATTAACTCCGGGAAGTCATTCCACATCGCACACATAAGTAATGTATTTCCGTATTTATCTTTAAAATCAACAGGACCCTTTTCTATTTTCTCCTTAACGGCTTCAAAGTCCCGTTCCCTGATAAGTTTAAATATTTCATCACTTTTTTTTGAAGAATATACGCAGGTAGAAATCACGGATAATAATAGTACCATAGCTAATCTCATAAATTTTTTCATACGAGCTCCTTTTCTTTGCAGATGGATTACCCGGGTATTCAGTTATTAAAAATTAGCATTTTTACAATTCCGGGGACACAATACCTATTTTTTGACGGATACAATCCGTATTGCTTTATATTTTATTTATTCGGTTTTTAAAATTAAATACCGAACTTCCAGCTACAGAGTCAAATATAGGTATTGTGTCCCCGAATTAATTTAATCTGACAAATAGTACTCGATGGTCGATACGACCCGGATTTTCTTGATGTGCTGGGTGGAGGAATCCCTGTCCTCGATCGAAAACTGACCCTGCGAAGCATTCCGGATTTTTCCGAGCCTGCTATTTGAATCCATCGCAAATTTGGAAGCGACTTCCCGTGCATTGCGGGTTGCCTCTTCGATCATTTCCGGTTTGATCTTATTCAGTTCCGTGTACAGGTATTCCGTTCTGTTCTGATAGTCCTGGCCGGAAAGGGCAATGCCCTCCTTGCCAAGTTCAGCCATTTTTTTCATGGTTTCCCTGACCAGGGCCACCTTGCCGCTATAAACCGTTATCGCCGCCGAGGATGAGAACCGGTATTGGATTTTACTCGAATCTGCGTAGTCCTGAGTCTGTCTGTCAACGATTGAAGGCTGTGAAAGGGTCATCTCATCTTCGGTGAAGCCGTTCTTGGTCAGGAACTTCACCACCTTATCGGTCTGGTTTTGAACGACCGAATACAGCTGGGGGAGATCATTGCTGACTTCGTTGAATTTGATCGGCCAGATGGCGATATCCGCCTCCACTTCCCGTTCGGCCAGTCCTTTGACAGTCACAATCCTGTCCATACCTTTGACTCTGATCGCCGCATTGGCAAGCAGGTATCCAAAGAGGATCAAACCGGCACAGAGGAACACACCTAAAATCGCGGCTTCCCTTATTCTGCCTGAATTCATGATTTATCCTTTCTTAATTTTAAACCCCAGCTTCATCTGCCGGAAGCGGAACACAGCATAAACCCCCGACGCGTACCCCCTCCTGGTTGGAGGGGATGGGATGAAATCGGTTCATCTCTATTTCAAATAATGCCAGAAAATCACCCAAGGAATATAAGTCTGCAAAATTTCCGCTTTCTTTTCATCTGTATCTGCACGGATCATCTCCTGCCGCGGCGGCATCAGGGCATGGTTTGGAGTCATGAATCGGGTTTAAATGCGTTGATCGTTCAATTCAAAGAATTTTAATGATTAAATCGTTCAAAGGCAACATTCCGTTTGGACCCGGTTCCAACAATCCAATTTTAATGCATGATACGTTCGGTCCGGTAATGCGATCAGCGCACTGTCAAAAACTCCCGTTCCCTCTGTGCCCCTGCGCCTCTGCGGGAATCATTTTTTATCTTCTGAGCAACACGAAGAATCGGGTTTGTAAAAAACAAGAAAAAATAGATAAAATCTTATGCCTTCTTAAATGAAAAGATTTGATTTAATTTTTTTATGAATTCATGCAAAATGATGCCGTTCATCAAAGGAATGATCATGAAAAAAGATGATTTGCCATTTTGCCCGGAGTGCGAAAAGGATTATCCTTCTGGCACAGCTTTTTGTCCTGTGGACGGGACAAAGCTTCTGCTCAGGTCCGAGGATCCTATGATTGGTAAAGTGTTTGACGGAAGGTACCGGATCATTTTCAAGCTGGGTGAAGGCGGGATGGGCTCTGTTTACAAGGCAAGGCAGTTGAACACGGACAAGCTTGTTGCCCTGAAAGTCATCCGTCGCTCTCTGATCGAGGATGAGGAAATTGTAGAAAGGTTTAAAAGGGAAGTCAGGCTCCAGTCAAAGCTGGAGCATCCCAATATTGTTACTGTTATTGATTTTTCCAGAACAGAAGAGGGTGATTATTATTTCGTCATGGGTTTTGTCAAAGGCACCTCGCTGAAAAAGCTTATTCTTGAAAACAAGAAAGGCCTGGCTTTGGAAACTTTTTACACGCTTGCGTGCCAGATTTGCGACGGGATGGATTATGCCCATGAACAGGGAATCATTCACAGGGATTTGAAGCCTGAGAATATCTGCATCACCACGTCCAAACATCAGCAGATAGTAAAAATCATGGATTTCGGTCTTGCTAAAACAGTGGAGGGCACGGCAACTCTTGAATTGTCAAAAACCGGGGTCCTGTTGGGGACCCCTGCCTACATGTCACCTGAACAGGCAAAGGGAGAAGTTAAAAAAATCGGACCCTCAAGTGATATTTACTCTCTGGGCATTATTTTTTACCAGATGCTGACCGGTGTACTTCCTTTTAAATCAGATACGTCCTGGGGTTATCTTGTCAAGCATATCAATGAGCCGCCCCAGCCGCTGAGGATTGTGAATCCTGCGATCCCTGAAAAAATTGAAAGCATCATCCTTCTCTGCCTGAAAAAAAATCCGGAGGAGAGGTACAAATCAGTCATTTCTCTTAAACAGGCCCTGCTTGAAGCTGGAAATGCGGACAGGAGACTGAAACCAGATAAGATTGTGAAAGCGAAAATCATCCAGGAAGACGGTTCAGAAACAATCATGCCTGCCCCGAAAAGAAAATCGAAATGGAAAATAATAATTCTTCTGCTTATCGTATTAATCATCCCTTTTCTTCTTGTCATGAGGTTTCTGTATTTTGGAGTGGGATTTCCGTTATCAAGTATCCTGTTTAATGATGCTGTAAAGAAAAACGAAAAATTTTGCTTTGAAATGAATGAAGCGATCAATTTATACGGGGAGGCATTGAGTCTTTTTGAAAATAAAAAATATAAAGAAGCGGAAGAAGTATGCCTCCGTATTCTGGAAATGAGAAAAAAACTTTTTGGGGATGAGCATCCTGATATCGCAGAATGTCTGCATCTGCTTGCGATGATTTACAAGAAAACCAGTCAATACGAGAAGGCTGAAAAATTTTTCAAACAGGCCATTGCGATGAAGGAAAAAACTCTTGGGATGAATGACCTTCAGGTGAGTTACAGCCTGGATGAACTTGGCGGAATGTATTACGAGCAGGACTGGGTTGCAGAATCCAAATCTGTTTCCATTACTTTACTTGCAAAAGCGGAAGCAGCCTACAAACAGGCTTTGGCGATTCGGGAAAAGGCCCTGGGGACAGAACATCTTGGAATTGCTGCAAACCTTACTTCTCTCGCTGAGGTGTGCGGCAGGGAGGATAAATATGAAGAGGCTATCGGCTATTATAAGCGTGCTCTGGATATCAGGACTAAATTACTTTTTCCTGAGCATCCCGATTTCATGAATAATCTGGAGACCCTGGCTTTGATGTATCAAAAATTGAACAGATATGCAGAAGCAGAGTCCTATTTAAAGAAAGTACTTGCCTTAAGGGAGGAGGTATACGGCCCGGACAGCCATACAGTTGGCTATACTTTGGATAGACTTGCAAAATTATATGATTTACAAAAACAATATGAAGAAGCGGCGGCTCTATGGGAACGGGAACTGTCTATATGGGAAAAAAACACGGGGGAGATCCATCCCGACCTGGCGGGCAGGCTTTTAAACCTGGCCCGGATTTACCGGGAACTTAAGCGTGAAGAGGAAGCGCAGGATATGGAAAAACGGGCGGAGCTGATTCAGAGCAAGGAATAATAAAATTCACATCCAAGATCATTTAGACCCGGGATTGAAGTATAGTATCTAAAGGCAAAGCGCATCCCTGAATTTGAACTGCCTGCCCGGAAAAACTTTCTATTCTTGATCTGAAATTCTTTTTTTTGGTAACCTTTTAAGCCTATGAGGAAACGTGTTTTTGAATCAGTTACCGGTACAGGGAGGCTCAATGTTTGTACTCAAAGATAGCGCCCAGAAAATGGCTGAAAAAATCCAGCGTATAATTGACAAGGGTGAGTTATGCAAACACGACTTTCCCGCGTTATTGCACGAAGCGGACAAAGACGGCATTCTGGATTTTCACGAAAAGAATCTGCTCAAAGCGCTCGCAGACCTTATGTCCAACAAAATGATCAGGCGGGTCAGCAGTTGTTCAGAATGTGATATGCTGAACCAGAAATCCAGGTAATGGAATATTGATTTCTGATTTATTTAACCGGTAAGAACCGATAAGTGTTGGAGACACTGTGCCGGCTGAGATGTTTCGATAAAATAAATTTTTGATACTTCCGTTATACCGTCACCCAATGACATAAAAACATATTCAGACCTTGCAGCTCAGGGCCATAAAGCCTTTAAAAACATAATCCTTGTTTATAAGCGGGCTGTCTGTAACAGCCTCATCTAAAAGCTCTGCGCCAAACTGAAAAACAAAGCTCCAGTTTCGTGGCAACTCTATCATCGCATTAAAGCCGGTTTCATGGCTTAAGGTGTCATTCAAATGGTAAAAGGGGCGATCTTTTGTCGCGTTTGCCGCAGGCACACCGTACTCATAGTTGGATAACGTGCTATCCTGCCAGTTAAGAGCCAGGTTTGGGGTAAGCCTTACACTTCCAGCCTGGAAAGATTTGCTGAGCTGAATTTTGGCCGTGTTTCCGCCGGTTTTGTCCAGGGCATCAGTTGCAGCACGCAA
>JAFGBW010000254.1 GCA_016932965.1 Candidatus Auribacterota bacterium
ACAGGTATGAGGCCTTTGTGACCCAGCATTTGAGGATCCCGCTTAATCAATTTGAACACATGGCACGGGAGAGCCTTTCGATTCAGAAACTGGCGGATGAAATCGAAAAGAATGTGACGATTTCCTCTGCGGAAGCGGAAGCCTTTTTCAGGGAGGAAGAAAATAAAATAGAATTTGTTTATGCCAAAGTGGAGTCCAGACTTTTTGAAAATAAGGTGGAGGTAAGCGACGATAAATTGGAGGAATATTTCAAGAATCACTCGGACGATTTTCAGATTCCTGAACAGGTACGTTTAAACACTGTTCTCATTTTGAAAGATTCCATACAAAAGGATCAGGTGGTTTCAGAAGAGGAGATGAGGGCCTATTACGAGGAAAACAGGGAGTCTTTTACGGAATCCAAGCCTGCTGAAAAAAGCGGGGAGGTCAAGGAGAATGACACGACCCCCTCCTATAAAAGTTTCGAATCCGTGAAGGAGGAGATCAGGAAACGTCTTACGGGAATCAAAACCGAGGAGGCAGGAGAAAATGTTTCTGACGCTCTGTACCGGCAGATGGTGGAAAAAAATAATTTCGCAGATGTCGCAAAAGGAAATTCGCTGGAGATCAAGCAGACGGAATGGTTTTCCAGGCCCAATCCTCCTCAGGAAATCGGGGGGGCTTCTTCCCAGCAGGTGAGGGATGCTTTTGATTTGACCGTGAAGGATTTCTGCGGACCTTACCGGGTTAATAACGGCTGGCTGATACTGGAAGTGGATGCCAAAGAGCCGTCACGCAGCCCGAGTGACTGGAAAGAAGTCAGACACCTCGTTGAAGAAGCCTACCGTAAAACACAGGCTCCGCTGCTGGCAGAAAAAGAGGCTGAAATATTACGCCAGAAAGTGCTGGCTCATTCGGAAAAGAATTTTGAACAGGCGGTCAATCTGCTAGGGGGCGTGTGCGGAGTAAGCGGTCTTGTTTCCATGAAATCCGGTTATATCGCCGGATTGGGTTCCCATAAAGAAGTGCTTGAAAAAGCCTTTAAATTAAAGGAAAATGAGTTTTCAGAAATCATTCCTGTCGATAACAGGGCGAAATTCATTTTTTGCCAGGTGGTGAAAAGAGTATCGCCGGACATGGAAAAATTCCAAAAAAATAAGGATAAAGTGAGGGAAAGGGCGCTGGAGGAGAAGAGACAAAAAGAGCTCTACCAGTGGATGAATACGGTTCGCAAGGAAGCGGCCGTGAAAGTGACCGCTGAAAGAACAAATGCCGCTGTTCCCCCTGACACCGCAGAGGAGGATTGATGTACGCCAGTTATTATGGTTTCAAGCAGGAACCGTTCAATTTAACGCCTGATCCCCAGTTTTTCTTCCTCGGAGAGAAGCATCAGAAGGCCCATGCCCACCTCTTATACGGAATCCAGAACCAGAAAGGATTCATTGCTTTGACCGGTGAGGTGGGTGCAGGGAAAACCACCCTGTGCCGGTTGCTGTTAAAGCAGATGGATGAGTCCTATTCCGTGGCCCTTATTTTGAATTCCCGTGTGGATGAATTGACGCTTCTGAAACAAATCAATCGCGATTTCGGGATTCCCTTTGAAACAGATTCCCAGGATGAATTGATCGGTTATCTCTATGATTTTCTTATCGTGGAGAAAAAAAAGAACAGAAATGTACTGGTGATCGTTGATGAATGTCAGAACCTGAAATTCGACGTATTGGAAGAGATACGCATGTTGTCGAATCTTGAAACCGAAAAGGACAAATTGCTGCAGATCCTTTTGATCGGCCAGCCTGAATTTCTGGATATGCTCAATTCACATGAGCTGCGCCAGCTGAACCAGAGAATCACCGTCAAGGCCCATATTACCGCTTTAGATCGCAAGGAGATCGAGGCGTATATTTATCACCGTTTGAAAATAGCCGGAAACGAAAATGCCGTGAAATTCACACGAAGCGCCATGAAGAAAATCATTTCATTTTCCAAAGGGATCCCCAGAAAAATCAATGTGATCTGTGATTATGCCCTCCTGGCCGGTTATGCGCATAATACCAGTAAAATTTCCGGTGAGATCATTGAAAGGGCACTGAAGGACATTGAAGTCAAAAGAGAATGCGATGTGGACTTGACGTCACAGGGAGGCAATACGGGTTTGAGAAGCTTTGTCAGGGCGGCCGTCCTTCTCATCATTTTGTTCCTGGCAGGATATGTGGCAGTATTGAAATGGGAAGACCCCCTGTCTCAGTTTAAGGAACTGGTTTTAAACAGGACAAGCGACGCCCTGTCATTTTTATCTGACGCTTCCGGACCTGCTTACCGTGAATTTTCAAAAAATACCGTGATGCCGATATCGGATGAGGAACGATCTGCCGGCCGTGAGCAACCGAGTTCTTCGCTTTTTCCTTCTGATGCTTTCGCGGCTTCTCAGAGCCCGGATGATTACGTCAAGGCGGTTAAAATTCCTCCGAATGCTGTCGCCCAGGACAGGAAAAACCAAACAGACGATACCCGGTCTTCTTCTGTCTTGACGGAGCCGGCATTTCAGGAGGAAAAGACGGAACCGGATGAGGGCCAACGGGAACAGCAGGAAAGAGCGAAGAAGAACGTTGACGGAGAGAAAACGATCGCCGCTGATTCTCCCCATGCACAGGAGCCTGCTTCTGCAGAGGAGAAAGAGCCGGCATCAGAAAACGGCGCATCTCATGTTCAAGATGTGAAAAAATTGGAAGTGCAGACGAGTCAACCGGCACTTCAGGAAAACATACAGCCAGTTGCGGATGCCGTGAGCAATCTGAAGAATGATCAGGATCAAGATCCCGTGATCAATTCCTATTATCAGACCCTCACTTCAAAAGAAAAGGCCATATGGCTTTTATTATCCAATTGGGGGATTGAACTCAGCCATGAAAGAAAAGATGAACATGGTGAGAAAATCCCTTTGGGTGACCAGATGAAGCGGTTCCATTTTGTTCTTTTTCCCACATGGGCCGATATGCCTCTTTTGGAGAAGATCAACCTTCCATGCGCCATGGAGATCCAGGAAAATAATCAGACCGGATTCTGGGTGTTGAAGGGGATACAGGATCAGCAGATGTATTTTTCTGTTGCTCCCGGAAAAACGAAAGTGGTGACGAGGAAGGAGTTTCTCAACCTGTGGCAGGGAAATGCGTTGATTCTCGTTGAAATAGGCGAAAACACCCTTGAAGGGGAAATGGCCCTTCACCGGGGAATGAGAGGGGAAGACGTCGTGAAGCTTAAAAAGATTCTGTCGGATCTGGGTTACTTCAAGGGAGAATCAGATGATCCTTTGTTTTCAATGGAACTAGAGAGATCAGTCAAGGATTTTCAGGAGCGTTATCAACTGGTAGCGGATGGGATCATCGGAGTGGAGACCAAATTGCTTTTTTATTCGCAACTCGCTAAAAATATTCCCAGGATCGTCAGTTTATCAAAGAGAAATGAAGGATGAGTATTGTACTGGACGCATTGAATAAAGCGGAAAAAGAGCGCGAGGGCCAGCCGACGCGGGTCCATGATGTGAAAATACATGAGGTCCAGTCTTTTTATAAAAAAGTCCTCCTGTTTGTGTTTCTGGGAAATGTTTTCCTGGTGTGCGTGTTGATGGGCGGATTTTTGTTGAAAAACAGAAAAGCTCATGTTTCCTTTCCCTATGATGATTCAAAAGAGGCGCAATCCTCGTTGTCCGTGAATGATGTTACACGGGGAGAAAGCACCCCGGTTATTTCAACGTCCGAAACGGTCAAAGAGACTTCTATTTCGCGTAATCATCTCTTCATTTCAGGGGGGCCGGATATCAATATCAACGGCGTTTTTCTTGATAAAAACAAAGGGTATATTCTGGTGGGTTCGGAAACCCTCGGGGTGAATGATACTCTGTGCGGAATGAAAATATTGTCTATTACATTGAAAGAGGTCCAGTTCGAATATAAGGGAGAGGTCTATACTGTGCCGACATGATCGGGCCCTGTAAAAATCTGCCGGTGATGAGAAGGATTTTTTTGAAGCGGGAATCAAAACAAAGGTGATGCAATCATGAATGTATATCAAAACCCATGCTTAAATTTTATCAGGTCAGTTTTACTGAACTCATTGGTATTTTTAGTATTCTGTGAAATGCCTGTACAGGCCGAGGTTGTTTCTTCCCTCGATTTCGCCGTAAATTTTCTGGATAAATACGAAAGCCCGGGCAGTCAGGAAGGGATCATGGACTGTTATACGAGCCTTTCTTCCGATACCAGGAGGATTTTATCCTATGATGCATTTTCAAAAGTGGTCCGTTCACGTTTTTCCGGAACACGCCTGGTGAAAAAAACGGAAATTCAGCCTTTGGAAAAATTTGATCTGAAACAGGGGGGATCTATCATTTATCTTATCACGAAATTCCGTTATAATCCCTTGCTTTTTAAATACACCCGTTTTGAAGTCATCCGGATTTATCTTGTCAGAGAACAGGATGAATGGAGGGTGTGTCTCTCCCTGGACTCACCGCGTCATTTTAAAGGATTCAAATCGATCGCATTCGGAAAAGCGGAAGTGTTTGATCAGAAAAAGGACCGGATCATGGAGACCGTGCGCCTCGATGCTGAAGAGTGCCGTTTTGAGCTGGATTTGGCCAACAGCCAGAGCGATGAGGAATTACTGGCAGAGCAGTGTATTCTTGAAGGTGAAAAGCTCTACGACAAGGAAGAATACCGCAAGGCCATGATGCAATTCCAGAAAGCGCTGAGCTTGAGTCCGCAAAATTCAAAGGCTGAAGTATATATCCAGCGCTGCAAAAAAGCCATCACGATGAAATTAGGAGCGAAATAGCTTATTTTTTCAGCATGATGCGCTGTGAGATCATGAAAAATCTCCGTGAGTGTCCGGAGGCGTCCTGCCCTAAAACAGGATGTCCCCAGTGTGTGTCAATGATTTCAAACGTGATGGAATAGATGCCTGATTCCAATGATGGCGGAATGGGTATTCGCCGGACATCGCAAAAGATCTTTTCATACGGCTGGCTCCTTATATCCTGAGGAACGGTATTGGAAAGAAGTTCCTGTTCATCCGTCATCTGGCTTTTTCCGTTTTCCTCATGCAGGTGAATAGCCAGGTGCTGGTCGCGAATCATGGGAATCGTTGGACTACACCTCCAGTATGATGTGATCTGCAGCGGTTTTTTTGGATCAGGATGGGGATTGGTTATTTCATAGCCGGCCAGAATAAGGCCGTTTTTATAGTAAAAGGGATCTAGAGTAACCCAATCAGCCAGGGCCGGAACATGTGTGATTGAATCCGGTCCATTCCAGGATACCTTCAATACGGATGTTTTGTCATATTTCGCATGGTTCCGGCTTTCAGGCTTTCCGGCAAAAAGAGAAAAGTTTTTAATAAAAAAATTTTCTTTGGTGCAGGATTCGATCCTGATGTTGTTTGGATAGACATCCAGGATGTACTCTTCCGGTATAACGGATTGATAGGTCTGCCAGCTTGTATTCAGAACCAGTTCCTTGAGATAGGATCCGTTTACAGTGATCCAGACGCGGCACGGTTTATGGGCAGGAGTGACCGGCAGGGCTGAAAAGGTCAAAAAAGGGTAGGAACGAAGAAAATCCGAACGGGTGATTCTCTGATACCGGGCAGATGCTTCCTGCGTGGAATGCATGGCATATAAGGAAAAGCGGTTGTCTTCCTCTAAGCAGAAACAACGGCCTGCCATTTCTTTTTCCATGAGGGCGGCTGAAAAGTCATGCGGACTGTAGGGCTGGCGGTCAATCAATATAAGCGGATCAGGATACACCATTTGAACAAGATCAATCAGTTTCTGAAGATCATTTGATTTGAAGGCTGAATGAAGGTCTTGCTGGTAGGACGGGTAAAATCCTCCCCAGCCGTAAAGAAGCGGACGTTTGATCCCGGCAATCTGAAGCATGTAGTAACTGTCATTGCTTCTGTCACCAAATGGCAGAATAATAACGGGAGAACGGGGATGCTGATTCAAGACCGTCAACGTTTTGCTTTGCAGGGGATACTCAACGATTTTCATTTTTCTTGAGATAGTGAGGGAATCGGCCCATGCCCAGATGAGCATGGGTATCCAGAGAATAAGGACTGCTTTTTTGACATTCATATACTGCGCGATTTTTTCCCATCCTGATACGGCTGAAATCAGAAGGAATATGAGGACAATGATGCCGAATCGCGAGACCACTCTCATGCCGCTCAGGAAAGGAGTGTGATAGAGATAAGAAAAAATATTGTTTTGGCATGCCCACTCTGTATTTCTAAAAGATATCTCAGGTCCGAGACTCATGATGAATGCCAATACAGCCGCCGAGGCAATGGCGGAAATGATGGTTTCATTTGAGTTTCTCATGTGTCCTTCTGCGAGTGGTATCAATATGGAAGACAGAAAGAATCCCATGATGAGCAGGTTTAATATAGTGGCGGCGTAGTCACCATATTGATGGGTAAAATGGTTCGAGCACGAGAGTCCTGTTATCCATAAGATGAGAAATAATCCGAAACCCGCTCTTCCCCATCTTGCAAGCCGTGAAATGGTTTGACCTGAAGCGCATTTGAATTGAGCTGGATCGCATTTTTTGAATAAGCGGCGGTGAAAAAAACCGTGAAGCAGCGCTCCGATAAGAATGATATAAGTCGGAAACACAGACATTTCGTCTTTTCTGACCGATATGCCAAAGAAAGACGACTTGTTTTGTCTGGGACTGGTCAGATATGAGAAGGGTTCCAAAGTATGCTTTTGGATTTCTGAAAACTCCCTGGAAAAACCTTCATCATGGTGTAAAATCTGATAGGGCCTGAGGTATAGCGTATAGAGTCCCAATCCGATCACTCCTGCCAGGATCAGGCTGTAATAAAAACGGGGTTTTTTCAGATACTTCAAGAGATTTCTGTTCATGAGCGGAAGAAAAAGCAGAGGGGAGATCATGAGAAATATCAGAGCCTGATACAGTTCGCTAACAGCCTGCATTCCAAATGAAAGACTCAAACCCAGCGTATTCATGATGGAGGGATGCCGGATGAAACGGACTAGAAAGAAAAAGCATAAAATCAGCATGGAGCAAAGCTGCATGTTGAATTCCACCAGATAACTGATCCGGTAAGGAAGAATACAGAAAACCGATGCCCCCCAGACAGAAGCTGTCCGTGTAAATGAGAGTTCCCTGAGCACCAGATAGAAGCAGCAGCCGGAGCATGTCCAGAATAAGAGGCTAATCAGATTATACATGAGCATGGGATTGTCCGTAAAGAGAAGGATCAAAGCGGCAACGACTGATTGAGGCCAATGCAATGCTTCATAATAAAGAGTCATGGAACTGGGAAAAAAACAATTGGAATTATAATAGGGAGGTAAAAGATGCCCCTGGATTAGATTTTCAGCGACCAGTTTTAATTTCCAGGCGTGGAAGGGGGGGTCCCAATGACTGGGAAATCCTTTTGTAAAAAAGGAAATCCAGGGCCATGTTGCCAGGCAGATTAAACCGCTCAGGAATAAAAATAAAAGCATGAAACGGAGAAAAGATTTCATGGATGGATGATGGATGTTTGAGAATGTCATCATGTTTTTTTAATATAGAAATATATTTTCAATCGTCAATCAGCTGCAGTGAAAATAGGGTTCGTTATAATTTGATATAAAAATTTAAAAAAATCAAAAAATATAATCAGTGCTGTCCGGTTAAAATTGAATTCGCAGGCCGCAAACCCCTTTGCTTGCAGCGGGGTTAGGCCGAACAAACAGTCGCGAAACATCACCCCGCGAACGGAGATTCCCTTCAGCTTGCTGCAGGGAACTTCAATCATGAGTTGAACATGAGGCATTGATTAGAATTGAGAATTCAGAATAAAATGGGAGAACTTTTACACTAATAATAAGTATTCCCATTGAAGGGAAAAGTGGAATCAGTAAAAAAAGAAAATATGTTTTTCTTTCTTTGATGTCTGACGGTAAACCAGTTATATTTTCATATTCCTGATGATAGGGATGAGCAGGCCTTGATCGAGAAAGGAGACAGTGGGAATAATGAGACGATGCGCCTTTGCCGGTTTCCTGTTTTTTTTTCTGTCCCTCCCTTTGTTTCCTTTGTCCGAATCATCCGGGAATCCGCCTGATTCGGCAGGGCTGGATTTAAAAATCGCTGAACTGCAAAAGAAGATAGCGGTCCAGACAGGAACCGTCAGGAATAAGACGTTTGAGGATCTGATCCGTTGTCATAAAAAACGGATCAGATTGGATGCAGAAGATGAAGCAGCCAAATGGGCGCTGATTGAAGATGATTTGAAATACGGAAAAGGCGGATACGCCATTCATCTCTTAGAAATATTGAAAGATAACCGGTCCAAAATCAGACTCATTCAATTGAACGCGGATCCTCTGTTGCAGGGAATCCGGATCAAAGTCCGACCGTTCACGCGTCCTTTTTATCGCTATTTTTTTTCGAGGTTTATCTATCCCAGGCGCAAGTATGAGTTTTCTTTTTCGAAGATTCCTTTTTTAGCCCAGGGACTTGACCGTGAAGGGTTGACTTCTAAAGAGAAAGATCTGGTTTGCCAATGGGTCCCCGGTTTTTCGGGTGGTGAGGAGACATTGCCTCAGGGAAAAGGAGAAGAAATCACGGTGGAAACCGTCAAGGCAGAGCCATCAACAATCCCGGTTTTAAATGAGAGTGATGAGCCTGAACCTTCCGTTCCCGCTTTTTCCGCTGATGAGTTGGAATCCAGAAAAAAAGAGGCTGAACAGCTGGCTGCTCTGGAAGTGGAGAATCTGAAAAAGGAAGCAGCAAAGGTTTCCGAACAACTGGTTGAAGAAAAAGAAAAAAACGTTGAAGAAAAAAGCATCTCCGAAGCTGGTTTGCCTTCTGCAAACTGATTTGTCTGGAAAAATCCGTTACACCTGAAGTCATTGATCTTATCCAGCAGTCATCCCGCCTGCATTGAAAGGACTCACGCAGTGAATGGTAAATGGTGGACGGGAAGAGTGGGAATTGAGAATCATGATTCGAAGCCTTTTAGGACGGAGAGGGACGACTTGAGTCGCCCTCAAGGGCAAGATGCCTGCGGTCCGATTTTGAGTTTAAATGTCATTTGATCATTCCAGTTCATGACTCAATACTCAAAACTCACAATTCAATAAGGCTCTGGGGGTGATGTTTTGATTCATGGCAATGATCTGTTTTTATAAATAAATAACATCCTTTTATATCCCGTGCATTCGAATGCTGTTAACAAGGCGAATTCAGGGTTGAGGTCCATGAATTCATTGTCATAGGCGATCACATAATCAAAATAATTTATTTTTACCGGAAAATGATGGTCGTATGTTTGCACACTGCCGTTTGCGGGCTTATGAACGACATGGACGATTTGATAGCCATATCCTGCTGATTCATTTAAATATTGCATAGAAGAGCATAAGGGGTGCATGACCTCATCATGATGAATGCTTTTCAAATTTAAAAGATGAGCGATATGGATTTTTCCTTTCTCTGTTTTCGTCTCTTCCCTGATGATTTGAAGGGCCTTCTTTCCGCCTGTTTCGTTATTCTTCATGGAAGCGGTGATCCAGAAATCCTCCCTGTACCGGTCAGGAGTCAGTCCGGACAGTTCACCCAGTAAAGGCGTTCGAATAAAGAATGTCTCTGGAATCATGGTCGTGATATTTAACGAAATGAATTGGATCAATCCGAACAGAAAAAGAAAGGGATAAAGAACTTTTTTGAATTTCAGGCGATTCAATCCGCAGAGGGTCAGCATGCCGATAAAAGGAAGAACAGGCGTCATATACCGGGCCAGCTTCCAAGGGAAAAAACTGAATAAAGTCGAGGGGAGAAATATCATCCAGATTAAGAGTTTTTCATGGTGCGAAGCATTTTTTTTGATAGAGATGACTATCAGGGAGAATAAAAAGAAAGCAAAGAAAAACCATCCCAGACAGAAATCGCTCAGGGCATACGCATAAAAAAGAACATTTTTGAGACTGAAAAAGGGGAGATCCTTATTGTTGGCTTCAAATGTGATTCGGGTGATTCCATGCCGGATGATATGGAATAAATTGGACTGGAGCCAGTGATCGGAGAGGAGAAAAAACAGGATAAACACCAGGATCCCGACAAGCTGGTTTTGATTGATTTTTGCATTCCGCAATATTTGATAAGCCTGCCATAAGACAGCGGGAAAGACGTAAAGCAGAAAGGATTCTTTTGTTAAAGAACCGTATCCCAGACATATTCCCGCAAACATGCTGAAATAGACATGGTTTAAATCGTTTGATCGCATGAGCAGCCAGACGAAAGTAACGACAGCAGCGGCACAGGCCAGTTCCATCATGTACATCCGGGACAGGCCGAACAACAGCGGATAGCACCCGGTCAGCCAGACGGTCATCTGCGCAGCGGAAGAAGAGGCGGTCATTTTCAGAACGGTCGCTCCTGCAAAATACAGGCATAAAAAGAGAAAACATGCCTGGACGAATAACATCATGTTCATGGAAGCGGACAGGCGGCAGGCAAATGCCGTGATCCAGTAAACGCCGGGGGAGATCAAATTTCTGAATGCATTGGTTTCCCCCTTGTATACTTTTAACGCTGTCATCAGATGCTGTAAATTGTCACCAGGGAAAAAGTCCCTGTGGGAGGCGGTGAAAAGACAATTGCTGATGAAAATGAAGACAGTAAACAGCAGACTTCCCAGGAACAGACTCAGGTGCGGGTATCGGAGCAGGATTTCTTTTACTGACGCAGAACGGCTCTTCATGATCATCTTTAACGGTTCATTCAGTGGTTTGGATAATAGGTGAAAATGAAAGTGATCCGGTCTTTCGTAACCGAAGTGACTTTAAATACCGCTATCCCTCCACCGCCCCCGTGTAATGCGGTTGCTTCTGCGGCAAAGACCTGACCTGATTTTGCCCTGCAGCTGCTGCGCCATTTCCGAGGAGATATCTTTTGTTCCAAAGGGTTTTTTCCGTAAACAGCATCATCGAGTAACGCAACATCAGCCCAGGGCATCATCTGGATCAGCCCGTTGACATATCGCATTTCGCACAGCCGGGTCGGCTTTCCCGAATAAAAACGGCCGGTTGATATTTCCATGTAGTTCTGTCCAAAAATGCTGATTTCATCCAGAAAACCTTTTCTGTCTGACTGGAATTCATGTTGAACATCCGTTCCTTCAGGCTGAAAGTCGATATAATCGAAATCATTATTTTCAGCCTGACCGACGAGAGGCTGATCCATGCGGGTATTGATGAGGACAACGGCAGCGGCAGTAAGCGCAATGAGGATTGTTTTTTTCATGATATCTTTTCCCCATGCCTGTTCAAGAGAAGGCATTTTACCGATTTTTTCTTGTTTTAAAACAGATTATAGTGGTTACAACCGGGATCGGAAATGGTATCTCTGAGGTCCTGAAACAAATGACAGGATGCGTCATTTTACAGCCGGATTCAATATTTTAATTGTTTTTCCGGCATGAATGAACGAATATGGATCAAAGAACTCCTTGACAGGTAAGATGATTTAACGTTCAACTCCCTTGTTGCTTCTTAAGATGATGATGGCCCATGCAGCGAAGATTTCAAAATCCGGATTGTGACATTCAAAAACAAAACGTTATCAGGTATGTTGATATCGTCATCAAATGGATCCCTGCTTTGATTTTGATTGCAGCCCTCATGTCCGTTCTCCTGATGGTAAAAGCCGGCGAGATGGAAGGAGTGATCAAGGACTTTAAAATACCCCTTCTTTCCGCGGAGAACACCCCATCCGGTTTTATCAGCGGCAAAACAGCGGAATTTGTGGATGAAAACATCATCGAAATCACGAAAGCCTATGCTGTGTTCACGACTCCTTTGTCTGTGAAACGGAAATGGGCCCTTAAATGCGGTCAGTGTTCGTATAATAGAAAAGACAGCAGTGTTTCAACTAAGGACCCGGCCTATCTGGAATCAAAAGGCATTCAGATCGAAGGGGATGGTCTGGATTGGCAGAGCGACTGGAATTGCCTCGTCTTCCGGAAAAATGTTATGGTGACAATTGATAAGGACAAGTTCCAGGCTGTGAAATCCACGCAAGGAAAAGAATGAGTTAGAATGAAGAATGGATTTGATAATTAATCCGATCAACTCCCGGCACAGCCCGTTGACTAGCAGAATCTGACAATTCGGGAAATTTTTTAAATAAATAGATGCACCGCGAAGGGAATTTGAATAAATTATGAGTTATGAGTTTTGAGTATAAGTTGGAATGAAGAAATTTCTTTTGACTTAAAATTCACAGCTCATCACTTACCACTTCTAATCTTCCTGCTTTTCGTGTCCTTCGTGGTGAAAAATGATGCTGGCTATGTTTAGTGATTTTAATAATAGAGGCTTTAAGCCGATAATAATTTCAATCCTCCGCCTTTGGTGGAGGTGACTGGCTATGTATAGGACTCATATAATGATAACTTATTTAAAGACCGGTTTTTTTTATGCTGTTTTTTTCGCCATGGTTATCACTTTTGCTTTTCCGGAAGCTGAAGAAGACGCATCGAATCTGACACGGATTACTTCTGACGGTAAATTGATCATTGATTATAAAAAGAAAACCGCTGATTTTAACGAGAATGTTTTGGTCAGGGAACCGAAAGGCACATTGAGATCGGATAAGCTGATTGTTTATTTCGATCCGGATGGAGAGACGCTTAATAAGATGGTCGCCACAGGCCATGTAAAAATTGATCAGGAGGAGCAGAAAGCCGAAGCAGGGAGAGCCGAATATCATTCGAAAGAAGGAAGGCTGATCCTGACGGGCCATCCTGTCATTGAGAAGGGACCCAATCGTTATTCGGCCGAGAAGATCACCATTATTACAGCCACCAACCAGGTCCTTTTTGAACCATCGGCAAAAATTGTGATTAAAAAAGATCAAAAGACAGACAGCGGCATTCTTTCTGACGATTCGGACAGATTGAAGAAAAACCAGGTCGGAAAGAAGAAATGATATGAGCCTTCTTTCCACAAAAGAATTGATCAAATCCTATCAATCACGCCGCGTGGTAGACAGAGTGAACATGGTTGTTGAACCCGGTGAAGTCGTGGGCCTTTTGGGACCAAACGGTGCGGGAAAAACCACCACATTTTACATGATTGCTGGAATCATCCGGCCCGACAGCGGCCGGGTTTTTTTCGATGGGATCGATATTTCCGGTTTGAACATGTATCATCGCGCCAAATTGGGTATTGGATATCTTCCGCAGCAACCATCCATTTTTAAGAAGCTCACCGTCGAAGAGAATATTCTGATCATTTTGGAATCGTTGAAGCTCTCAAAAAAGGAAAAGGGTGAAAGACTGAAAAGCCTTATGGATTATTTGCATCTGGGGCATCTGGCCAAACATGAAGCATGGTCCCTCTCAGGTGGCGAAAGAAGACGGCTTGAAATCACGCGTCTTTTAGTCACGTCACCTAAAATCATTCTGTTGGATGAACCCTTTCTCGGCGTGGACCCCATTTCAGTCCTTGACGTGCAGAAAATTATTTTAAAATTAAAAAAAAGCGGTTTGGGAATTCTTCTGACGGATCATAACGTGCGTGAAACCTTGTCGATCACGGACAGGACTTATCTTTTATTCGATGGTCAAGTCATGAAGGAGGGGGATTCGGCATTTCTTTCGAACGATCCCGAGGCCAAAAGGTTTTATCTGGGCGAAAACTTCAGATTGTAAAGATTTTTTTCACCACGGAGAGCACGGAGGAATTTGAGTTGTGAGTTATGAGTTAAAAATAGTGAATGGTAAATGGTTGATGGTTGTTAGTTCGCAGCTATTTTGTTTTCCTCTCTGCGCCTCTCAAGCCTCTGCGTGACTTGTTACATTTTCCTTGTGAATATATGCGAACAACTCTCCGCCGGGAGTGTCCTTTGTAAAAAAAATATTTAGAAAAGAGATGATTATGCCATATTCAATGGCTTAAATATATAAGGTTTTGAACTGATAATCATTTCAAGTCGCCGGATTTGCCTGCTCGCAGTTGACATCTGGCTAAAAAAAAACTTTGGCAATAGTCTTATTTTTCTCTATGATCAAGACATCGTGAAAGCATTTAAAATACTTTTTTTCCTTCTCATCCTTTTGATTGGCGCCGTATTATCTTTGTACAAATACGGGCCTCCCGACGTAAAAAAAGAAATCCGTTTTTATTTTGAAAAGATGGGAATTGATGAAAAAATCGCCGAACTCCTGGGCGAAAAGAAGATTCCCAAGGAAGATGAGCTTCTGATCAAGACGGATTATTTTTATTTCTGGAAGGATCTGGAAGGCAATGAGCATTACGTGACTTCCCTGAGTGAAGTCCCGCTTCAATACAGGGAACAAGTGAAGAGCATTGATTCCAATGAGATGGGCGGAACATTAAAGATCATGGACAAGAAGCAGGAGGCGGAATTTCTGAATGAAGCACAGGGAAAACCGATACCCACCCAGTTGAAGAATGCTTCCTTTCAGATTTTTATTTATTCGTTTAAAAACGATCCTTATCTGGCGGAAACCAAAGAACACTTTGATAAATACAATCTTCCCTACTCCGTATTCGATGTGATCGAGAGCCCGGAACATGCCGCAGAATTAAAAGTCAAACTCGGCCTGGATATCAATAAAAAATATGACAATATCAATTTGCCTGTAGTGGAGATAAACGGCGAAATCGTTGAAAGATGTATCGACGGTACGGATGAAAACGGACGGGTCAAATCCACATCCTTGAATACGGTCAAGATCAATAAAATACTCGGCCTGAGAGCGACTTTTGAATAGACCTTTCATCCGTCGCTGAAAGAGAAGCCCCTACCTGCAGTCCAAAAGCAAGACGTGATATTTTGATGCCCGTTTCCTTAAAACGGGTCAGGAGATAATTCGACGTTGTTTCTGATTCCACATCCGACCCCAGTGCAATCAGCATTTCTTTTAATTCCTTCTCTTTCAAACGGTTTTCAAGCGGCTCGATGTTCAAATCAGACGGTGCGATCCCCTGTAACGGAGACAATTTCCCTCCGAGAACGTGGAAACGCGTGCCGTTAGGCAGGTATTTTTTTAAAATGAACACATCCTGAGCCGTTTCAACCACGCACAGGATCCCTTCTTTCGAATAGGGTATGCAGCAGGATTGACAGGTCTTGCCTTCCCAGTAGCAGCCACAGACAGGGCATTTCCGGATTAAGGAGCGTGCGTGCAGCAAGGCTTCCGTGAAATCGCGGATTCGTTCTTCAGGAAGGTCAAGAAGATAATAGGCCGCGCGTGAGGCGGATTTGATGCCCATTCCCGGCAACGCGGCAATCCAGTTTGTCAGACGTTCCAACGCTTGTAAGCTCATCGTATTATGCCTCGTTCATGAATGTGCAGTTAGTTCATTCATTATAATCACTATTGTCCGGTTTATTTTTTTTCTGGAGATAATATTCATCATCAATGGCTGAAATTTTTGCAATGTTTTTTAGGATTCAGGATTGAGAATCGAGAATGGTTCCGTCCTTTCTCCTCCATTCCTAACGGCACTTCCTCTCGCTTGCGTTCTTCGCTACGCTCTGAAGCAGGAGGGCTGCAAGGCAGCCGTATGATTTTATCATTCTGCACAAAAACACCGAAGGGGATCCTTCTGAATTCTCAATTAATTAGAATCCCAGTCCTTCCGGCAGGTTAATGTCTCCGGTCAATTCTTTTGTTCTTTCGTCAGCATATTTTTTGGATTCCGTGACAGCCTGATTGACGGCGGTTAAAATAAGGTCTTCCAGCCCTTCCACGTCGTTTTTATCCACGATTTCCGGCTTGATTTTAATGGTATGAAAAACCTGGTCACCCCCGATGGTGATGGAAACGGCGCCGCCGCCGGCCTCCACTTCGATGAGGGAATCCGCCAGTTCCTTCTGGATATTTTCCATCCTCTGCTGAACTTTTTGGGCCTGTTTCATGAATTTATTCAATTTGCTCATTTTGACTCCTTTTCTTTGTTTCAGGAACGGAAGCGGGTTTGTAATTCACGACATTTCCCTGAAATAATTCCATCGTCTTTTCCACAAAAGCGTTTGTGTGAATCAATTTTCTGATTGACTCCTGAGGCGAGATATAGGAAGCATCATCGTTTTGTTCGTGAGCCTGCGGATGATTTTTTTTTTCTTCCTCCAAAAGGGGGGTTGTTTCCACTTCGATTTTAATCACCATCTGATGGTGAAAAAAATGGGCCAGTTCCTGGGCCACTTTTTTATGCATGTCAGGGTCATGGATGATTTTTGCCACAAACACCGATCCTTCAGAAAAAGTCAGATTCAACTGATTCCCGTCGAATTTGCTTATTTTCGCCTCAGACAAATACGTTTTTATCAACGAATTCTTTTTTTCAAGGAACAGAAGAAAATCCCCCCATCGGTTTTTAATCGTTTCAGCATTGAGGCCTTTTGAAATAGAATGTCGGCTGATATCCTCCTCCGTGGATTCGTTTTTTACTGATATGGCCGGCGTGGAAGGAGGGGAATGATATTGGGATGAGAGTCTGTCCTCTAAAACCCGTATTTTTTTAATGACTTCATCTATGGGGAGAACCTGTCTGGACCGGCTTAATTTCAATAAGGCCATTTCAGCCAGGATCAAGGGGGAGGGGGAGTATTTGATTTCTATTTCCAGTTTGACTAAAGTGTCCATGATGAAAAGCAGCTGCGATTCACGGAATTGCTGCGCCAGAATCCGGAAGCGGTCTTTTTCCGCCTCCTGCAGATGGGACGGCAGAGCTGTTTCGCGGCTCACTTTGAACAAAAGAATGTGGCGGAAAAAGTCAATCAGGTCCTGGATGAATTTATTCAGATTCCTTCCCTCGGATATGATTGTTCCAATGCAGGCAAAGCAATCCTGGACCCGTTCATGAACGATGTGCTCACAGAGCTGGTAAAGTATTTCAGATGGGACCAAACCCAGAGCTCTTAAGCATTTGTCTTCTGTGATAGGGTTTCCGCAATAGGTCATGATTTTTTCCAGGATGGACTCCGCGTCCCGCATGCTTCCTCCTGAGGCCCTGGCGATGATGGAGATCACCTTGTCGTCTGCGACCACTTCTTCTTTGGCAATGAGCCTTTTTAATTTTTCCATGATGAGAGGCTGAGGGATGAGATTGAAGATGAAATGCTGGCACCGTGATTGAATGGTCTCGGGTACTTTGTGGACTTCAGTCGTGGCGAAAATAAAAATGACTCTGGGCGGAGGCTCTTCCAGATTTTTCAAGAGCGCGTTGAACGCTGAAATGGAAAGCATGTGGACTTCGTCGATGAGATATATTTTATATTTATTGCCGGAAGAATGGTATTTGATGGTTTCTGTGAGGGACCGGATATGCTCCACGCCGGTATGGGAGGCGGCGTCCACTTCAATGACATCCATGGATGTGCCTTCATTGATTTCCCTGCAAAAGGAACAGGATCCGCACGGGGATTCCGTCGGTCCCTGAACACAATTCATGGCTTTGGCCAGAAGGCGGGCAGCCGAGGTTTTACCGACTCCCCTGGGGCCTGAAAACAGATAGGCATGGGCGATTCTGCCGGCTTTGATGGCATTTTTGAGAGTCAGGGTTACATGTTCCTGTCCGAACAGTTCTTCAAATTGAGTCGGACGGGATTTTCTTGCTAAGACTTGATAGGACATGGGAATTTTTTGAATCTCTCCTCGCCAAAAAGTGCGGGCGTGCTCTATTAAGCGTTCTTGCATCATCATGAGAATTCAGAATCCGGAGGTCAGTAAAGCAGGTAAGGACCCTGATTATTGACGCGCCAAAAGCCAGTCCATTCTGTATTCTGACTCCTGACTTCTGAATCCTTATTTTACATGGAACACCAGCCAGGTTGATCTACAGCACCTGAATCAAAC
>JAFGBW010000255.1 GCA_016932965.1 Candidatus Auribacterota bacterium
AGGTTTCTCAATATGGTGTAAGCCCGCTGGAGCCGTTTGTAGGACCGGGTGGGACCCACGTAATTCCACATGGTGTGTTTAATCGTCTGCCAGTCCTGACGAATGAGCGCCATATCCACGGGTTCATTCTCATACTGCCAGGGAAAAACTTTTGGGATGTCATAGGATTTATTTTTTCTGGCGATGAGATTTTCTCCGCAAAAGGCTCCCCAGACAAGTCCTTCTAAAAGGGAGGTGCTGGCAAGACGGTTGGCGCCGTGAACCCCTGTACAGGTGACTTCGCCGACCGCACTCAAATGGTGGATGGAGGTGCTGCCTTTATGATCCACCCAGATGCCGCCGCAGGTATAATGGGCCACCGGGACAACCGGAACGGGTTTAGAGGTGATATCGTATCCGTATTCTTCGCAGATTTTAGTGATATAGGGAAAGCGTAACCGGATCCAATCAGGGTCCTTGTGAGAGATATCCAGGTAGACAAACTGTTTTTGAAGCTTTGTCATCTGATCATCAATAGCACGCGACACCACATCCCTTGGGGCAAGGTTTCCCAGTGGATGATACTCGTTCATGAATGGTTCACCGAGATGGTTGATGAGAACCGCTCCTTCTCCTCGAAGGGATTCGGATAAAAGACAGCGCGGTTTAAAGGGATGATAAAGACCGGTTGGATGGAACTGGATGTATTCCATATTGATGATGCGTGCCCCTGCCCGGTGAGCCATGGCGATACCGTCACCGCGGGAAATATCGGAATTGGTATTGTGCAGGTATAATGCCCCGACCCCTCCGGTGGCCAGAACGGTTTCTTTTGCAAGAAAGGTGATGACCTTTTTTTCCTGAATGTCGAATACATAGGCGCCGAAACAGGTCTGGGGTTTATATACATTTTGGGAATCCGTTGCCGAATGACCTGTTGTTAAAAGATCAATGGCCGTGAAACCGGTGTAAAGATGGATGTTGGGATGAGAGGAAACGGCTTTGTGAAAATGTATTCCGATTTCACGTCCGGTGGAATCAGCTACATGAATGATGCGCGGGACGGCATGGGCAGCTTCTTCGGTCAAATCCAATTTACCGGAGCTGTCACTGTCAAAAGGTATTTTAAGCCTGTTGAAAAGGATTTCATCCACCAGGCTGGGGCCGGTTTGGGCCAACAATTGAATGGAAGGCATGTATCCTTTCTGGCAGCCGGCTTGCCAGATGTCCTGGATAAGGGATTCCGGTGAGTCGGTTTCCCCTTTATAGATGATTCCGCCCTGAGCTTTCGAGGTATTGCAGTTCTCAACATCAGAAGAGGACGTAATGAGGGAAACGTTCATTCCTGCATCCGCAGCCTTCAAGGCTGCCGTGCATCCTGCAATACCGCAGCCGATCACTAAAACATCTGTTGCAATTTCTGTCTGCATGAGGGATAAAATTATCCATTTTGGTTTCATTGTAAATGGAAATCCTGTGAGAAATCAATAACGGGTGACTGGTAAGATGAGTTTTGATTTGTAAGTTGAATTCGCCTCTAGTGGGAAAAATATCGTCTCCTCCAACTATTTACGATTCGCCATTCACTTTCCAATTCTCAATTCACTTCCCCTTCGCGTTCTTCGTGGTGATCTTAATTCCTTGTAAAAGTTATAATGGACAGCAATGATGATAGATAATCCGCCATTTTTATTTCTTGACCGTCCGGAAGAGAAAAAATATGTGAGTGAAAAATGGGAATAGTCTTTTTTTAAACTGAAGCTGTGATCAGCCTTGATGGTGTGCCATGAAAAAAATATTGTTCTGTTTTTTTGTTTTGTATGCTTCCTGCGGAGTCAGGAAGGGTTTTTCTGAAGAGACGCTGAGGATCATTTCTCTTGCTCCGGCTACAACGGAGATTCTCTTTGCCATAGGATTAAACAGGGAAATCATTGGAGTGAGTTCATATTGTGATTACCCCTTAGAGGCCAGAGAGAAGGAGAAACTGGGATCGTTCAGCCAACCGAATATCGAAAAAATTGTTTTTTTAAAACCCACGATAGTTTTCTGCGCTGATCAGGAACAGGCTCCTGTCAGGGAACAATTGGAGAAATTAGGAATAAAAGTCTATGTGAACGCCCCGGTGAACATGGAAGAGCTGTTGAGTTCGATCCGGGAGATAGGCACTCTCGTTGACAGGGAAAAAGAGGCCTTGAAATTGATCGAAAACATCAGTAAGAACCTGGCTGAAGTCACGGCCCATGTTCATTTGGTGCCAAAGGGAAAACGCTTGAAAGTATTCCTTGAAATCTGGCATGATCCTTTGATGACAGCGGGAAAGGGTTCTTTCATTGATGATCTCATTACTCTGGCAGGAGGGATCAATATTGCTCACGGAACCAAAAGACCGTATAGTATTTACAGCGTTGAAGAAGTGATCAGACATGATCCGGACTGTATTATTTTTGCCTATATGAATGAGGATTCCCAGAAGAGAGTGCAAGAAAGGCTCGGCTGGCAAACCGTTTCCGCAGTCAGAAGTGGCCGTTTGTATAATGATATCATGCCGGATTGGCTGTTGCGTCCAGGCCCCAGGGCGATATTAGGGGTCAAAGCAATCTGGAATTCTCTGTATGGGGCTGAATACGGATCAATCGATGATTGATCCGGCGACTGTATCGGGTGATGGATTACTCAAGTTGGACAGTGACGGAATAGCATAGGAAACCATGAAGGAAAATAGGATGAATTTTGAGTTGTGAATAGTTTATAGTGACTGATGACGGGGTAGCCAATAACCCCTTTCTTTTCACCATTCACGGTTCACTATTCTCTGCGCCTCAGCGGGAGTAGTTTTTTTCGCGAGCGTATGCGAGCATCGCCCTTTCGTGTCCTCCGTGGTGAAATAAAAATATTTAAATATAATAAAATGATATAAATGGTTATGCTCATTTTAAGCGGTTCACATTTGAAGATATAGGCCGTATTTGATTTGAAAGTGGGAGTTTCATGATCACTTATGATTTCAGAGGAAGAAAGGCCGTCATCAGCGGCGGAACCAGGGGCATCGGCAGGGCAGTGACCGAGGCTTTTTTAAAGGCCGGTGCAACAGCGATCGTCACTTATCGTTCCAACGAAAAAGCGGCTTCTGAATTTAAATCAGCCAATGAGTCCTGTTCCGGAAGACTGGAATTATATAGCGTGGACTGTTCTGATTCAAACCAGACAGAAAGTTTTTTTCATCTGATTCAGAATCGCCATGGATCCATAGACATCTTAGTGCATTCAGCGGGAGTGAGGAATGATTCGGTTTTAGGCATGATGACTCTGGATCAATGGCACTCGGTCATTGATACCAATCTGAACGGTACTTTTAATATGGCAAGAGGAGCGGTTCTGAGTATGATGCCGAAACGATATGGACGCATCCTGTTTATTACCTCAGCCGCATCACGGATTGGTTTTCAAGGGCAGACCAATTACACGGCTTCCAAGGCCGGTCAGATAGGGCTCATGCGGTCCCTTTCCAGGGAGACTGCCACAAGAGGCATTACGGTTAATTGCATTTCCCCGGGATTCATTCAGACTGATTTTTTACAAGGACTGGATGAGGAACACACGCGGAACTACAAGGATTTGATTCCCCTGAAACGTTTTGGAAGCCCGAAAGAGGTGGCGGATTTGATCCTGTTTCTGGCCTCGGAAGAAAGCTCCTATATCACGGGCGCTGCTTTTGATATCACAGGGGGGTTATGATGGATTTGACTTTTCTTCGACATGGTGCGGCCACTTCTCAGGCGATAACAGATGAGGAACGGGCTTTGACTGAGGCGGGAAAAAACCAGGTGAAACGATTGGCGCTTTGCCTGAAAGAATCGGGAGAAACGTATGATCGTATCTTTAGCAGTCCGCTCCGAAGGGCGATTGAGACGGCGCAGATTTTTGGTGAGATGTTTGGCAAACCCATCGCAAGCGATTCCAGGCTGGCCTGCGGATGCCGTCTGGAGATGATCCGTGAATTGGCGGAAGAATGCGAGTGGCAGAAACGGTTGCTTTTTGTCGGACACTCCCCGGATTTTGAACTGATTTCAGCTCAATTGCTGGGTATTCCCAATACGATCGATTTTAAGAAAGGCGCTGCATTGAAGCTTTCCACGACCTTGATTTCCCCGGGCACCGGGAGCCTGTTTTTTTTTATTCATCCCGAGCTGATTGGACGAGATTTATAAAATTCCTGTTTTTTTTGAGTTTTTGCAGAGTTTGAAGCATTTTCGTGAAATCTTGCATAGAACGGAACGTGAATTTCAAGCGGTATTCATCGTCTTCGTAATACCGGTCCTGTTGAAGCTGGATGGAAGCAGGCAGTTTTAAGGAATGAATGAGGTCCGTTGATTTTTTGTGATGAGCGCAGAAAACGGGATACCGCCGTTCTTTGAGTTGTTCAAGAAGTTGATCCGTTTTTTGTGTCCGTGTGAGGACGATATTGTCCATGGTGTTTTTAACTTCAGGCAAAGCGAACAGTTCCTTTAAAGTTTGATTCTCCCTGTTCAGGATATCTTCAATAAGACGGACCATCTCTTTTTGATGGTTTTTCCCCATTTTAAGAGACGTCATGGCATGAAGTAAAAGCATCTGTTCTTCGTCAGGGATTTTTTTAAAGAGGTCAAGCACGTCCAGGCTGATGCACTCTCGTGCAAAGGCTTGTTGAACCGGTTCGGAGAAAAGAAGGATATCATGGAGCCATTCAATCCCCTGAGCATGGGATCCGAGTTCAAGGGCATAAAAACGATTGCTCAAAGCCTCGGCATCTGTTGAGAAATAAAGTTCAATGAGCCGCACGATATGAGCCGTTTCAATCAGATGGAAGGTTCGCGTGCTCAGGTTTTCGAAAAAAGCCACATCAAACAATACCTGGTTGGGAACATGTTGGGAGACAGTCCAGACTTGGGCGGATGGGATAGGCTGTTCTTTCAATGTTTTCAACCTGCCGTATCCACATACGATACAATAGCGGCCGGATTGTTTTTCCTGAACCAGGGGCGGGTTCAGAATTCCGGAAGCGAGGATGGATCTTCTGAGTGATTTGAAGTCTCGGAAATAGGACATCCGGTAGGAGATATCATCCCAGTCAATCTGATCCAGGGAGATGGTTTGAAGTTGCCTTTCCGGAAGCACGATTTATTTTTTTGCCCCTTTCAGGGCCAGATTGGCGGCATGCAGGGCCGCTTCCTTGGTTTTAAAGGCGGCCATGAAACGCTGCTTGTGACAGAAGATGGCTTCCTTCAGACCACATTTTTTTTCAAGATCCCCTTCCAGAAGTCCTGCCCAACTTTCAGGCAGCTTGATGCGGCTGGAATAGGGATTCTCCCGGGTTTCAGGAATGGTATGAAGGATCCATTTTTTTTTCGTGACAGGAAAAATGGCCAGCCAGATATCTTCACATTCCGGTTCTTCCCATACATACTCTTTCCAGGGGATCTGATCATCCAGGACCAGGAGATGAGGAGGCATGCTTTTCTGTTTTTTCAGGATTTCCCTGAATATTTTTCTGTATTTCTGCTTTTGGATATACCGGTTTTTTAAGCGCTCCAGGAATTGACAGGTGAGGATAACGGCTTCTTCAAATTTGACGAGATAGTCTTTTTCGGACACGGACGGCAAAAAGGGATTGAAGCTCCAGATGAAATCGCTGAAAGTACAGATTCCTGACTGGGGCGAATAAAGGCCATTATCCTGTCTGTCCACTCCGTTGATGAATAGCTCCTCCAGATATTCGGCAAACTTGATGTCCAGCTTTTCTTCCCTGACCAGCCATTTCAGCACCATTCCTGCAGAAGCCAGTCTGCCTTCATATTCTTTCTGATGATGGTCAAAACGTTTCTTTTCCGGATTGTAAATTCCGCCGACATCGAGGACAATATCCGCCCTTTGTATGAGTTCCATATCCCGGGTTCGTTCCAGGGTGAAATTTCCAAGCGTCCATCTTAGGAGACTCACTCCTACAACGTCATCAGCGTGGAATTCCCCGTCATGAGTGACAACCACAAGAGCCATAATATTTTCCTTTATATATGGGTTTTATTTCTATGAGTCACGGCAGTTCAAATGCGCTGCACTAAATATAAAAGTAAGCCCGAGAGAAAGAGCAGTGACCATCCCGTGCATTTGGAATGGCCGTAAAAAAAGTTATCCACTGAAAATTCTTTCTGAACGGTTTTTTTCAGATAATCGGTTGGAATGCTTTTATTGGTCCAGCGTAACAAACGGAAAGCGTATTGAGGAATGATTAAAATCGAGGTGCCCAGAATGATAGAGAAAAAAGAAATGATCCTGAAGATGTGGGTAGCGAGCGGATAAAGGACGTCTTTTGAGAAATACAAAAAAATGCCGGTACGGAAATTATCCAGCAGATCGACATTCAACTCGCATTTGCAATACAGGGCCAGAAGGAGAAAGACAGAAGGCAGAAGGATGAGAATCGTTCCTGTGATCAAATGATGATTAAAAAAAAGATGTTCCAGATTTCTGGATTCGTCGAGATGTTCATCCATTTTATTAGATGAAGTGAAGCATTTCCCGGATAATTTTTTTTCTATTTTTTTTACCGTTTCAGGGCTTGCAATGAGACCTATGCCGAGGAATATCCCAAGGATTGCGCATGATTTCAGGAAAATAAAGGCTGAAGGGATGAGAATGATAGAAATCCAGTTCATGTAAGCATCCGGGAAGAATATTTGCTGATTTTAATGAGGAGTCCGTTTGTATCAGGGCATTTGACAAAAAAATCGTTGGCTCCGGCCTGGACCGCCTTAATAACGGAGGTTTTATCGGCATTTGCGGTCAGAAAAATGACGGGTATATCCTTTGTGTCAGCTTGGGATCTGAGTTTGGAACACAGGGTATAGCCGTCTATTTCAGGCATGACAGCATCCAAAAGGATGATATCCACGGAAGTATCTGCCAGAATTTGCATGGCTTTTGCAGCGCTTTCAGCGCAGAAGACTTCGTATCCGGCATTGCGGAGATCCGCGCTGTAAATATGCCGGATGAAAGCCTGGTCATCCACTATCAAAACTTTATTTGACATGCTGGGTTCTTTCCGTGAGGTTTGACTGACGAATTAAATTTGTCAAAATTTTAAAAAATCGTCATTTAAAAAATAGTGACAAGGAAAATAAAAAGAATTAGCGTCCTCTTCGTATTTTTTCAAGGCACCTGTAGCTCAGTGGATAGAGCATTGGTCTTCGAAACCAAGGGCCGTGGGTTCGAATCCCTCCAGGTGCGTCATTATTTCGGTTAAATGAATGCTAACTAAGCCTCTATGAGTAATGACTGATCCGGTAAACCACCACCATAGGAGGTTGACTAGCAAAGTTTGACAATTCCGGAAATATTAAAAAGAAATAATTTCACCGCGGAGGGAATGGGAAAAATTTTGAGTTGTGAGTGTCGAATTATGAGTTAACAGATGAAATTTCATTTAACTCAAAATTTTAAACTCAACACGCATAACTTTTTTTCCTTCGTGGTGAATAAATTTGAATAATGAACTATAATGTATGATCACGCTGCTTTGAGTGGCTTTATATATGAGGCTTTGAGGCGGGGATATTTTCATGCCGCCGAATCGGCCGGTGATATTTGATTCACTAATAATAGTCGGAAGTTTGACTGATGGAAAGCATCTTATCAGGCATGAAACACCATGATGAATCTATTCTGTCTTTTGTGTGCCGAATCAGGCTTTTTATTGCTGTGATAGGATGGCTGGTATTATACCATGGTCTGCTTTTTGCCCGGGATATCGGGGAGCTTTTAAATCAGCTTCAAAATAACATGGAGATCACAACCGACGTCAGGGCGCTTGTGCTATTGACTCAGCAAAAGGCTGAACAGGGGACCAAGGTCATTGGGATGGAATATTACAGGAGGGACAGGGATGATTCGTTTTTAATCGTCATGACGGCTCCGGAATCCGACAAGGGGAACGGTTATTTAAGAGTCGGGGATAATTTCTGGATGTATCGGAAAAATACGCGCACTTTTCAGCATATCAACCGTGATGAAAGCATAGGAGGAAGCGACGCCAAAGCGGATGATTTTGAGAAACGCAAACTCACGGAATTGTATGAGGGAGCCAAAGATATTTCCGGCTGTGAAATATTATCCGAGACCCTGTTGGGAAAAATTCCTGTCTATCGATTTGAGGTCAAGGCCAAGGTAAACGACGTGGATTATCCGAAGAAAATCTACTGGATACGCAGAGATAACTATCTTCCTTTAAAAGAACAGTCCTATTCACTTTCCGGAACGCTCATGCAGACAGCCTATTTCAGAAAATACACGATGGTCAAAGACAAATATGTCCCTATTGAGCAGCTTTTTATTGATGAATTTGAAAAGGGGAATAAAACCCTTGTTGAAATATCGGGTATTTCCATCGAGAAGCTCCAGGATTCCATTTTTACTAAAGCGTATCTGGAAAACCTGAGTAAATAATGATTGAGAATTGAGAATTAAAAAATCGACAATTCAGAAAGAACGCCTTCGGTGTTTTGTCTCGGATGATAAAATTATCCGGCTGCCTTGCAGACTTATTATTTCGTAGCGTAACGAAGATCGCGACCGATAGGGGGAGTCACGTTAGGGATGGAGGCCAGAGGCAGGAACAGTTTTCGATCCTTAGTTTTAAAAATATTGTGCAAATTAATCAATCCGGTAAACCACCGGCACAGCCTTTGGACTGGCAAAGTTTGACAGATACGGAAGTATTTATAATTTATTTCATCACTCCACGCGGAGAGCACGGAGAAAGCAGGTGAAACGCCTGTAATTTGAGATTTGAAATTTGTCATCTGAGAGTCATCATGCCTTCAAGGCATGATGACTAAATCTGTGTCCTCCGTTGTGAAAAAAAACAATAATAAAATATAATCAACGATCATGCCGCTTTGAGTGGTTCACAAGAGAGGCTTATAGCAGATAATAATTTCAAGCCACCGGCTCTGCCGGTAGTATTTGACTCGACAGAAAAGAAGATAAACGTGAGCAAAAAATAAACCGGACAGTAGTAAATGCATATAAAGAATATTTTTTTAATTCTGAATTTTCAATTATAATCAGGTGAATCTGCGCATTCATGGATGGAATCAAAAAAATGAAATTGGTTCTCAACAGATTTATGATCATAGAGACAGGACTTTCTTTTTTTCTGCTTTCCTTTTGCTTTGCAGACGGACAAGTGGATGAGGATGCCATGTTTTCCGACACCCAGACCGTGGTGGATAATGCAAAAATCCTTTCTGTATTTCCAGCATCAGAAGAAGGCAAAATCAGTTTCGGAATTTCAGGTGACATAAACGGCGGCACGGATTTCACCCTGATGCGCGAAGAAGACGATAATGAATTGGAATTATTTTTATTGGGAAACGTGTTTCTGGATGGAAGACTTTCAAATGGTTATAAGGCGTTTGGCAATGTTGAGAGCCGGTATTTTTCCCGAAATGGGGAATGGAACATAGCCGCTCGGGAACTATTTTTTGACCTGCATTATGAAAATAAAATCTATTTCCGGATTGGAAAACAGGTTCTTCAATGGGGGCGGTGTTATCTTTGGAATCCTACGGATCTGATCAATGCGGAAAAGCTGACTTTTGAAAAAAGAATCGGCTATCGCGATGGTGTTTACGGCCTGCGTATTCATCAGCCTTTTGGAACGGAATGGAACTGGTATGCTTTCATTCATACGGGAAAGAGGGTTGAATCCGATGAAATAGCCGGGGCTTTCAAATTGGAAACGCTCATAGGGAATACGGAATTTTCAGTTTCAGTCTGGGATAAAAAGCATGCGCAGACGGTTTACGGGGCGGATTTTTCAACGCGTATTTGTAAAATAGACGTCTCGGGAGAAATCAGTACGTCGCATGGTTGGAATGCGGACATGATGGAAGAAAAAAACGGGATATTATTCATAGAGAAAAAAGATGACGGATGGTTTACCCGGGCCAGTCTTAATCTGGGAAAGCAGTTTGACTTTAATGATCAAAACGACAAAATATCCGTTGCCGGGGAATATTTTTATAATCAAGCGGGGTATGGAGAAAATATTTTCAGGGATAAAAAGATGTATCTCTATCAGACCCCGGTAATGGTGGAGAGCATGCCCATTTCTGTTTATTCCGGGGATAAAAAAACTTTTTTTTTATTAAACCATCTCTTTGAGATGAATTATTACAGCAGACATTACGGTGCCCTGTTCATTTCAGTCAAAGAATTTTTCACCAGCTCTCATACGCTGAATCTCAATTGTCTAAGTAATCTGGATGACGGTTCCGCTATGATATCCTTGGGATTGGACTACATCAACATCAACGACTGGAATATGAGTTTAATCTATTATTGCTATGCCGGGCCTTCTGATTGCGAATATACTTTTTTGCGTCCGGCAGGAATGATGCATCTGGTGATAGGAGTCAAATTTTAGGCAGACCTGATTGTCTTGGTTCTAATACCAAGTTATCTTTAAGAATAAAAAGATTAGAAACCACGACTCAAAACAGGATGCCCGCAGTCACAATACACGAAAACATGATTTTTTCAAAGTTGAACTGTAAAACAACTATGGCAGCAAGGCAGCCGAATGATTTTATGATCCAATGCAAAATGCCGAAGGCGATCCTTTTGAATTTTCGATTCTCAATTCTTTATTAAATTATTTTGATGCTAATATTGATGGAAAAGATTAGGCTTTATTGCATGACATAACCGGAAGAAGCAAACCCGCTCCTGTTAGCCTCTTCCGTTTCCAGGTCAGAATGATTTACATCTGAATCTTATCATGGTACAGAGATAGCAATACCATGAGATGAAAAAGGCTAGAATCGTTGGATTATATCGAGGAACTTTCACTGATTATCCATGAAGAACCATATTTGCATTCTTAAAAAGATGTCCAGACAAGGGAGTCTGGTCCCCTTATGCTGGTTGATGCTCATCATGTCGCTTTATTCCCAGGACGATCAGCAAACTCGTTCTTTTCCGTCTTCTCAGTCATCGGAAATTCAAGCATCGGAAATTCAAGCCGTTACGTTGAAGCGGGAAAAAATTGATGAACAAATACTGAATCATTTCCTGAAGCAACTGGCCAGCGCCGCGTTTGGAAACTACGGGAGCAGTATTATGACTGATTCAGCGGCGTTCGATGTATTTTATCGCAATTATAATTACAATCCCGAAAGGCTGATCAAGGAAATCCCTCTTGTAGAAACTCAGTCTATCGTCAGCATTGTCAAGGCAACACTTGCCAAGCTGCAGCCTCATTCTTTTTCTTCGATTTTGACATCAGCAGGAGATTATTTTCTCTATTGCAAAACAATCCGGGGCCCTAGGATTTTGACTCTCACCAGGCATCGTTTTTCAGAAACTTTTTATGAGGAAGAGTACGAGGGCTGGTATTTATCTGTTCTTTCTCCGGAAATATTCACAAAAAATCTTCTACTGAACGTTGTTTATTTTGACGCGGTCAGAGATAACCACTATTTTATTCAGGATCTTATCGGAGGCATGTCGGTTCTTGAATCGTCGTATTATGCAGGATTCAGTGAGTTAAACAGGCTTTTTTTCGAGACAACACCCCTCTCAGGATATGATGTGGCCAGCATCACCCAGGAAAACCGGTATTTTCCGGAGCGTCATACATGCCAGAGGCAGCTGAATTTTTTATCTCTTCCTGTTGTTCAATACACGGTTTTGAATAATGAGTTCAAAGATTATTATTTCATGGTGGAAGAGCCATCCATTTTAGATAGCTTAAAAATCTTTTTGGAAAAATATGCCCATTCTTCCAAAGGATCCAGCGCTGTTTACTCGCAATTGAATACGTTTATCTCCTGTATCCAGGCACACTCGTTTGATCAGAAAACGTTTATGCCTGATCTTCAGGATCTTTTTGAAGAATTGAATTATTCCATCAATTATGACGCCATCGGGCAGAATAAAAAAGACGAGGTTTTTCATCATCTGAAAATTTTTCTTTTCAGCAACGGCATTGCCGACATGAATGAATTGAAAACCGATAAGGCCTTTATCGAAAAAATCATTGAGAAATTTTTTGTTTTGGGGACCACGTATTTTTACCGTTGCTGGAGCAACATAGCCCCTTTTGAGAACTATCTCGATGCCATTAAAGAAAAGGCTGAAAAGCAGGACAGGCCGGTTAAACTGAAGGTCTTCGCCTGTTCAACCGGAGAAGAGGTCCTCACTTATGCCTTCACACTGATAGACAAGGGCATCACCCGTTTCACCATATTGGGTTCCGATATCAACGCAAAATTCATAGAGACTGCTCAAACCATGACGTATTCAAGAGAGAGTTTCGAGCGTCTGCCTGAAGGGATCAGAAGACATATTCTTAGAAAATATTTCAGTAAAACTCCCGATGGCTATGAAATAAAAGATAAGGATTTTTTTTCAAAAAGAGTTTTCTACAAAGTGCTGGATATCACCCATCCTCTTCCCCGGGATTTGCCTGAAGAAATAGCCCCTCCTTACGATTTGATTTCCTGTCAGAATATATTTTTGTATTTGAATCCGGATATCGTTCCCGACCTGTATCATTCCATATTGAAAATGCTCGCGGATCAGGGACTGTACATTCTGGTTGATAAATATTGCGACCATTATTCTTTGGAAAAAAGAATTCGTCCTGTCCGGAAACTGTTTCATATCAATAAATATATGGTTCAGGTTCATTCTAAGAATTATCCGCAACTTGCGTTGATTTCGAAGCTGAAAAAAATCAACAAGGATGATTATTCTTTTGAATCCTTGAGACAATATGACGAAATATCCGGCATGTCCGCAGACGAGAAAAAAGCATGGTATTCCAGCCTGCTGAAAATGCCCGGGAACCGGGAAATGCTGATTTTATTGGCCAGCCGTAACTTGATCAATTCCCAGTCATACCAGGAGGCAGATCAGTTGCTTCATGATGGGATTTATCAGTATCCGTATCTCCTTGATAATTACATTTATTTGAAGGAAGTCCAAAAAAAATTGAATCATCCGAAAGAGGCTGAATACTTAAGGCTGATCATCAGTGCGATAAACTTGATTTATAATTTCGAAAGGACTGAATCCATTTCGCAATTTCTATCTTTTTTCAAACAAGCTTTGGAACTGCAACCGGATGAGTTATTAGGATACTACAGCCTGGGATATCAATTGCTGCGTCATGCCATTAAGTTGAAACAAGAAAATGCCTTTTTAGTGGATTATGAGCTTTTTTTAAATCAGGCATTTAAAAATTTATCTTATGTACAGAAAAAAGATCCAAAAAATGTTTACGTAGGGCGAGGCATCGCGGAAATTGCCCTGACGTTATACCCATATTATATCAGAGAACAGAACCATGATATAGCTGACAGGCTCATATATAATGCTTTGGTTCATTATGAGTCCATTGCGAGAAACAGCACTAATTTTTCAGTTCTTTACAATTTGGGTCAGCTTCAGCTTAGAATGGGAGCGTCATATTTATCCTATCAGCTTTCTGAAAAAGCTTATGATATTGTTTTAAGGGCCTTGACTTCAATGGACAAAGCTTTGACCAATTCAAAAAATATCACTTACATTTATTTATACCGATATCATGTGGATTATGCCGAATTATGGCTTAATTTATATAAAATCCTCAAAAAATTGCCTTTGATAAAAAGGGAATTATCACCGGCAATCTGTCTCGGAAACGCCATGAAAAGCATTGATAAAGCCTTGATGTATAATTCAGTCTATGGGATAGAGGCTATTGAAATGAGGAACCAGATTTTAATGGAAAGTGCATCATTAAAAGAGGATTTCGAGAAAACGTTCAATTGTGAATAGGATCAATTAATCCGAGAAACCACCGCAAGAGGATTTGGACTGGCAAAGTTTGACAATTCCGGAAATTTGAAAAAGAAATAATTTCACCACGGAGGACACGGAGGGGAGAAGGAATTGAGACTCGAAGCCAGGACGGCGAAGTCGCTCGTAAGAGCAAGGCCTGGATGGCCGTAGTCCAATTAAGAATTAAGAATTGAGAATGGGGAGGGGAATACGCGGATTCCTGGAATTTGAGATTCATCATGCCTTAAGGCATGATGACGGACTCCGTGCTTTTTGTGAATTTTGTGGTTTAAGAAAATAAGAAAGATATCCGATCGTTCGAGTTGATTCTCATGTGCTGGCGCATATTCGGACAATTCAATTCAATATTTCGCAGGCGGATCATGGTATAACCTGCCAATGGGGAGGGAATCTCGTATTCGGATGAATGGACTGGGCATCTTTGAGCATTTCCAGACGGTCTTTTTGATGGTAGCGGTCAGAAATATGAAAGAGAGTTAGCCTGTCCACATGGGCTTCTTTTGCCAGGGAGGCGGCTTCCGTGACGGTGATGTGATAATTTTTTTTTGCCAGTTCGATCTCTGAATCCCGGTAGCTGCATTCCATGACCACTTCATCCGCTTTCTCAAGGAAGGGAATCAATTTAGAATGATTTTTTTCATTCAGGATGAAATCAGTCACGTAAGCGATTTTCCCCCCTTTTTTCATTTCCAATAATTTTTTTCTCAGCATGCCGATGGAATAATCCTTGCCTTCGATTGCCAGTATGGTGTCGTCCGGAAGCGCGTTATTTTTTAAATCCGCGCACCATTTTCCCGCTTTCAATCCCATGGTTTCCATGATGTCGGTATTGATATTGATTCTATTTGTTTCTGAAACCAGATAAGCAATGGAATCAATCTTATGATCCAGAATCACGCAATCCACTGTGTAGTCCGGATGTTCGATGATTCGTCCGGTGAATTTCTGAGATGGAAAAGGATGTTTTTTGCTGAAACTCTCCCGGCAGAAAAAACTGGCGCAATGGATCTCATTTGACATGATTTGATGCACACGCATTTCACCCTGTTTATTTTCAACTAAATTCCAGGCGAAACTGCGGAAACGGCAGGACATCATGAAAATGAAATCAGAAGGCCCCCATATTTCAAACGGCCTTGGTCTGGAATAAAGATGGCGAAAAATCCCGTCAAAACCGCAAAGATGATCCATGTGGCAGTGAGAGAGAAAAAGATGATCGATTTCCTGTATCAATCCTTTTCCAATCGAATATAAGCAAGCCTCCCCGCAATCCATGAGAAAATGATAAACGTTTTGTCCAGTGTCCAGGCGCGTAAACATGGCATTATCATTTCCGGGAGACCCGAGAACTTTGATTTCAAGTGGCATTTTTATATATCTCTTGTCTTGATTGACCGCTGAGGAGCGAGAGTATTTTACTTGCCTTGCTCCTTGGGATAGAAAAGAACCGGCTGATTTCTTCCAGCGATTTTGGTTGAAAGGATTTTTCCATAAGGCTATCAGTTTTTTTTTCAAGCACGCCTGTCCATTCTCCTCGGATAGGATGAGTCGTTTTCAATTTTAACAGGACTTCAGCGATAGGACCGCGGAATAAGGTTTCGAATTTTTTTGTGATTTCTTTGCATAGGCAGAGTTCTGTTTCAGAGGAAAATAGATCCCGCAGAATCTCGATCGAATTTTCTAATCTCTGCGGTGACTCATAAAACACGAAAGGACCTGACACATCGCCGAATTGGGAGAAAAGTTCCCTGATTTCTTTCGGTTTTCTTGGCAGATAACCGAGGAAGACAAAGCGGCTGCAGGCAAATCCGGAAACAGAACAGGCGGCTGTGACTGAAGAGGGGCCGGGTATGGGTGTCACGGTAATACCGGCAGAATACGAAGCTTGAACAAGCCGGTACCCTGGGTCACAGATACAGGGGGTTCCGGCATCCGTGATGAGTGCGACATTTTTACCTTCCTTTAAATGCCGGAGAATTCCAGGTTCGTTTTTACTTTCATTGAACTTGTGATGGGAAATGAGCTGGGCACGGGACCCAGCCAGTTTTTTTATTTTTTGTGAAACACGCGTGTCCTCAGCGGCAATGAAATCCGCTTCACGTAATACTGTAAGCATTCGGTAGGAAATGTCCTGAAGGTGTCCTATTGGAGTCGCTACAATATATAACGTGCCGGTCATCATGAGAGTGTTAACGATAACGTGTGCTTGAAAGTGACCGGGTCAATGATCAAGTCAAAGAATCCTCCCAAAAGGGCGGCCATTTTTCTGTTGTACGTGAATCCGAAACCCTTATTATAACGGATGCCTTTTTTCCTATCAACGATTCTTTCTCCCTTCTCAAAAATCGCATTCAGTTCATTTTCTTCAAGCCATCCGGCTCCTTCATAAGCCATCTCAACGGTCATTTGATTATTGTTTTTGTTGATAATAATAGGGGTATGGGTGTTGGAATCGGCAAAGAGGAGATAATGATCGACCATGTTATGGATCATTTGTTTAAAGATGTTGCGGTCCGTGACAAAAAAGACTTCTGATTTGCCAAGGATGAGAGATTTGTTTTCAGATTCAAAACGCGGGGACTGGCTCGTGAGAACCGATTGAATCAATTCAGTGATGTTTTCTTCTGTTTTATGTATGTGGATATCCTGTAAACGAACCGTTTCTACGGAGTTGGTCACCATGACCTTGATCCGGTCCAAATGAGCCCGGCAACTATTGATCTTATGAATGAATGATTCCTTTTTATCTTTTCTTTTTTGAAGAAGAAGAATTTCAAGGGTGGTGTATACAACCGTCAGCGGCGTGCGAAGATCATGAATGAAATCAAAAAGGGACGCCGGGGAGACTGACTGTTTTATGAATCGGTGCAGCTTTTCAATTTTTTCACATAAAAATAGTTCCACCATAGCTGTTGTCCATATCTCATTGATTTCTTTTCTCCGGTATGCGTTCACGGCATCGTCGGTTAAAGCATTCACATAACAAAGAAGAAGTCCCTGGCCTTTTGAAATATTTTCAGAAGGGTCAGGGATGGCATCCAGCGGCAGCAGCGCTATATCCCAGTCTGAACCTGAATAAGATATCATCGTTTCTTCCCGGCTGGAGGGGACAATGAGATCGTATTTAGCCTGGATTGACTCAAAAAGAGTTTGATGGGCGTTGATCACAGATGGAGTTGTCAGGATACGTATGGGCATGATTGAACTTTCAGGTTCTGTTTAAAGTAAGAGGTTCATTCAATATCATGATGAATCAGGAATTAAAAGAAAACATATTCTCCATTTTTAAATTGGACGATGATATCGGCTCGTTTGCATTATCAGCCGGGTAGGTTGGATAGCTATCGATCCGGGGTGATCCTTTCTATAAATTCTTCAATTGTTTTTAAAGCGAAAAATACGTTCCGGTCAGGTTCAAAAACACCGATCCATTTTTTTACGTTTTCCAATGCCTGTTTTATCCTCTTAACCGTCAGATCCTCGCCATGTTGGGGATCCAGGGGCATTCCTGAAATTTCCTGAAGCCGTTTTTTGAATCCCCTCGGAGTAAGGGCTTCGTCAAAAAGTGAACGACGAAGCGCTTGTAAATCCGCTTCTTTCACTCCGGAAGGAGGATTTTGCTCGACCTGGATCATACCATCGATGGATTTAAAATCCGGGATATGGGTAAAACGATCCGGAGCCGAAGCCAGTTCCGGTTTATGTTTTTTCAGATATCGAAAGCTGATGATCAGTTTTTCGGCGGTTTCCGGTTTGATCATGAGTTCTTTTTTGCAGTAACTTTCGAAATGCTCAAAGCCCCAATCCTTGAATTCTTCGGATTTCAGGACTTCAGAAAGAAGCCCCCCCAGATCCAGCCAGTTGGACTTGAATTTTTTGGCGGCTTGCAGTACTAAAAATCTTGAAGAATCAGGATCCATCTCACGAAGAACTTCATCCATTTTTTCTTCTGCCTGAGTCTTATCGCGTGTTGAATGGTAAAAACCGGATTTCATCTCTTCATTCCTTTCTGTCGGAGAATTCTTTTATCATATCTTTGATGATACGATGATGAGTTTCCTGAGAAAAATTTTCTTTCAGAATTTTTTCTGCCATCGTCACCGCCAAAGGAGCCAGGTCCTTTTTGAGTTCTTTTTTCAGATTCATCCGGTCTTCGTCTATCTGCTTCTTGGCTGTTTCCAAGAGGTTTCTGGCCTGATTTCGGGCTTCGTTCAGGATTTCTTTTTTCTGAATTTCACCGGTTTCTTTTGTTTGTTGCAAGATTGCGGCGCTTTTTTTATCCAGCTCATTCATCTTTTCCTGGTATTGGCTTTGCATCTGTTCTGCCTGGGTTTTGAGGAGACTGGCATCGGAGATGGTTTTTGAAACCATCTCTTGTCTTTCACGAAGGATTTCCACCAGAGGTTTCCATGCTATCTTCCAAAGCAGAAATGTCCCGATCAGAAAAGTGATGAGTTGCGCAAGCAGAAGGGGTAAATCAATTTCAATCATGTTTCTTATCGTTCATGAAAAGTGTTGTTACGCAACCTGGACAAAATACTTGGCAAACGGGTTCATATAAAGGATCATGAAGCAGACCAGAAACATGAACAGCACTAAAGATTCGATGAAGGCCAGACCGATGATCATGGATATTTGCAGTTTTCCGCCCGCTTCAGGCTGGCGTGCCATCCCTTCCAGGGCTCTCTGAATGGCCCAGCTCTGCCCGAAGGCTCCCATGGCTCCCACAATCGCCAGTCCCAAGGCAGCCATCATGACTGATTTGGAAAAGTACTCTGCGGAACCGGGAGCAAGGATCACTTTGCCAGCGGTTTGTGCGGTTTCTGATTCACTATAGGCGATCCCGGCGAGAAGCATCAACAGGCCTATGGATAGGGTATTTCTTTTCATTTAACTCCTCCTTAGTTGTTAAGGTTTTAATGTTCGGATTTGACTGCAGAGCCGATATAAATCATGGTTAATATCAGAAAGATCAGGGCCTGAACCAGGCCGATCAATACTCCCAGAAGAATGATCACGGGTCTTAAGACTAAAGGCATCAGTGTGAGCAGTTTGATCCCGCCGTGCAAACCAAGAAAAGTGATGAGCAGTGAGCTTAAGACACCCAGGAGCGTTTCCTTAGCAAAAAGATTTCCAAATAAGCGTATCGAAAGGGATAAAGGACGTACGAAGTGACTGATCACTTCTATGATGAAAATAAGGATGTTGACCGGGGTGAGCCACCAGGGAAGGCCAGGTACGATAAAATGTTTGAGATAGGCTATGCCGTGTTTTTTAAATCCCAGGGTTTGATAATAAATAAAAACAAACACAGCCAAAGCAGCCGGCGTGTTTATATTTGCCGTAGGGGAGCTGAGTCCGGGAAATAGTCCGAGCAGATTGGCAAAAAAAATATAAAAAAACAGCCCCAGAAAAAGAGGATAGAATCTTTTCGCCTCATGTCCGATGACATCCTCGGCAAGCTGGAATACCTGCTGAAATCCGAATTCAACCAAATTTTGAAGCCTGTTTGGCACCATGGATATTTTTCTGGATGCCGCCAGTGACAGGGTTAAAAGGATCCCCCAGACAATCCATGACATTAATAGAGAGGGTGGGACTCCGGGGATATGTATTTCTACTGCTTCTTTGACTGTCTGCATCGTGTCATCTCCACTGTCATGGCAATGAGAGGAATGAAAAATCCTCCCAGTGTGGCTATAGGATTGGCTCTCAAATATCGCACTAAAACAAAAAATATCAAAAGAATCACGATAAATTTAAGGATTGTTTTTAGGAAGTATCCGGCCAGGGTCAGATTTTTTACAGCCAGAGAAACGAAAAGAATATGCACCAGGCCCATCAGAATCCCTCCGGATAATCCCACGGCAATGGATATATTCCTGAAGAAAAGAGAGAGAATCGCCCCTGCGATCAGTGATTCAAGGATGAGAGTCTTCTTTGAAATGTTTTAACTCCTTAAAAATGGATACGATACCGCTTATCATTCCTAAAATGGTGAAGAAAACAGTGAAAATCGGTTCGCTTTTGAATAATTTATCCAGAAAATATCCTATTCCCAGTCCAATGATCACTGAAAATACCATCATCAGTCCAAATGAGGAAGCAGATAGAAAATGGTATGATGTTTTCATAAATCGTGTTCAACATTAAACAGAATCAGAATCTTTTCAAGAGTTTTTCATTTTAAAAATTTATCTTGCATGGCATTTTGAGTTTCTCTTTTCTGTTGATATATAAAATATTTTGTATCATTTTATCTTCCCCCGTTTACCATCAATATCTGACAAGGAGTGTTGTCATGCCTGTATTTGAGTATCGTTGCAAACAATGCGGAGCTATACTGGAAGTATTGACCCGTTTGATTCACAAACAAAAATTTTACTGCGAACAATGTCAAAGTTCAAACCTTGAAATAATGCTGTCCATCCCTTTTGTCTTTTCCGGTACTTCATCTTTATCCGCTTCTGTTCCTTCTTGCTGTCCGGGATATGAAACTGCTGGGGAAAGCACTCCTCCGACCTGCATGAGATGAGATGAATTCATTTGACATTCTAGTGATCGGCGGAGGACATGCGGGGATTGAAGCTGTTTTGGCAGCCGCCAGGATGGGGGCCAAAGCGGGACTCATCACGCTTTCCATTGAGACGATAGCGGAAATGTCCTGCAATCCTGCGATTGGAGGGCTTTCCAAAGGACATCTTGTCAGGGAGGTGGATGCTCTTGGCGGGGAAATGGGGCATGCCATCGATCAATGCGGGATTCAGTTCAGGATGCTGAACCAAACCAAAGGTCCGGCTGTATGGGGGCCGAGAGCCCAGGCGGATAAAAAGGCTTATAAATCCTATATGCAGGAGGTGTTGAAAAATCAGTCTAACCTGACTCTCATACCGGATGGGGCGGCAGCCCTCATTTTTAAGGATAAAAAACTGTATGGAGTCGAGACCGAATCCGGAGATACTTATTCTGCCGGAGCGGTCATCATCACGACGGGCACTTTTTTAAACGGCATCACTCATCGCGGAAGAGAAAAAAAACCGGAAGGGCGTTATGGGGAGAAACCCAGTATCAAACTGGCTGAATTTCTCAAAACACTTTCGTTAAAAATTGGACGCTTGAAGACAGGGACTCCCTGCAGGCTCCATAAGGACTCGCTCGATTATTCCAGGATGGAAATCCAGGAAGGGGATCCAGTTCCGCACCCTTTTTCTTTTTCGACAGGAGCCATCACTCAGAAGCAGGTTCCCTGTTACTTGACCCACACGACGGATGAGACGAAAAAAATCATTTTGGAGAATTTGCATTTGTCCGCCTTATACAGCGGGGAGATCAAAGGAATCGGCCCCAGATACTGTCCCTCGATTGAAGATAAATTTGTCAAATTCAAGGATAAAAATCATCACCTTCTTTTTATAGAGCCGGAAGGGATGGATTCCTCTTTCATGTATGTGAACGGCGCGGCTTCCTCCCTGCAGACGGATGTTCAAATCAGGATGATCCGTTCCATTCGCGGTTTGGAAAAGTCCGAAATTTTACGAGTCGGTTATGCCATTGAATATGATTTTGTTCAGCCGACGGAACTGCACCCGCATCTGGAATTAAAAAAATATGAAAATCTTTTTCTGGCCGGTCAAATCAACGGAACTTCTGGGTATGAGGAGGCGGCGGCCCAGGGCATCATGGCGGGCATCAATGCCGTGTTAAAATTGGGAAACCAGTCTCCGTTTGTATTAAAACGCTCGGAGGCCTATACCGGGGTTCTCATAGATGATCTGGTGACCAAAGGGGTGGATGAGCCTTACCGGATGTTTACTTCCCGGGCTGAACACCGCCTGATGTTGCGTCAGGATACAGCAGACAGGCGTTTAACGGAAAAAGGTTATCGGATCGGACTGGCGACTCATGACGATTTCTCCAGAATGAAGAAAAAATATGAGCGCATTGAGCACTCTGTCCAGCTGATGAAAAAAAGAAGGATCAGAGGAAAGACCCTGGCAGAGCATTATCTGGTTCCTTTTACGGAAATTCAGTCTGTCAAACAGATGGATCCTTCGGTTTTCAATGATCTGGAGGCCTTTGATGAGGTCACGGTATTTGCGGACATCAAATATGAAGGATACATGGACCGGGAAAACGCGTCGATCCGTAAAGCCCTTTTGATAGACGATCGTGTGATCCCTCAGGATTTCTGTTATGAAGAGATGAGCGGACTTCGTATCGAAGCCAGGCAGAAATTTTCACAGGTGCGGCCCCGTAATTTGGGACAGGCCAGAGGCATACCGGGAATCTCACCTGCGGACATACAAATGCTGTTGATTTTATTGGAAAAAAGGAGGAAATCGGTTTCCCAGAAAGAAGAATCCGATATCGTAAATTTTGAAGTTGAAGAATCCTGATTTTGATATATAATCTCATTCAATATCATGCACAAAATAAGATAAAACGGAGGATCAACATGAACAACAGGAAGGATCATATTTATGAGATGCCGGTGAGCGGAAGTGTCAGTTCCGTTCAGGTTTACATGACTCGGGTATTTAATCTGATGGCTGCAGGTTTGGGGATATCCGGACTGGCCTCATTGATCGCATTGAGCATTCCGGCTTTTACTTTGCTTTTAGTGAAGGGGCTGTTCTGGTTTTTTATCATAGCTGAACTGGTCGTGGTTGTTTACCTGATGAGAAAGATCCGCACCATGGCACCGGCTTCCGCAATGAAATGGTTTTTCATTTATTCCGCGATGAATGGTCTGACCCTGGCTCCTGTTTTTCTTTTATACACCCGTACGACTGTTGTGTCGGCTTTTTTTATCTGCGCCGGCATGTTTGGAGGAATGGCTATCTGGGGCGCCACCACTCGTAAAGATTTGTCCTCTATTGGAGCCATCGCCTCCATGGGCCTTTTGGGACTCATCATTGCTTCGGTGGTGAATCTTTTTATCGGCAGCAGCGGTTTCCAGTTGATTCTGTCTTATATCGGCGTGGCCGTTTTCACCGGGTTGACTGCTTATGATGTTCAGACAATCAGGATGATGGCTTTGAGAGAAGATGAAACCGGCGGAAGCATGGCGGTCATGGGCGCTTTAAAACTGTATTTGGATTTTATCAACCTCTTTCTTCAAATTCTCTATATTCTGGGCGGTAGGAGAGA
>JAFGBW010000256.1 GCA_016932965.1 Candidatus Auribacterota bacterium
GATTTTCTTAAATCCGTATTGTCTAAAAATACTTATCAACTGCGTACTGCAGGAGTTAAAAAGATCTCTGCGATGGGCAATCCCCACAAAAAAAGGAATTGTTCCCATGGGAAAATTCTCAGGTGCAAAACGCCTTATGAACTTCCTCTCTGATTCACTAAAAAGCTCCTTGGTATTCAATTGCCGCCAATCTATACTGGACTTTGGAGCTAAGGCATATAAAAAAAGAGGAAAATCAAAAATAAAGATAACAATGAATATCTTATTCATATCTACTATTACTTGTTGGAAAACAGCCTGTCAAATTTCAGCAGTATTTTTACGATTTTATCTTACCACAGAAAAATCTAAAAACTTAGATTTCGTCTCTTGGTCCAGGTAAAATGAGTGATCGCTTGCCGGTACATCACAATAATTCTCATTCATGATTATTGCGAACCTCCGAAAAATTCGTGGAAAGCTTTTCCGGAAACAGGCTTTTGATGAACATGGTTGCGTAACTTCCCCTGGGAAGAATAAAACCAAGCCGTATTTTCTTCTTCATGGGATAAATCTCATCAGCTTCCTCTCCCCATGACAAGGATTCGGGAACGACCAATGCATTTCTGTCAATGGATTTAAAATAGGCCTGCCGTATCTTTCTCAAATTGAAAAGGCTGGGACGTATCTTTCTTTCATTTAAAATGCCTTCATAGATCATGGTGCTTCGCTCATCCGGCATCTGCGCCTTGGAAGATGGTAGAGGGATTTTGAGATTTTTCAGATAAGAAAACGATTCTACATCTGACCTGGATAAAAAATGATAATCACCGCAACAACCCGGATAGGATTCCTCTCCCCCGCTGGAGCGGATTATCTGTCTTAAGATTTCATTCCATAAAAAACCCTGGTAAGCGGAAAAAAAAGAAGCCATTTCTTCGCCCGGAATCTTCTGAAGAAGGGGAAGATAGGCCTTAGGATGTCTGACTAGGAACAAGAAGTATTCTTTTTCCCAGTCTGTCCCCGCCTCTTTCAGGCACGCGCACCAATTCCCCCATTCCCTGAAAAAAAATGACTTTTTCTCCCTGCTTTCCCCCTCCTGCATGCGGGTCAGATAAATTTTCAGCGCGCCGTTGTAATGGCCTTTCAAAATCTTTTCAGCCAAGAATCCCTGAACAGGATCAAATGAGCCGAATCTCTGATCGTCAAAATAATTAGAAAAACCCAGCCTTTGTACAGTCTGTATATTATCAATGGCTGTTTTCACCTCTGTGGATGTGAGATCCCGAACGGTCACCTGGAAACGGTTGGACAGAATCAGATCAGGCCCCATGGGACGATCCATCCTTCCCCTGTATTCAAGGGATAGATTTTCCTCGGTGTGACTGAGCGAAAAAGCATTCTTGATAGTGATAGTCTGAACAGTATGCGCATGACGGTCCTTTCTCCCACCGTAATGAATATCCTTCAAAGACAAATTGAATGTTTTCGCAAGTTTATATATCGCATCAACCGTATTCCATCCTTTTTTTGACAAAATGAAAATTCCGTAAGCGCCGGTTTCATTCAACGGCTCATGCGTTATTTCCTCGACAATAAAATCATCCGGACAAACTTTGATTCTGCTCAATTTGATTCTTTTTCTCCGAAACGGGTTATTTTTTCAATCAAGCCACTCATCTGAGATGGATCTGAGGAGCCTCGCTGAAGAATGATTCTCCGTTCATCCTGGTAAATAAGGACATATTCATTTTTCCTCAATAAAGGAAGAAGCCGATTTCTGTATGCGATCACGTCTTTGAAAGTCAAAAAGAAAATATCCACAGTCATTTTTTCCGGATCCCAATATTCCCAGCTGATCAGATCCTTCCGGTTGGCACATAATCCTGCCAAATTAACGGAACATAACAACACGCCCTCCTTGGGAATTTTGGCAGTCAGAGCAACCATTATATCCCTCTTTTGATTCATCGTTCCATAGACAAAGGAATATTCCTTGCCGCCCCAGAGATATCCTCTTTCATGATGGGCAATAACTGTGATCACAAATAAATAAAGCGGCAAGAATACCAGTTTTAAAAAAACCTCCTTTTTATTCTGTGTATTTCTCGAAACCGCTTCCACGATCCCTGCAAAAAGACAGGTAAAAACCGAAGCAGGATAATGATAATAAAGTGAATACTGAAAAGGATAGGGAGTGATCATGGACTGGATTAATCCGACCAGCGGAAAGAGCAGAATCGGAATCCAGCCCTTTTTTATAAAAGGAAGAACAGGGAGGAAGAGCCAGAACAGGGCTTTACTTCTCAACTCAAGTCCTTCCCATCCCATCCGCTGTGTATAAGAAGCGAGCTTTCCCAGGTCCGGCCGTCGCTCCATCAGCGAAACCCCGCTCAAAGAAGGGAAGACCACTCCTAATCCGATCAAGCCGAAAATGAGAGCGGACAAGGCGTAAACATAACCCGGCTTCCACCTGTCTGTTACAGCAAAGTAAAGAAAAAACGGGATCAGGATAAAAGGAGCATCTTCCCTCAATCCCAACGTAATCAGGAACGGAATCCAGACCCATCTTTTTTGAAAGCAAAGGCCATGATAGAGCCAGGGAACCAGCAAATAATAAAAAGCGACGCCATGGAATTCGCTTAACATCACAGACTGAGTATAAGGATAGGCCGTATAAAGAAAAACCAAAGCCGCTGCCAGGGAATGATTGACCTGACGCAATCTGGCTGTCCTCCAAAAAATAAATCCGCCAATAATCAGTCCCATCCACTGTAAAACAGATAACAAAAAAGGATGATCCCAAATCAGGAAAAAAGGGCCTAATAAAGCTAAAGAGTAAGACAGATGAGTATTAAGATAATTCTCATCCACCAAAAATTTGAATAAATGTCCGTGTCCGCAATTCCAGACAGTATTAACGTATTTACCGTAATCTGTAAGCTGAAATTTATTCCAGGTGAAGGCGGCGTAGCTCCCGAAAATCAAGCCATAAAGAGCCAAAACAATTCCAGTCAAAAAAATTCCTGTAAAAAAACACTGAGATCGTTCATTGAAGAGGATATTCGATAAAGACCGGCCTGTATTCAAAAATCGGGAAATAGATGCATTTGTCTTTATTGAATTCTCTGTTCTCAATTCTGTCTCTCAGACTGCGTCACAACGGGAACATTTCCGATCGTCTTTATCAAATGAGAAATGGGCCCACTAGGACTTGAACCTAGGACCAAGCGATTATGAGTCGCCTGCTCTAACCAACTGAGCTATGGGCCCTGGTTTTTCATCTGGATGAATAATTAATAGTGGCATCAGGGCTGATGTCTTCCAGAAAACCCTTTAATTTTTTACTGCGGATGGGATGCCGCATTTTTCGTAACGCTTTGGCTTCAATCTGACGAACCCTTTCTCGAGTCACAGCAAATTCCTTGCCCACTTCCTCGAGCGTCCGCGGGGTTCCATCCCCGATGCCAAAACGAAGCATCAGCACTTTTTTTTCACGCGGTGCCAACGTGGACAATACCTCTTCCATCTGATCCCTTAATAGCGATTGACCCGTCAAATCAGAAGGCGAGTCCGATGATTTATCTTCAATGAAATCCCCAAAATGACTATCTTCCCCGTCTCCGATGGGAGTTTGTA
>JAFGBW010000257.1 GCA_016932965.1 Candidatus Auribacterota bacterium
GCCAGGGGAATCATGGACGTGGGATTGAAATTTTCTGTTCCCATCACCTATGGTATCCTGACCTGCGACACTGAAGATCAAGCATTGGAACGAGCCGGGGGACGCTGCGGCAACAAGGGGGAAGACTGTGCCAGGGCTTTATTGGACCTTCTGAAATTGCGGCAAATATCATGAAAAAAAGACGAAAATCCAGGGAGCTGGCACTCCAGGTTCTTTACAGTTTTTTAACCAATTCCAAATCCTTAAATGAGGTATTCAAGGATGAAATGTTCGAGAAAACCTCGCCGTTATACAGGCCTTATGCCATGACTCTCATTGAAGGGTGTGTGAAAAACGAAAAAGAATTAGATGAAATCATCGCGCACTGTTCCATAAACTGGAATCTGAACCGGATCGCCTGCATAGAAAAAATCCTGTTGCGGATGGGGCTTTTTGAAATGATCTATTCCCCGGAAGTTCCTCCGGTATCCGCCATTAATGAAGCCGTGGACCTGGCTAAAAAATTCTCAGGAGCGGATTCAGGGCGTTTTGTTAACGGCATCCTGGACCATTACTATAAAAAGGAACGACAAGAAAAGTCCTGAAATTCACATCAAACAGTTTGTATTTTATAACCACGGAGGATTGAATGCGGCGCAGCCGCGATCAAATTTATTTTCTAACCTCGAATTGTACGTGCCGGAGCGTAGCGATGACCGCGACCGAAAGGAGTCCCTTGGGAACAAACACAACGTGCGCAGCAGTCGCACGAATCATTTTCTACGCTTGCGCTTCGAAATGATAAAACCATTTTTAATTCATGTCATTCGCGGTTTCTAACTTCCTATCAAATATAAGTTGTCATGAATTTTGTTAAAAAAATGATTTTTTATGGATAGTAACACCCATTCCCTTCCTCTTCCTGAAAAAGCAATCCGAATTTTTTCGATTTGTGCGTTGGTCTTTTTCTCAATCATGAGTTTGTTTTACGCAACACGTCTGGAAATAGAGTATTATGACGGCCTGGAATACTTAAATGCCGCAAGATTCATCCGTCAGCACGGACAAAATCTCTATCTGTATAATCTCATCCGCCCGCCTTTGCTTCCTTTGGTTTATTTCTGCACAGTGGATGAACATGCCAAAACGGAAGCCTTTGGCCATTACAACCCTTTGAGAAAACCGCATGTTCTATCAGTGATTCTTTCCATTTTTTTGTTGTATTTTCTCTATTGGTTCTTTCGCGAAATAGTCGGACACTCTTTGTCTTTCTTTTTGACGGGTCTTTTCTCATTCAACCGTATTTTTATTCATTATGCCCCCTTTGTCATGGCAGATATCCCCGGCACTCTTTTTCTGATGATGGGAATGTTACTCTTCATCCGAGCCAGAAAAAAGGAATCCGGCACGGTATCGGCACTCTCCGCTCTTTGTTTTGCCCTGGCTGCATTGACCAAATTTTTTTATCTCATCACGATTCCCATTTTGCTGGCATACGCCTTAACCTTACTTTTTCAAAAAACAATTTCAGTAAAAACAAAAAAACAACTCTTCATCCTTCCTGTTCTGACGGCAGGACTCTTTTATCTTTTCTGCTTTGCCACGATGGTGTTTCTTTTTGGAAAAGAAATGAAATTCCATGCCATGTTGAAAGACATCTTGTTCAATCAAACAAAAGTGAATTTGGCTTCTTTCTGTCAGGAACCCATTATGGAATATGTGGAAGCTCTTCTTCAATCATCTGGTATCGGGGTGATGCTCTTTGCCCTGGCGGGATTTTTCTTCTTTTTATTTACAACCAAAATACCGGGAATTTCATTCTATACCCTGTGGATCCTTACAGCTGCAACGGCTCTTCTTTCCGCCGCACATAAGGAACCACGGTATATCATGCCTCTTCTGCCGGCCTGGTATCTTTTTTCCGGCATAGGAATCCGGGAAGTTGGAAAATGGATCACCCATAAAGGACCTGGCCCCCGGATAAAACGTTACGCCGCGCCGGTCATCACATCGATGGTGATATTATTTTCACTTCCCCCTGCTTATAAAGAACATCAGCAATTCAATGATCCCATTTATTACAAACCTTTTATAAGAACAACCGCCCGAACCATATCCCAATTAGTTTCTCCGGAACAAAAAATATTCTGGTACCCTTCTGATGCTTACTACTCCCTCTATCCGCAATCATGCCGGTTCATTCAAGGGGATGATTTTTTTTATTTTTTTCATATGGGGTACCCTGTTTTGCCTTTTTATACAGGAAGAAGTCTGATACCTATTTTTAAAAATTCCATTGCAGCTCAATCCCAAAACACGTTTTTAACATTGTTAAATAAAATGAAAACCGGCGACTGGGTTATGATTACTCCGGAAGAAGTGGTCTATTATTCCGATTTTCCTCCGCCCTTTAAAAAACCGCTTATTCTGGCCCAGCTTAAACGCGATGAATACGAGCTCAAAACAGATGCCATCAAAACGAAGCATTCAGGGAGTCAGGCTGAGTATCATTGCGGGCACAAAACCATCCTTTTTCAAATTCCGGACGAAACAGGGGAAATCAGGTTCGTCTCCGACCACCCTGCGGAAGGAATACTTTTCATGAATGAGGGTGGCAGCGTCAAACGCATTTCAGACTTTATCGTTGCTAAACCCAACGAAGAAATCACTCTGCCTATTGATAAACGAATAAAAATCCTGCCTTCACGCCTTGATCTTTATTACTTCCTTATCCGGGAATTTCCCTGTCCTTGTTGATCCGGATCAACTTTTCAAGAGCAAAAGAAAAACCTAAAAAGTAAAGGAATATCACGGCCTGTGGTTCCATGCCTCCTGCGGTTGTCAAAAAAACAGGCAAAATCAAAAAAGGGATAACCATGGAAAACAAGAACAGGGCATAACGAAATATTATTTTATTATTTCTTGATTTCCAGGCTTTCCCCGCCAGAAGTATCCAAACCGGCAACATGAACATCTCGACCGGCCATTCATAATGATGCCAGCCGATTTTAAAAAAATCTGCTGTAGGGGAAAATTGATAATACAAATCAACAGCCGTTTTTTTCGAATCTTCCTCATAACAAAATGCCGATCCGTCTCTGATCTCCCAGGGCAGTAATTTGACCAAAAAAACCGTGAATAATAAACGTTTACCCATTATGGAACCATACCAGAACGGGTCATTCATGATATCTTTCAGGCATATTTTTCGCAGAATCCGTTCATAATCATCATTGATCATAAAGGGAATGATATGCCTCGGAAGACCGGTAAAATCAGGGCCTCCAGCTCTCGCCACCGCAGAACAGGGTTCCAGATCGCCCCAGATATGCCCGTATTGCGAATCAAAATCCCCTAATCCGGCCCAAACTGAATGCCAGATGGCATGACGGGTCAGGACAGGATTTGAAACACCGTGAATACGGTTGGTTCTATTCATTAATCCGTGAATGAAAGCCTGAGTGATCCCATAGGGAGCAAGAAAAATGATTAATCCTGCAAACACGGCCGTTAAATAACTCCCCTTTTTCAGAAAAAATACCCCGGCCCATTTCTGTCTGATCACCTGGTCAGCCGATACGGTCAAAATTCCTGCCATGAAACCAGGGAGCAGAAAAAGGGCTCCGCTCCGGCAGATGGCGCAAACGGCAAAAAACATTCCCGCAAAAATCAGCCTCAGCAAATAGCCTTGAAAGGAAATCCTGCCCCAGAAACAATACAACAGAAATGGAAACAGCATTACACCGGCTAACAGATAAAAGGCTGTTGAAGAATAAGTTAAAGTGATCGCCCCGGAAACATAGCTGGATAAGGAAAACAGCGCTATGAATACCCATGCAGTGAAGGCGTGATTCAATTGATTCAGCTCCAGCAATAACCACAGCAAAACAGGCAGGGCAAGAAAATACACTATCCAAAAAACCGTGAACGGGGCGATCCGGTTCATGATTTTAAAAAGCAGTCCCAAAAGCAGACCTCTGCCCTTGTCATCAGGATAATTTAGGGGCGATACCCGACCGGAAAGAAAAAGCCCGGATGGAATCTTCTCCCAGAAAATGAAAGGAACCTCAGGATTTTTACTGACAAAAGATTTGACGGTTTCTTCCCATCCTTCCCCTTTGAGGGGAAACTGATTATACAAATACAATCCTATCCCTTCATGCATATCCTTCCAATAGCGGAAATGATATACCGGCTTAGTGCAGTGTATATTGGCCGCTAGCAGGACAAAACAGCCTGAACCTAATAAAAAATAGATCACCCGTTTTTTTATGGATTGGAGTCCCCCTCTGCATGCAGAAGAGAATCTCCGTCCGTAGGAAAGAAAATTGTTTTTCATCTTAAATAGAATAAGGAAAAAATTTGATTTTATACAAAATAATATCCCGCCAGGTTGGCATCATGAAATAAGAACCCGGTCCGGCAGCTTCTTCCTGTTTCAATAACAAATCTCCTGACAAGCAGGTGAAAACCTCTTCTATCATGCACGCAGCCTGATCGAATCCCTTTTGATAAATATCAACCAGATTCATTTTACTACAGATGGGAATTTGGGTTTGACAAATCACAGGACCCGTATCGATGCCTTCATCCATTTTATAATAAGTGATCCCCAGAAAAGGTTCTCCATGATAATGCGCCCAAAAACTCGGCATGATTCCCCGGTAGTGAGGCAGCAAACCAAAGTGCAGATTAACACATCCTTTTGACGGCATCTGAAGTACCGGTTTCCTTAATATTCGACCGAGATTGAACACCCATATGATATCGACTTTCTCTTTTTCTATTTCAGCCGGATCAAAAACGCGCAAAGGGATGCCGTGCTCCTTCGAAATGTCCGACAGACTGGATTGAGTAGGTATTGAGCGCAGCTTAAACAAGCCTCTCAGGCCAATGATAAAAACCGTTTTCATGATCCTTTGAAAAGAGAAAAAACCCTTATCAACATAAATGGATCTAATGGCCACATCCTTTGTCTCTAAGATGGAAAGAAAGTTTTTGACCAAAGGATTCGAAAAATATCGGTCGTCAGAACAAATGATGATACCGTTCAGCATGAAATTATGTTTTGTTGATTATTAATACAGTATGTGTACTATAATTTTTTCTCATCAACAAGCAGAAGAAAAATGATCATGGACCCCACGGATTTATCCATCATCTCGCCTGTTTATAATGAAGCCGGGAACATTGAACTGTTTCTAAGCCGGCTGCTGTCGATATTGAATTCCATGCAGATCAATCATTTTGAAATTATTTTGGTGGATGACGCCTCCACTGATCAGTCTGTTCCGATCATTAAAAAACATCTGGAAATGGACTCCCGAATCAAACTCATCTGTTTTTCCAGGAATTTCGGCCAGCAAAGCGCCCTTTTCGCCGGAATTCTTAAAAGCAGAGGAACGATCATCATCAACATGGACAGCGATCTTCAGCATCCGGTCGAAGAAATACCCCTGATGCTCAGCCTGTTTAAAAAGCAGAACCTGGACATCCTTTTTACCTCAAAAAAAGATAAAAAGGGACAGACCTTTTTCCTCCGGATTTTTTCCGGTCTTTTCTATAAAATGATGGGTTTCATGACGGACTGTAAAATCCCTCTGGACGCCTCTGACTTCAGGATTTTCAACAATAAAGTGAAACAGTTTCTCCTGGATTTCCATGAATTCCACATTTACATCCCTGCCTTATTGGGACTGACGGGATTCAAATCCGATGTGTACCTTTATGAGGTCTCTCAACGTTTTGCCGGAAAAAGCAGTTTTTCCCTTCGTTCCTTGTTTCTTCTTGCCGTCAACGCCTTATTCAGTTTCACGCATATTCCAGTCAAGATTTCGATTTTTCTCGGATTCCTTTCTTTGCTGATTTCCACGGGTTATACCCTGTTCACCATCTTTAAATGGCTTATATACGGCGTGGTCATCCCGGGATACATCACTCTTATTTTATTCATTCTCTTTTTTAATTCCGTCATCCTGATCAATCTCGGACTGATCAATGAGTATGTTTTCAGGATTTTCAGTCTGATACAAAACCGGCCTAACTACATCATCTCAGAAGAATATAACATCAAATGACCGATGGAGCCGGAACACGCACCTTGTATCCCACTTAAAGAGCAAATCGTTCATAATGAATCTGCTTTTTAGGGACGCCCATCTGACTCAAGGCAACACGAAGCCCTTTCATCATAGAAGGCGGACCGAACAGGTACACATCGTATTGATGAACATCCGGGACAAGCCGGAGGATCTTCTCTTTATTGATCAAGCCTTTTTCTCCAAGCCATGCAGACTCATCACTCATGATGTAAATCACTCGAAAACGACTGACTAAACGGGCCGCCAATTCATTGAGCTCTTCCTGGAGAGCGATACCGGCGCTGTTCAGATTACCATAGATAAGAACCACCTCTTTGCCGACAGAAAGGAACTCCTCAGCAAGGGAACGGAACGGAGTGATGCCGATTCCTCCTGCGATCAGGATGACTTTCGGACAAAAACCCCGCCGTGAAGTAAAAATACCATGCGGCCCGTCAATCAAGACCGGGGTATCCGGTTTCAACTTGACGATTGATCCGGTGAAATCGCCCCGTTGTTTGATGGTGAGACGGATCTGTATTCCGTCAGGTCTGCATGAGATGGAAAACAGATGGGCATGCCATCGGAAACCATGGGCCAGAAACCGCACAACCATGAATTATCCCGCTTCAACGGGGAACAGATTCAAATCCTTTCCGCCGATATAGACCGAGGTCGTTTCGACGGTTTCCATCTCCATTTTTTTCACAAAGAACCAGTGACGAAAAAATAGCCGGACAGGAAGGACAAATCGGTAATATAACAAATTTCCAAAAAAAAGATAAGTCCCCGCCAGGGCTATAGCCAGATAAAAAGTCAGATGAACGGCATACCAGAACTCATGGAGCATCTTATTCCTGATGATCAGGACAGAAAAAAACAACGGCCATCATCATGATTGACAAGCTGATGACAGCAGAAAGCACGTCATCTGAGTTTTTGCAGAAATCCACGAATTGTTCATTCAGACTTGAACCGGCCTGCATGGCATGACCGTGTGTCAATAAAATGGGATGCACGACCAGAAAAGGGCCCAGCATAAATCCAACGGCATGATGAAGCAAACTCAGACGATTTAGACCAAAAATCTTTTCCACCCACTTGATCCTGCCGATCAGAATCTACTTTCCCCAATTAAAAAAAGATTGGAACACTTTTCAGTAACAAGGTATGATTACAGAGAAGGATTGAATGCGAAAATGATCATCACTCTTTCAGGAGAACCCGGCTCAGGCAAAAGCACTTGCGCGAAAAGTCTGGCTTCCATCTTCGGCCTGAAGCATTATTCCACCGGCGATCTGATGAGACAGATAGCCAGCGAAAGAAACATGACTCTGGAACAGCTTTCCCAGCTCGCGGAAATGGATGCTTCACTTGATAAAGAACTGGATGAACGGCAAATCCGTTTAGGTAAAACCGAAGATCAATTCATCATTGACGGAAGACTGGCTGCTCATTTTATTCCTCATGCAATCAAAGTATTTCTGACAGCGGACCTGGAGGAAAGGGCCAGAAGAATTCTTCATGCCAACAGGACCATGGAATCTTTCAGTTCCCTGGAAAAAGCCAAGGAAAAACTCGTCCACCGGCAGGAGAGTGAAATCAAAAGATACCTGGCATGGTACGACTTCAATCCTTTCGAGCTTTCCACATACGACATCGTGTTCGATTCTTCTCACACCTCCATCGATGAAATGGTGGAAAAAGTCAGGAAAAAAATCATGGGCAAACTCTGCCTCACTTGATTTTTTCCGTATTCTTAAAATGAAGTTTGGCCACTTTACCGAAATTTTCCCTGCCGTATTTCTCGATAAAGCTTTTTGCCTTGCTGTGAGTAGGCTCTCCCGCTCCTTTGGGAAAATCAATCTGATATTCGTCTGAAAGCGCTTGAAGCTCTGTCAGAAAAACAGACCTTGCCATGACACTGGCACAGGCCACCGCCATGTCGGATTCGCCGTGAGTTTTGGTTTCCAAAGGAATCGTGACCCCCATTTTTTTAAGTTGAAGTTTTATTTTCCAGGGGGATCCGAATTGGTCCAAAAGCGCTCTGGGGGCTTTGCACGTCAGCCATAGGTTTTTCAGGCAAGCCGCATGGGCCCAGGACAATAAGGAATTCAAATTCCCAAACGAAGCATACAGCTGATTGTATTTTTCCGGTCCGATGAGTACCGTCTTCACAGGGGCATGCTGCCGGATAATCCCGGAAACCCGTATCACGGTTTTGTCATCCATTTTTTTACTGTCCCGTATGCCCAGTTTTTTAAAACGCAGGTAATTTTCAGTATCCACAAAGACCGAAGCCACAACCAGCGGGCCGAAATAATCACCCTTGCCCGCTTCATCCATCCCGATTTTTTCTTCATAGGATAAATGCCCATAATCTAAATCAAATGTTTTAAGTATTTCCGGCTCCAGATAATACCGGACAAAATCCTCGGTCCCTTTGCCCTGGACGAGGCATTTATTCGAATGAAACACATTCACATTCACATGCAGCTGCTTATGAACAGCCGAAAAATAACCGTATGGAAGATCCTTGAAAAGGAACCCCCTTTCGGAGAGATCCTTTTTGATCCTCCCCGCATCGTTTTTTTTAATTTCACAGGTAAAGGAATTCATGTTCGATTTTCCTCAATACATCATAAAATGTTTTCCATTCCTCTTCAGAAGCAGCGGAAGAGACTGCCCGGTTCAGTTCCTTGACCAGATGATCCGCCTTTTTCTGCATTTCGATTCCATCCGTTGTCAAACAAAGGAGAACAGCCCTTTTATCCCCGGGATGCATGATTTTTTTTATCCATCCTTTTTTCTGAATCCGCTGGACAAGGCCGGTCAAGGAAGAAGAATCCAGGCCGAGTTCTCCCTGAATTTCCTTGGGAGAGCACTTTTGCCTGTCCGCAACAACATTTAACACATCAATTTGAGCTGGAGAAATTCTCATGATAGCCAGCGCTTTGTTGAAAAAGCGGTCCAGTCTTCTGTTCATAACAAGCCATCTGGAGATAAAATCATTTCGTTGCATCATGACTAAATATTTTTCAGGTGATCCCTGCTGAACACAAATAAAATAAAAATGATTGTAAATATGACCTGTTTTACTAATAAAAGTCAAACAAGATCAGCTTTCCAAAGCCCATTTTCGCGTATCTCCCTCGATAAAGTCAACCACCACCGGCAGAGCCGGTGGCTTGAAATGTGAACCGATCAAAGCGATTAATTTTAATGAAATATACTGTATAAAATATTTACATTTTTATTTTTTGCCACACGGAGAGCAAGAAAAGTTATAGGTGTTGAATTTTAAATTCAAATGAAATTTGATCAATTCAATTCATAACTAAACACTCGAAACTCACAATTATAATTTCTCCGCGCTCTCCGTTTCCGTGGTGATATTATTTCTCTTAACATTTCTGGAATTGTCAAACTTTACTAGTCCAAATCCTGTGGCGGTGGTTTACCGGGTTAATTAATTTCCCATACTCCCGTCATTGTCAAATTTGACCAGAACACCAACAGAGACGGGTGATCCAGCGGATAAATGAACATCCTGAATATACCCATTAGATTCATTGTTCTTTTTTTACGGATCTTACGGGCTCAAGGGAAGTTTTATCAAGAAAATATCTGGATAAACAAGAGTATGAATTGGTATGTTGTTCTTATAATCCCTTTTGATGACCGCGATGATTGAATATCGCTGACCATTAGCCATGGGGCAAAAATAGTGTCTTGAATATCCTCAATACAAAAAGGTCGTATGTGTCTTGATAAACAACCAGAAAAAAATACTGATCATCGAAGATGATGCCCTTTTTTCTCAAACTCTCAGGATCTTTTTTGAAAAAGAAGGAATGGAGGTTTCTGAATCTTCAACAGTCAAAGAATCCTTGGAAAAATGCAGGGAAATGAAGCCGGATTTCGTGATAGTGGACATCTGTCTTCCTGAGGAATTGGGCATCTCATTTTCTAAATCCGTTGGAGAAAAACCTGACTTATACGGCTCCCCCAAAATCATCGGGATATCCGGTCTAACCGGAGCTTTCCTTAAAGAGGGGGAGGAAAAATTAAAAAAATTCAATCTGCATTTCTTTTTAAAAAAACCATTTGAATTGAATGAATTAAAAAATCTCATAAATGAATCTGTCTCTTGATGAAAATAAAAAAAGTGGATTTCAAGCATGGGCATTGCCCTCAATTCAATCTCGCTTTTTTTATCAACAGTAAGACACTTTGAACTCATACCATGAAGGAACAAGCCATGGGATCAAAAAAAATCATCCGGACTGACGGCAGAAAACCAGACCAGATCAGACCGCTTGCTTTTGTTAATTCCCTTCAGACAAAAGCAACGGGTTCTGTGATCATGAAGATGGGCCAGACGGTCGTCAATTGTTCTGCCACCGTTGAAAAGACCGTCCCTTCTTTTTTAGACCCTGAAAAACAGGGATGGCTGACCTGCGAATATTCCATGCTGCCTGCTTCCGGAACCACACGGGTTCCACGAGAAGCCAGCAGAGGCAAACAATCCGGCCGAACCATGGAAATTCAACGTCTGATAGGCCGCGCGCTCCGGGTTACGATTGATTTAAAAAAAATACCGGGAAAAACCATCTGGCTTGACTGTGATGTGATCCAGGCAGACGGCGGAACAAGAACCGCTTCCATCACAGGAGCATGCGTTGCCTTGAGGCTTGCTGTAAAAAAACTGCTCCAAACCAAAGAATTGACCAAGGATCCTTTGCTGGACAATGTGGCTGCCATCAGTCTGGGAATATTCAGGGGAACGCCGTTACTCGACATCAATTATGAAGAAGACAGTCAGGCAGACGTGGACATGAATCTGGTGATGACTGAAAAAGGTCGTTTTGTGGAATTGCAAATGTCTTCAGAAGGCAATACGTTTACGCGAAAAGAAATGGATCGCCTTCTTGCCCTTGGCCATAAAGGGCTTCACCAGCTGTTTCTGGCCCAGAATAAATATCTGAATTCAATCATAAACGGGTAACATCAACCCTTATAAATGAATCCATTGTCAAAGTCATTGCGCAGATGAGAAGACCTTCCCTATTTGAAAAAGGGTTCAAGCTGCGTGTTCTCTCTGGCCTGCCGCTCCATAAACAGGTAAATCCGCGAAGAGAGCATTAGGCACAGCCAAGTCATGATCAAGAAGAAATTGAGCAAATCGATTGGCCATCAAAGTATTGCTGTCATAAATCTTAATGCCCGGCAATAATCGCTGAAGCCAGTGATAGATCCGGGTATAATGAGTACAGCCAAGAATAAGATGTTGGATGCCGTCTCTTTTAAACAGTTCAGCAGCCTTCTCAACAAGAGGGCGCAGTTGCTCATCTGAAACCTGTTCTTGAATAGCATCAATTAATTCCTGGCCATTGTAGGTCAGAATATTTTGATATCCATGATTCTTTTTAAGTAAATGAGGATAGGAATTGCCGTTGTTTGGATCAATCGAAATATCGGTTCCCATGACACCTATTTTGTCGTCCTGACCGCCTTTTAATGCAGCCAGGGTGACGTACACCGGCGTATAGATGATCATTTTTCGGTGCCCGGTAATACTTCTGATGTAAGGAACAGCCCCCAGAAAAGTAAAAGTATTGCAGGCGACACAAAAGACATTGCTGCCATCGGCACCGAATTCCTGTACAGACCGCATGATCAACTGTTCCATAAGAAGCCTCTTTTCCCCCTTCGGTTTTCCCCCTATTGAATGTCCCAATACTAAGAGCTCGTATTGAAATCCTTTCCTCAGAGAGACCTGTTGTTCCAATAACATTTTCAGCTGTTCTGCCCCCATGCCCGAATCAATGATGAAGATCCTTCGAATCATGCTGGAAGGAGCCAGCGAATCTATCCTGCTCCGATGAGGTCCGTATTCTTCATATCGTAAACCCGCCTGTGCTGATATGGATCCTTGTATCAGTAAAAAAATCATCATCGCAGACAGAAAAAAATAATCGATTCTCTTCATTTGTTATCTCTTCCCTAAATAAGACCACCAAAATAAATGAATTGAGACTCCATCTCTATACCGAATGTAATGCCAACATCATTCATACCTCATGATGGGTAAAAAATCAAATAGACCGGAATCCATTTTAATCTTAGCCTTGCATCGTGGAATCAGCTGAGATGAATGCCGTTAGAGAGGTCTCATTCATTTTCCTGAACCGGAAGGAATCGATTTATTATCTGTCCCGGATTTAGAATCAGGTTTCCTGCTTTGATTGAGCATCGCGATGAGAGATTCCGGTAATTGAGATTCGCCGGTTATTTCGCTTTTATTCTTTTCCGCCCATGCATTGGATTGTTCGCGGATGATTTTCATCTGGGGAGTGTCTTGCAGGGCCTCGTTTTCTTCCGACGTAAGGGAAATGATCGGCGTGCCGAGAGAATTGAACAAAATCACCTGGCCTTTTCTCAAAGATTCCTGGCCGGTCTGGGGATTGGAAAGCGAATAAACCGGATCCTGTCCGAAAAGCTCACTTTTAAACTGTTCATATTCCGGATTATTCGGCTCGATTTTACAGGCCTTAAGGGCGAACAAACGGGCCAATTCCTTTTGTTCCAGCTCTCTCACACATCTGGCTTTCAGGAAAAAAAACCGGGCATCATCATCGATGGTCATGATATGTTTACGAAGCACCTGATCCGCCTCGGCATATTTTTTTGACTGAATCAGCGATTCTGCCTCTTTTAGAATCTTTTCCACGTCCAGCTCCAGCTTTGTTTTTACAGAAAGAAGACGGGAATTTGAAGGTTCCAGTTCCAAGGCCCTGTTGATGGATTCCAGCCCCTCTTTTTTCTGTTTAAGATGATAATAACAGACGGCTTTGGCATGATGAAGCCCGGCTATGTCCTGACGAAGAGTCAGCAGGGTGTCGATCTCGGCAAGAGCCTCGTTGTACTTTTGATCGTCCATCATTTTTTGGACCTGGTTCATCCGGCTTGAAATAACGGACATCTTGTAATACTTGGACCCGGGTTGGCTGTCCCCTTCCAGTTTTTCCTTGATGATTTGAATGTTACGATTATCCGGGGCCAGCTCAGAAGCTTTCTGAATGGCCTGAAGACCTCTGTCAACCTGATTTTGATATAAATGACAGATGGCCTTTGCATGATAAAGGCTAGCGATATCCTGCCGGTAAGAAAGACCTTCTTCGATTTTTTTCATGGCCTCTTCATACCGGTCATGATTGATCAAATCCTGAACATCCCTGAGGATTTTCTGGATTTCCGCCTGCTTATAATTTTTGCTTCCCGGTTCATTTTCCAACTCCATTTTGCATCTTAAAATCCGGATGGAATCATCCTTGGGATCCAGTTTTTCCGCCTCCCGGATCGAAAGAAGCGCTTCATCCCTTCTTCCAAGATTATAAAGACAGACCGCTCTGGCATAATGCAGATGAGAAAGATCGGGGCGTTCTTTTAAAAGAGATTCCGTGCGGTTCAACGCGGCCTGGTTTTGATTGGAACGGATCAAATTCTGGATTTTTTTAAGACCTTCCTCGATTTCAGTTTGTTTATAAAACCGGGATTGGGGATCATTTTCCAATTTAGCCACACACCTTCGGCAAATTTTTTTTCCGTCTATCTCAAAATACCGGTTGTCCTGAAACGCCAAACCGCAGAATTCACATTTGTTGCCCTTCACATTCTGCACCTTGCCCGGACCCAGCCAGAACAATCCGCCGCCGCCTGTTTTGGAACGGTACCCGAGTTCTCCGGAAATGATCTGGTTGGTTTTTTGATCCTTGACCACAGGTTCCCACTTCGAATGTTCTTTCTTGCATTCCAGGCGGTAACGCCCGCCCGGATCGGCAACAAATTCAACCAGTAAGAAATTTTCAGAAGTCTGGTAGGTTCTGTAACCGGTGGATTGATAATAATTGCACTCAATCACATGACGTCCGGGGAACAGCAAAACATGGCGTATCTCCGCCGGACCAGTTAGAGCCAGATTCGAAGATATTGGGCTTCCTGGAATAGTAACCTTCTCCATTTTATTGGTTTTAGGATTGAAGATCTCTATAGTCTGCTTTTCCGGTTCAGGTGTTTTACGTTCTTCTTTTTTCACCACAATCCGGTGATGTCTTTTAAAATAACTGTTCTTCTCGCCCGGAAACGGATAACCGTCAATTTTATGGATGCTCATCCCACGCAGATGGGAATAATCCAGAACAGCGCTCTGGCCGACCAGTTTCTCATATTCCTTTCTGGCCTCTTCCTTCTTTTTCTCCTGTTCCAGCTTTTCAGTTTCCTCGAATTCTTTTTTCCCCCGGGCAGAAAGCTTTTTAAGCGCTGCTTTTCTTTTTTTGATATACTCCTTATGAAGGAGGGCATCCTCCTTTTTCTCCTTTTTGAGCATCTCACGGGTCAGATAATGGTCTTGCCTGGAAGCCTCCTTTAAAAGCTGCTCCCAGGAATGGGAAACAGCAGCGGCTGCCGGTACGAGTAAAAAAAGGACCCCGATAAGAACCCCCGGAAAAATCCGGACTGCTAATACAGGAAAAAAACCGGAAAAAAACCGACCTGATAAAAAAAAACAACGCAACTTCATAGACCCTGCTCCTCATTGTTTTTAGAAAACCAACAACCGGAGAACTTGATTTCCGGTCTCATCACGAAAAGAAATCCCGGCCGGAAGATCTCTGATTTTCAATACACTTGAGTCAGCCAGCCGAAGTTATCCTTGGTTTCCTGACGCAGTAGCCTGAAAAAACCTTCCTGGAGCTGTTGGGTCACAGGACCTCTTTTTCCTTGTCCAATCTGGATCCTATCCACAGAGCAGACCGGGGTGATTTCAGCAGCCGTTCCGGTGAGGAAAACCTCATCAGCCATGTACAAAGCCTCTCTGGGGACATTCTGCTGCTTGACAGTCAGTCCCATCTCCCTTGCAAGAAGGATAATAGAATGACGGGTGATGCCGGGCAGGATGGAAGAACCTGTGGTTGGAGTGAAAATCTTCCCGTTTTTTACCAAAAACAGGTTTTCTCCGGACCCCTCGCTCAATAGACCCTGATGATCCAAGGCAATTCCCTCACCATAACCGTCGCCTATAGCTTCCATTTTAATCAGCTGGGAATTCAAATAATTACCGCCTGCCTTTGCCATAGATGGCAAGGTATTGGGCGCCATTCGATTCCAGGTGGACACTTTCACTTCAATCCCTTTTTCCAGGGCCTCCTGGCCGAGATAGGCCCCCCAACTCCAGCATATACAAGCTGTTTCTACCGGACTGTCGAAAGGAATGAGTCCGAACGCGCCGAATCCGCGATAAATGATAGGACGTATGTAACAGTCCTTCATTTTATTTTCCCTGACCAGATTCACGGCCATATCACATAACTGTTCCACATTATAATTCACATTCATGCGATAAACCTTGGCTGAATCCAAAAGACGCTGCATATGATCCCGGAGTCTGAAAATCACGGAATTATTTTTTGCTTCATAGCACCGGATACCTTCAAAAACAGAAGAACCGTAATGAATCACATGAGACATGATATGAATCTGACATTCTTCCCAGTTCCGAAAACCACCATTCATCCATATCTTCTTGCCTGTCGTGACATTTGCCATTTTCTTCTCCTGTTATCAATCTTGAGTTTGAATGAATGATAAAAATTATATCAATTCTTTGAAATCGTCTAGAGGAAAAGAATTGATTCTTATTCCGTATTTTGTGTAAACTCTTCCCATTACAGGATCCTGGCAATTCTTATAAGAGAATCATCTTGTTATTATAAACGGATTGGGATCCCATGAAATATCCGAAAAACACGTAACCGGATAAATTTTTCGTGTGTTTTATTTATTTCGTTGTTAATAAATAGGCAACAACCTATTGATTTTTTACTTAGCGCTCATGAAACGGCGCCTATGGATAACCGGGGGGATTAGGAGAAAAAACATGTCTGATTCTAAACAAATTGTCAATCATGTGGAAAAACTGGCGTTACTGGAAATCAGTCCAGAAGAAAAAGACCGGTTTTCGGAACAGATCGGAAAAATCCTGAAATTCGTAGAAAAGTTAAATGAATTGGACACAACGAAAATCAAACCGACTTCCCATATCCTGCCTGTCCAAAACGTGACTCGGCGTGATTCCCCGGTTCCTTCCATTTCCAGGGAAAATGTGATAAAACTAGCTCCGGAAGCCAACAATGAATTTTACATCGTTCCACCCGTGATTCAGGAATTCCAAGAAGCTTAGAAAGAGACACTACAATGAGCCTGACATCAAAAACTATTCAGGAATTACATTCTCTTTACCGTTCGAAAAAAACCTCTGTTCAGGATGTTGTTGAAGCTTCATTAAAACGCATTGAAGAAACCAATTATCATTTAAATTCCTTTTCCCATATCTGCAGGGAAAGTGCTCTGGCAGAAGCAAAAAAACTGGATGCCGCCGGCATGCCTGAAAATGCTTCCATGATGTGGGGCATCCCTGTTGGAGTTAAAGACAACATGTGCATCAAAGGCCTTCCTGCGACCTGCGGCTCAAAAATACTTAAAAATTATATCTCGCCTTATGACGGGGCCATGGGAGTCTGCCTCAAAAAAGCAGGCAGTGTGGTCATGGGAAGCTGCCATATGGATGAATTTGCCATGGGTTCCTCTTGCGAAAACAATGCTTTTGTTAAGGTAAAAAATCCTTATGACCTGGAAAGGGTTCCCGGAGGGTCCAGCGGCGGAAGCGCCGCAGCCGTTGCTTCCAGCCAGGTTATTGTGTCTTTGGGATCCGATACCGGAGGATCGATCCGTCAGCCAGCCTCTTTCTGCGGCGTGGTCGGTTTGAAACCCACTTACGGCCTGGTTTCCCGTTTCGGATTGGTGGCTTTTGCCTCCTCTTTAGATCAGATCGGTCCCTTTGCACGCTGCGTGGAAGATGCCGCATTTTTACTTCAATCTATTGCCGGCCATGACAAAAAAGATTCCACTTCCTATGATTACACGCCTCCGGATTATTCCAAGGACCTGAAAAATGACATCAAAGGAATTAAAATCGGCCTTCCGAAGGAATATTTCACCGACGGTATTCCTGCAGATATCTTAACATGCATCGATAAAGCCAAAAAGGTCTTCTGTGATCTGGGAGCTGAACTGGTTGAAATTTCCCTTCCCCACACCCAATATGCCATTGCAACTTATTACATTCTTGCCACTGCCGAAGCCAGCGCCAACCTGGCCAGATTCGACGGTGTCCGATATGGATACCGTAACAAAGAAGCCGCAACCTTGAAGGAACTATACATCCGAAGCCGGAGTGAAGGTTTCGGCCCGGAAGTAAAAAGGAGAATCATTACCGGCACATTTGTACTCTCATCCGGATATTATGATGCTTACTATTTAAAAGGACAAAAAGTACGTACTCTGGTCAAACAGGATTTTGATCAGGCATTTCGAAAAGCGGATGTGATTCTCACTCCAACTTCTCCCTGCACTGCTTTTCAATTCGGCGAAAAAATTGACGACCCCATCAGCATGTATTTGTCTGACATCTTCACTGTTTCTGTAAATCTGGCCGGACTCCCTGGAATTTCTCTGCCCTGCGGGACGGATGATAAAAAACTGCCTGTAGGATTACAATTGATCGGCCCATCACTGGGTGAAGCACGATTGTTGAATGCGGCGTATCAATTTGAAAAAGTGTGTCCCCCTCTAGGAATTGAATTGAAGGTATGATCATGAATACGGATTTTGAACCAGTCATCGGATTAGAAGTGCATGTTCAGCTGAATACCAAAACTAAAATTTTCTGCGGCTGTTCCACGAAGTTTGGACTGCTCCCCAATACATCCATCTGTCCGGTATGTCTCGGATATCCCGGTGTTTTGCCTGTCATGAATGAAGAGGTGGTTCGCTCGGCAGTGAAAGTCTGCCTGATGATGGATTTCATGATCAATACTTACAGCAGAATGGACAGGAAAAATTATTTTTATCCTGATCTTCCAAAAGGATATCAGATTTCCCAGTTCGATAACCCCATTGGAGTGAAGGGCAAGCTTTCCATTGATACCGATGAGGGAAAGAAAGAAATCGGCATCACCCGAATCCATATCGAAGAGGATGCCGGCAAGCTCATTCACGGAGACGGAGTCAGCTATGTGGATTTCAACCGAACCGGGGTACCCCTTCTTGAAATCGTGAGTGAACCGGACATCAGGAGCTCCAAAGAAGCTTATTTATATTTAAAAAAACTCAAACAAATACTGGAATACACCAAAATTTCCGATTGCAACATGGAAGAAGGTTCCCTGCGCTGCGACGCCAATGTCTCCATCCGGCCGAAAGGTCAGGCTCAATTCGGAACCAAGACAGAAATCAAAAACCTGAATTCCTTCAAATTTGTTCAAAAAGCCCTGGACTATGAGATAGAAAGGCAAATGAATGTACTGAAAGAGGGAGGAACCATCAGCCAGGAAACCCGGCTTTTCGATTCCGGAACTGGTAAAACGAAAACCATGCGTTCCAAGGAAGAAGCCCATGATTATCATTATTTTCCTGAACCGGATCTGCTTCCGATCATGGTTTCGGAAGGCATGATCAAAGAGGCGACATTCTCTTTACCGGAAAAGCCTGATGATAAATGCGCTCGTTTTGAAAAACAATACGGCCTTCCCGCTTACGATGCATCCGTCTTGACAGCTGATCCTTCCACGGCCGATTATTACGAAGAATGTGCGAAATTCTGTTCCAATTATAAGATGATCAGCAACTGGATGATGGGCGAATGGTTGCGTGAATTAAATGAACGTTCTGTCTCAGCCGTTGATTCCCCTGTTTTGGCGAAGGATCTGGCAGGCTTGCTTAATATGATTGAAAATGGTAAAATTAGCGGTAAAATAGCCAAGGAAATTTTTCCCGAGATGGTGAAAACCGGCAAAACCGCTGAACAGATCGTTCAGGAAAAAGGCCTGACCGTCATTTCTGATACAGGGGCGATTGAAACCATGATCAAAGAGGTTTTAGGGAAAAATGAAAAATCGGTTCAGGATTATAAAAATGGTAAGAAAGGGGTCTTGGGGTTTTTAATCGGGCAGGTGATGAAAGCCTCAAAAGGAAAGGCGGACCCGAAAAAAGTCAATGAATTAATGGAGAAAATTCTGTCATGAGTTTTTTTGGAAGTAAATTCAATCCATTTCAAACGTCAAAAAGAAAAATACCGGATGGTCTTTTTTCAAAATGCCCGAAATGCAGCCAAACCATTTACAACAAGGAAATAGATGCGAATCTGAAAATCTGTCCAAAATGTGAATATCATTTTACTCTGGGGGCATGGGAAAGAATCAATCTGATGATTGACAAGGGGACTTTCGTAGAAATGGATAAATCCCTTATATCAGCTGATCCTCTCAATTTCCAGGGCCCAAAAACCTACCCGCAAAAACTGTCAGAGGATCAGGAAGCCACAGGACTAAACGAGGCTGTTATTTGCGGGCTTGGCAATATAATGAGTATTCCTGTTTCATTCGGGGTGACGGATTCGAGATTCATCATGGGAAGCATGGGATCCGTCGTGGGCGAAAAGCTGACCCGCTGCATTGAAAGAGGTATTGAAAAAAAAATCCCTGTTGTGATTGTTTCAGGGTCAGGCGGAGGCGCCCGGATGTATGAGGGCTGTTTTTCTCTCATGCAAATGGCCAAGACTTCCGGCGCCCTGTCGAGGCTCTCAGAAGCCGGGATGCCTTTTATTTCTATTTTAACCAATCCCACCATGGGAGGAGTGCTGGCTTCCTTTGCATCCCTGGGCGATATCATCATCGCAGAACCCGATGCATTGATTGGTTTTGCCGGGCCCAGAGTGATTGCCCAGACTGTCCGGCAGGAATTGCCGGAAGGATTTCAAAAATCAGAATATCTTTTAAAGCACGGAAACATCGACCGGGTCACCAATCGCAGGAATCTGACCCAGGAAGTGTTCCAAATTCTTCAAGTGCTTTACCAGGAAAACAGGAAGGAAGTGGGAATTGAAAATTAAGAACACCCTGTTTTTTCCCATTAAATGACTTCGCTTTCCTTCTCTATATACGGGTTAACCCCGTGATTCATTATTGTATATAATCAATCCATTACACTAAAACCAATATAAGGAGTGTAAGTATATGAAAAGCATCAGGGGCACCAAGACTGAAAAAAATCTTTTAGCCAGCTTTGCCGGGGAATCCCAGGCGAGAAACCGATATGCCTATTTTGCAAGCATAGCGCGCAAGGAAGGATATATTCAAATAGCGAACCTCTTCGAGGAGACCGCTGAAAATGAAAAAGAACATGCCAAACGCATGTTTAAATTTTTAGAAGGAGGCATGCTTGAAATCACCGCTTCCTATCCTGCCGGAAAAATAGGCTCCACGCCTGAAAACCTTGAAGCGGCTGCCGACGGAGAAAAGGAGGAGCATTCCATACTCTATCCTGATTTTGCCAAAGACGCCCAAGAGGAAGGATTCCCTGAAGTATCCGCCATGTACAGGGCTGTTTCTGTCGCAGAAATCCAGCATGAAAAACGTTACCGGGACCTCCTGGAAAACATTAGAAAAGGAAAAGTCTTTACTAAAGATGCTCCCGTCAGGTGGCGCTGCAACAACTGCGGTTACATTCATGAAGGAAAAGATGCACCGAAAATTTGTCCGGCATGCAGCCATGAACAAAAATATTTCGAATTACTCGCCGAAAACTGGTAAAAAACCAGAACCAACCGTGATCAGGAATAAAAAGCACCCGTGTCCTGATTGCCGGTTATGCCAGTGGTGCACGGATGAGCGGTGCTCCCTTTGCAAAGGATGGGTTAAAAAATGTTGAGTCATGACTTTTAGTCACGAGGCAGCATCTTTGCAGAAAAAAATCATGAATCCATTTCCAGAGTCAATCACATGGGTAAAATCATCTGCATATTAGGCGGGGCCAGAAGCGGGAAAAGCCATTTCGCCGGAAAACTGGCTGAAAATGACAGGAAAGGGCCGGTAGCCTTTATTGCAACCGCTGAAGCCAAAGACCTGGAAATGAAAAACCGGATCGCCTTGCATCAAAAAAACAGGCCTCGGAACTGGAACACTTTTGAGGAACCTTTGCTTACGTCAAAAACGCTCGCAAAAATATCCCAAAAGTTTTTCAAATTCATCATCCTGGATTGTCTGACTCTGCTGATCTCCAATTTTCTTTTGCAGCATAAAAGTCCTGCATCAATAGAAAAAGAACTGCATGGAATCTTATTATGTTTGAAAAAATTTAAAGGAACGTCCATTCTTGTTTCCAATGAAGTGGGATTAGGTATTGTTCCTGCAAACAAGCTCTCACGGGACTTCAGGGACATTGCAGGCAGGATCAATCAAATGACCGCAGAAAAGGCGGATGAAGTCTTTTTTATGATTTCAGGTATCCCCTGGAGGATCAAATAAGTCAGTTGCCACAACCGGAGACGGAAGCATGATTATAGAAATTTCTCAAAGGAATTTGTTATTGTTACAAAATAATAGAATCGAAAAAGGAGAATGTAAATCCCTACTGTCCGGTTTATTTTGTTATTTATGCTTATGTTCTTCTCTATCGTATTAAATTTAATAAACATTTTTAGAATTGAGAATCGAAAAACAAAAATTCAGCAGAGCTGCAAGGCAGCCAAAAAATCGCATCATCCAATTCAAAAAGCCGAAAGTGTCTCTTCTGAATTCTCGATTCTCAATTCTTTTTTTTTATTATAATAATGAGTCCATGCCTTCTTGAATCAAGTCAATAAAGAGAACCTAAATATGCCCATCCGTCACATGAATAAGACCATTCAACGGATCAGTCCTGTCAAAGCTGTCTGGTTAAACAAAGCGCAAGAAAGGCTGGATAAACTCACAAAACCTTTGGGAAGTCTAGGACAGCTTGAAGAATTAGCCAAACAACTGGTCGCTATTACAGAAAAGGAAAAGCCGGTTCTGCATCATAAAATTATCTTCACATTCATCGCGGACCATGGGGTCGCGGAAGAGGGGATCAGCGCTTATCCGCAAATAGTCACGGCTCAGATGGCAGCCAATTTTTTAAACAAGGGTGCTGCCGTCAATGTACTGGCGGACCATGCAGGCGCCCGTCTTGTCGCTGCGGATTTGGGTGTGGCAGTTGATTTGCCCCCACACCCCAAACTCATCAGTAAAAAAATTGCCTATGGCACGAAAAACATGATGCGTGAGACTGCCATGACGAGAACCGAAGCAATTGAATCCATAGAAACGGGTATCGAAATTTTTCAGCAAGAGTTTAAAAAAGGTATCGACATAGCCGGAATAGGGGAAATGGGCATTGGCAATACCACTGCTTCTAGCGCGATTACGGCTGTCATCACGAAACAGGCTGTAGAGGCCATCACAGGACGAGGGACCGGAATCAATGACAAAATACTCGAACGCAAAATCCGGATCATCAAAGAATCTTTAACGAGACATCTGATTGATCCAACTGACCCGGTTGATATTCTGTCAAAGGTGGGAGGATTTGAAATCGGGGGGATGACAGGGGTCATGCTGGCTGCTGCTTCAAAAAAGATACCGATCATGCTGGATGGTTTCATCTCCGGAGCTTCGGCATTACTGGCTGTTCTCTTTGAACCCAATGTAAGGGACTATCTGATTGCCAGCCACCGTTCTCAGGAAAAAGGGCATGCAGTGATTCTCGATCACCTGGGGCTCCGGCCGCTTTTAGATTTGAATCTAAGATTAGGGGAAGGCACCGGCTCAGCGCTTGCCATGAATCTCGCTGATGCTTCCGTCAAAATCCTGACACACATGGCGACATTTGAAAGCGCTGGCGTTTCGGAAAAAACAACATGATCCGTTTTTTCTTAGCATTACAGTTTTTAACAATCATTCCTCTTCGATTTAATAAAATCGAAAACGTCAAGCTGGCTGAATCCATCTATTATTTTCCTCTGATAGGAGCCCTTCTGGGTTGTGTGCTGGCCGCATTGAATATTTTTCTTGAATCCTATCCTGTTGTTTCAGGAATAGTTGTGGTGATTTCTCTTATTATCCTGACACGCGGACTTCATCTGGACGGATTGGCTGATACTGCTGATGCCTTATTGAGCGGCAAAACGGAAAAAGAAAAGCTTCAGATCATGCGAGACCCTCATATCGGGGCAATGGGAACATTGAGTCTGATTTCCGTGGTACTCATGAAAATCGCTCTCCTACTTGCTTTATCTTTCTCAATGAGAACCAGGGCATTGATTCTCATGACCATGCTCAGCCGGTGGAATCTGGTTTTTCATCTAGTTTCCTTCCCTTATGCACGCCAAGAAGGTAAAGCCGCCATTTTCTTTAAAGCCATTTCCAAAAAATCATTTATTATCATAACCATTTTAACCGCAATAAGTTGTATTATTATTTATGATCTTAAAAGTTTACTTATTTTTGGGATAATCGCTTCTTTCGCATATTATATGGGAACCTATTTCCGGCGCGTTCTCGGGGGTATTACCGGGGATACTCTTGGCGCCCTTGTTGAATTGACAGAAATAGTTGCCTTATTGATGCTGATATTAGTATAAATAATTGCTTTAGTTAGCGGCTATAAATGCCGATAATAAGAGTGGGGTAATGGGAGGGTATAATGACCATCAACGGTATCGCAAATGTTTCAGGTTTATCCGGACCGGAAAAGATCAAAAAAAGCGGTCTGAAAAAAATTGAATCTTTTTCAAAAGAAAAAGATCAAGCAGACAAAGTGACCATTTCTGAAAAGGCCAGGCTGGCCCATGGAGAAGCGGTTTACATCAACACCCTGAAAACGATACCGGATGTGAGACCTGAAGCTGTCAAAAAAGCCAAAGATGACATGGAAAACGGGAAACTCTATACTCCTGAAATCATTGAAAAGACAGCTGAAGCCATACTAGAACGCCTTTTTTAACACGCTTTTCCCGCCAGATTCCACACATACCTTCAACAAGCCGATGAATCCGAGGATAGATGAAGGCTTTCAAAACAGGTTCATGCTTACTGAATATGTCTTATGTCAAAGTCGTTATACAGGGCCGAAGCAGAAAATATCATCGGTTTTTTTGCGCATCGCAGCAAAAAAACCGGACAGAATGAGGTTTAAGCTCTGATGAGGATTGACAGCCATTTCAAAGAAACTGCCATCATAGTCTTAAACAGGCTCATACGATGATGCTTCATGCCAAAGATGTTTCCGGGACCTGTTCGAGAGTGAGATTATTTTTATTCATGATGCCCAGCACTTCTTCTCTCATTCTGGCAGAATCTTTAGAATAAAGGGGGTTAAGCTCAAGAGATTTTTCAAAATTGTAGAAGGCTTTCGAAAAGTCCATTTGGGCCTGTTTTATCTTCCCTTCCCTCAGCAGCAATTTTCCCCGTTCCAGATAGCATTGTCCTTTACTCGAATAAAAATAACTGTGACGTACCGTAAAAAGATCATCCAGTAAAAAAGAGGCCTGTTCATAATAAAAAATGGCATTATCAAAGGCTTCCTTGGCAGAGGCAGTTCCTTGAGGTTTCTCTTTATACACAAGAGCCTTATCTAAATTCAGAATTCCCAACCCTTCCATGATATAAAAGTAATTTTTATTCCGGAAACCCTTTTCAAACATCTCCAACCCTTCTTCACAGTATTGAAGCGCCTTTTCCTTCTCATCGGAGCTCAAATAATATTGCACCAAACCTTTTAAAATCGAATTCAGGAATTTACCGGCCACAATGTATTCTGGATAATTTTCATAAATCTGTTTGATCAATTTCAGTCCCTTCTGAGCCACTGCTTCAATATGCTTTGTTTCTTTTTGTTTGATTTGATGTTCCAAAATCAGAGAATAACTCATGGCCTTGAAAATGAGCCGCAGGACATCCCATTTTTTAGAGGAAGGGGATTCAAAATCATAAATCTTTGCCATCTCCTCAGGTTTGCTTCGATAGTAAATCAAAAAATCCCTATAGGAATCTTTTATTTTTGTCAAAAAAGGGACATCCTCTTTATTCTCTTTATCATTAATGAGCATGGTCAATGTATTCATCTGATGCGGGTGGGCACAAACAAGCGTTTGGATAATTCTTTTTTTCTCGGCTTGTTTATTCATCTGCGTATAGATCCCGAGGGAAATGGACAGGGCAATATGGGAAAGCGGATGTTTTTCCAGGTATTGTTCACAGAGATGCATGGCTTGATCCTTCTGATTGACGAAAAGATAAGCCCAGGTAAGCTGTTGAAAATTATCTTCAATAGGCTCTTTTTCATATTTCTTTTCATATAATTCAACCTTTTGCTGGGGAGTCATCGCCCCGTTGGTTTTGATATTGACCCATTCATTCACCACGAAAAAATGATTGAATGCCCACTCTTTTCCCCCAAAGGTCGCTTTTGAAAGGGAGTATTGGGCATCATAAAGAACTAAAATGCCATCCTCGTTGAGAATGCCCAGCCAATAATCCTTTCTTTTCTGGACTGCTCCATCTTCAAGATAAATAAGAACGTTCAATATGGATATCAAGTCATACGGCGGAGCATAATCTTTTTCAAGATCCGATGGGAGATTTTCCAGGATATCCTGATGGATGAACCGGATACGGGACTTGAAAAAATCGGGGTCAATAGGCTCCCAAACCTTTAAGGATTCATTGATATGAAAATATTTCTTCAATTTTTCTTTTGCCTTTAAAGTGAGACGGTTGAAAGAATCAAAAGAATACTTCATGTTTTCAGCATATTTAAGACTGGAATCATTGATATCAGAAGCGAGGATCCGGAAATCCTTTATTCCTGATTCTACCAAATCCACGGCGTAACTCATCACTTCTTCTCCGGTGGAACAAGCATACACTTTTATCTTCAACGGACGCTCTTGTCTCTCCGCCAGCCCCTGCAAGGGAGCAAGGTGATCCCTGAAGGCTTTGATGTTCCCCCAGTCACGGAAAAAATACGTCGTGCTCAGCATGTAAAACTTGTTGACCAGCATGTTGATCCATTCCGGTTTCTTTTTGATTTCATTCAGGGACCTGAATCCGTTTGATTTCAGGTATTGAAACAGAGCCGAATCGATCCTCTGCATGTTGGGATTTTCTCCCACGACTCTATGCAATGTTGTGTGCGCCGTATCTTTGATGATTTTTTCCACTTCCTTGTAGATACCCTCTTTCTGGTACTCAACGGTTAAAGTGGAATAAATAAGAAAAGAAGTATAAATCTGAGGGGATATCCGGTTGAGCTCTTCTTTATGGGCCTTGAAATATTTCCGGATAAATTCAATATCATCTTCTTCAGTAATGAAATAATAAAAATCAAAAATCTGCCCGGAAACCTCGGTAAAATGCACCACCTGCTTGTCATCGATGCTCAGAATATGATCATCAAAAAAAGTGGGATCATAATAGGTGTTTTCGGAAATCAGATAAGACAGATAGTAATTGACGTCAGTCGGCTTGACGCTCAGCTTAGTTTCATCACCATGGAAAACCGGCTTGGCAGCAAGACTGACCGAGAACAACCCGGTAGAAACAAGAAAAAAAATGATTTTTATTAGTTTAAATCCCATGAGGGTCCCTCGCCATTTTACCATGCCATATCTTTCAGCAGATGATTCTGAACATAATCCTCTACGCTTTTTTCACTGGAAGTGAAAGAAACCGGACAGATCTTTTTCAGTTTCTCCATCGCAGCGCATGTGTAATACTGATATTTTTTCTTTAACATAGCCGGCATCTCAATATAAATGATATTGGGAGGAACACCCATGGCTTTAAAAACACATTGAGTCATCCTGTTCCAAGTTTCAGGTGTTCCTCTTCCTAAGTTGTAAAGTCCTTTATACTGTGGATGATCCAGAAACCATAATATTATATTTACCACATCTTTCACATAAATAAAATCTCTTTGTTGTTCTCCATCCCTGAAATCAGGATGGTCGGAACGAAACAATCTCATGGATCCGGTTTTTTGAATCTGATGGAACGCATTGTATACAATGGAGGTCATTCCGGTTTTATGCCCCTCATTGGGGCCAAAGACATTAAAAAACTTAAAACCCGTGATTTGTTTCAGCCATCCATGCCTGTGCGCCCATAAATCAAAAAGATATTTGGAAAAACCATAGGCATTCTGAGGGCTGAGTGCATCCAATTTATTTTCATCATCCTCAAATCCGTCTTTACCGTTCCCATAGGTTGCGGCTGAACTTGCATAATAAAAAGGAATCTGATGCCGGATGCAAAAAAGGGCCAGTTCCCTGGTATACAATGTGTTGTTTTCAATCAGATAGGAAAGATTGTTTTCCGTGGTGGTTGAACAGGCCCCCATGTGAAAAACCGCCTGAATGTCCCCCAAAGACTGGAACTGCCCGCTTCCGATTTTCTCCAGAAAAACAGTTTTATCCGTATAATCTAAAAATGATTTGCCAACCAGGTTTTTCCATTTGTCGGATTCATCCAAAGAATCGACTACCAGAATATCTTTTATCCCCCTGGCATTTAGGCCGGCAATCAAACAAGACCCTATGAATCCAGCGCCTCCAGTGATGACAATCATGAAACACAACCTTTACTGGGGATTTACCGTATCTGCTTAACTATATACTAGACTTGATGTTAAGAATCCAGAATAAAATAATCAACCCTGATTGGAATAGAAAATAATCTTAACAAACTGCAAAATTGGAGGATGAATCAAGATACCTTCCATTGAAAATAAAGGGGTTTCCGACTCTCCGGGCCAACCATCCTCTCTCGAACTATCCTTATCTGCCGCAATTGCTTTTGACCCCCAATTCTTTGTTGATCATCCGTACAGCCAGCAACGGATCCGAATGAGAAATGACGGGTCGTCCGATAACCACATAATCAGCACCTGCCTTTACGGCCTCAAGTGGTGTCATGACCCTTTTTTGATCATGTTTATCAGCCCATTCAGGACGCACTCCCGGAGTAACAATCATGAATGATTCTCCGCATGCTTTTCTGATCAAAACAGATTCTTCTGGAGATGCCACTACTCCGTCCACACCGGCTTTTTGAGCAAGGTGAGCAAGCCATGCCACCTGATCTTGAATGTCCAGCCCGCATCTCAACTCATTTTTCAGCATGTCATTACTAATACTCGTCAAAACAGTTACAGCTAATATTACAGGACGCCGCTTTTTAAATTCACAGGAAGCTTTCTGAACCGATTCCACGGCTGCTTTCATCATGGATCCACCCCCTGTTGCATGAATCGTCAGCATATTCACACCCAGTCTCACTGCTTCTCTGCAAGCCAATGCGACTGTGTTAGGAATATCATGAAATTTTAAATCCAGAAATACCTTCCCCCCTGCCTGTTGAACCTGCCTGATCACTGAAGGACCATATCGGGTGAAAAGCTGCTTACCCACTTTGAATAAAGCAACATCATTTTTCAACGTAAGGACATGAGAGATTGCCCTGGTTTTCGAATCCACATCCAGTGCCAGGATTATCCGGGTTCCCATTGGATCTCCTTTGACTCAAATACAGGTCCATCCATGCAGACCATTTTGTAAGCCTGTTTCTTATCTTTTACAGGAACCGCACAACCCATGCAAGCGCCAAACCCGCAACCCATGACCTGTTCCATCGCTAAATAAGCCGGAATACGCCTGTCTTCTCCGAAATGTGCCACTGCTTTGAGCATGGGATATGGTCCGCAGGCAAGCATGGCTGAAACTTTTTTTCCCTGTTTCATATCCTCTTTAAGGGCATCAAGGCATGTCCCCTTTTTTCCAAGGCTTCCATTATCAGTGGAAAGGCTTATATCGAATTTCCATCTTTTCATCTGATCCAAAAAGAAAAAATGATCTGCATCACTAGCACCCAGATACACTTTCACTTTGCAGGTGTCTGTTTTATGCGACTGAGCCAGACGTTTCATATAAAAAAAGATAGGAACGCAACCTATTCCTCCGCTTAAAAGAACCAAATGATTGACAGGGACGTTCGGGAAAGCATTGCCTAAGGGAAACAGTACTTTTAAGAATTCACCTTTTTTAATGAGGGAAAGCAGCTGCGTCCCTTTTCCAAGAATTTTATAAAAAATGGTTATCTTGCTTTTTCCCGCATCCAATATACTAAAAGGACGGGGGATCAGACTTTCTTTTGAAGGGAGCACCACGGTAAGGAATTGCCCTGGAAGAATAGAGTCTGTTTCTTCCGGACATTCCAATTGCATCAGACAAAAATTCTTCTGTATTTGACGATTGGAAAGAACTAACAAGGATCGGTGCTTTTCAATTATTTTTGATTTCATTTATCCTTTTCTTATTCAATCCGCATCTGGCTGCTATGAATTGAATGTGCCTGGTGAGATTTGAACTCACGGCCCCATCCTTCGGAGGGATGTACTCTATCCAGCTGAGCTACAGGCACAAATAATTGCGTAACATAATACCGTCAGAGACGGTTGCTGTCATCATATGATAATCGCTCAATACAGATGAATTTTATATCACGTGGAACACGAAGAGCACGAAGAAAAATCAAAAAAATACAAATGCTTAAAAAGGATTATACAAACATTCTTAACATCAAGTGTTGGGATTGTTTCGTGCCCTTTGTGATGAATCATTCTATTATTTTCCGGAGTGAGCAGATTTGTGAATCCTGCCCATGAGATGAAACTTCACTCGATATCTCTTCATCGCTCACTGAAATAACTAGTTGAGCGGCAGGACGACCTTCACTTCAACCTTGCTGTCAGAAGCATGAAACGTAAAATCGGTTTTTCCCTGATAAAATTCGGCCATCGTGATGAGAAAAATAGATAACGCATCTTTATGGAATCCGGAACCGGACTGAAATTCAAGGAGCATCTGAAACTGATCTTGAATCAATCCGCTGTGAAAGCCTATCTCCGTATCAGGCAGGGCATTTCTGCAAGCGTATTGGAATAAGGTCATGATCAATAAAAACATCTGTCTCTCATCCATGAGCAATGCGACTTTTTTTCGTCCTATTTTCTTGTTGATTTTTAATGATTTGCCTTCCAGACAAGTCCGGTTGAATTTCTCCGCTTCCTGAAACAGGGGATCCATTTCAAAAGCCTTCACGTCTTCTTTCCCGTTAGTTCCAAGTCTCGCCATCTCAAGAGTCATGTCAAAAAAATGGTTCAGCCTGGCCATTTCCTCTTTGGCAATTTTCTGGCATTTTTTCTGGGTTTCATTCAGGGAGCCGATCGTCTCTTCTCCCAGGAGGGAAATGGCCTCTTTCACCGAAGTCAACGGAGTACGCACATCATGAGAAAGTGCTTTAAGGCATTCTTGCTTTTTTTGAATGATATCCATGAAACCGGTTAAACGCCTCCTACAGGCAAAATCACGGTGAAAGTGGAACCTTTACTCAAAACGGAATCCACTTCGATTTTTCCTCCATGCAGAGCAACCAGCTTCTGAACAATGGCAAGCCCAAGCCCTGTCCCACCTATGTTGGAAGTCTGGGCATTGTTGATCCGGTAAAATTTCTGGAAAAGCCGGGACATGTCGTCTGGTTTCATTCCCATTCCCTGATCGGAAATAGCCACCCTGATGGAGGATTCTTTTTCAAACACCTTGACTCTGATTTCACCGCCATTGGGAGAATATTTAACAGCATTATTAACCAGATTGTAAATCACCTGGGTCATTCGATCCTTGTCAATATTGACCTTGGGCAGTCCCAGAGCAATATCAGGAACGATGGTATGGATTTGAGTCTGCATCTGGCATAATTTGGCAACATTATTGACAATTTCATCCAGATGCATGTGTTTGCATTCCAGTTGTATTTTACCGGATTCAATGGAAGCGATGTCGAGCATATTTTCTACCAGAGAGCTCAACCGATGGGTCTCATCCTCAATGGTTTTCAAAAACATGGTTCTGCTGTCCACGTCTTCCGGGTCCACGCGGTTCACCAGCGTATCAATATACGCCCGAATCGTGGCAAGAGGGCTTCTTAAATCATGGGAAACCATGGAAACAAAATCGTCCTTTAATTTATCAAGATCCCGTAAACGCTGCAATTCCCTGGAGGCGGTCATGTCCCTGGCAATCAATGTAATGCCGGAGAGTTCTTCATTTTCATCCCTCAATAAAGATGTGGAAAGCCCGTACGGAATGGTGACTCCTCCAGGAAGCTCAAATTCCATCTGGTAATCCATGACAAAACCGTCCCGTTCGGTTTGCTCAATGAGAATCCTGACCATTTCAGCCAGGGATTTCGGCAGAACCTGCTGATAATGCCTTCCTACAGCGTTGATATCTGAAATTCCAAACATGACAGAGGCATTGTGATTGAGATGGGTGATCTCTCGTTTCCCGTTGAAGGTGATGACTCCGTTGATCAAGGATTCTAAAATATTCGTGGTGAATTTTTTCATTTTTTCCAGATCACTGTTTTGTTCGCGCAGGTTTTCATAGAGAATCACATTTTCAATGGCAATAGAAGCCTGTCCGGCTGCCAGCTGAAGAATCTCTCTGGTCTGAAGCGTCAAAAGATCATCCGCCCTGCTGTTGATTTGCACGAGCATGACCCCCAATAATTGGCCGACTGTCAGAAAGGGGACGGCCAGCAGGCAGGAATTTTTATTTTCCTCTTTGGATGCGGAAATGGTCGAAATCTGTTTTTCATTCAATATCCATGTCAGAATGGATTCATTGATATCATAAAGATTTTGCACATAAGCATCGTCAATCAGGTCATTGTAGGATGACACAAAAGATAAATCCTCCTGACTTAAACGGTAATAAATGTATCCGGAACACTGAAAAAAAGATCTGATGATGGAGATGAATTCCTTGATGATTTCACTGTTATCTTTTAAAGAAGCGATCCCTTTTAACATATTTTGAAGAGCGGACATTTCATCCAGCGAATGGCGTATCCCTTCATTGGCTTTCTTCAGGTAAACAATGTCCTGTTCAAGTTCCTTGATCTTATTTTCCTGAATTCCCACGTTAATTCCTTTCCTAACATCATGACTCACCGCAGCTGACACGCTTGAAGCCTGATGCGTTCGACTAACTCAGCATGTTAAAAAATATCTCCGTTTTCCTCACCTCAGAAGCAATTTCTTCCAGAATTTCCGGCAGAATATCCGATGTCAGTTTAAGCAGTTTCCAGGCGTCTGGATTGGCCTTGGGGATTAAATCATAGCCTGAATTCCCGATTTCAATGGCATGAGTAAGCACATTCGCTATATGAATGATAGACGTGATTTGAAAATGATGACTGGCAGAGGAAGGGGCATGATGATTGCCGATCACCTGGATCATTTCTTCATTCAGATTCCACCTCTTTCCCAGCCAGGCTCCGATTTCGCAGTGGGAGACTCCGTCCATCACTTCCTTTTCCGCATCAATGATGAAACACCCCTTCTCCTTGACCAGCCGCAAGACCTGCTCAAATTGTTCATGAAAATACTGATCCAGGACCATTTTTCCAAGATCATGCATGAGGCCCGCAAGAAACGCTTCTTCTGTTTCCTTCAATTGAAGCTTTTTCGCCAAAACACGGGAAGCAGCTCCCACACCGAGGGAATGCTTCCAGAAAGCGACACGATTAAACGAGGAGGTTTCATTTTTATCCTTGCTGAAAGAAGAAAAAACCGAAGCCGACATGGCCGTGGCTTTCACGGCGTTGAATCCTAAAATCACAATGGCATGGGTGATGGTTTTAATCCTGCTTGGAAAACCATAAAAAGGGGAATTCACCACTTTTAAAATTTTAGTGGCGAGAGCCTGATCCGATGAAATGGCCTGACCGACCTCATTGGCTGAGACTTTTGGATTCTGCATCAACTGGGTCACACGGGAAAGAACCGTAGGGAGAGTAGGCAGAGACAGTATTTCTTCGATGATTTTTTTTATCCGTGATTGGGATGGGGAAAGGGGTTCGGCTGTTGTCATGGCGAGCTTGGTTTGGCTTCCTGCTGGCCGGCTTTCTGAAAATAGACTTTCACGCCTTCATAAATTTCTTTCATGATGGGATCATCCAACACAGGCTTAAAACGCTCATTCAAACGTTTTTCCTGTTCAGCATTCATGACCGGAAGCGCCATGGACATGTCTTCTCCGGATGAAGCGTCGGTTTCTCCTCCGTTGGCAGCACCTTCGCAAATCACGGACTGAACATTCCATTTTTTGAGACGGGCTATCATCATTTCCGACAATACACTTCCCGGATGAAGCAAAACCATGCCCTTGTCATTGATGACTTTTTCCTTAATGACCATTCCTTCTTTTGCCTTTTCGATGGGGATCTGAGGCATGAAATTCCTTTCAAAAAAAGGCAAGAATCATTGAGCGGTTTTGGGAGCGTCGGGAGGGCCTACGATTTCAACGATCTTATTATAGAGTTCTTCAAACTTAAACGGTTTGACCATATAACTGGTGGCGCCTGACTGGAGTCCTTCCAGAACGTCTTTTCTCTGGGATTTGGCCGTCACCATGACAATAGGAATATTTTTTGTGACTTCGTTTAATTTGAGACGGCGGCAGGTTTCAAAACCGTCGATTCCGGGCATCATGGCATCCAATAAAATCATGTCGGGCTTTTCAGCAGCAGCGATTTCAATTCCCTTCTCACCGTTTCCGGCAGTCAATGTTTTGAATCCCTTTTTCTGAAGATCAAAACTCAAGATATACCGGAGTGCCCCGTGATCATCGATGATTAAAATTGATTTTTCGCCCATATGATTTTTCCCTATGTAATCAAATATTCTTATTGCTTTCCATTTTAAAACAAATGTTAACAAAAATGGCGAGACTTGGAAAAGAAAAAAATAATAATTTATCCGATCGCTTTCAATAATATTTTATTCATACGGGTATTATATGATTTGGGATCCTTGATTTTGGATCCTTCAGCCAAGAGAGCCTGATCATAAAGAACGCTGATCCAATCCTGAAGGTCTTCTTCTTTTATCCCTTTCTCTGTCATGGATTGCAAATGCTGGATGAGGGCATGATTGGGGTTGATCTCTAAAATCCTTTTCGAACGAAAATCCATCTGCTTGGAAGCTTTCAGAATACGCTCCATATGGGCGCTCATTTCACCTTCATCTGAGACCAGACAGCAGGGACTGTCCACCAGTCTGGTCGTGGTTCGGACGGATTTGATCTCATCCTGAAGAATTTTCCGGAAAAGATCTTCGATTCCTTTTAATTTTTTTTCATCTTCTTTCGCTTTCTCCCTAGCTTCTTTATCCAAATCCCCCAGGTCCAGCTCACCTCTGCCAGCGGAAACCACTTTTTTCCCTTCGTATTCAGGAATAACGGAAAACATCCATTCATCCACCGGATCTGTCAGGTACAGGACTTCCATCTGATTCTTTCTGAAAATTTCCAGATGAGGAGAAGCCTCAATTTCTTCCCTCGTTTCCCCCGGCAAATAGTAGATCTCTTTCTGACCGTCTTTCATCCTTGAACAATAAGTTTTGAGACTGACCCAGCTTTTCTCATCCTGGCTCGCTGAAGAATAAAAACGAAGCAAGGCAATCAATTTGTCCCTGTTTTCCTGGTCCAGGTACACCCCTTCCTTCAGCGCCATGCCGAATTCTTTCCAGAAGGCATGATATCTATCCGGCTCCTTAGAAGAGAGTTCCGTTAATACATCCAGTACCTTTTTGACCAGGGCTTTTCTGATTTTTTCAACCGTCTTATTCTGCTGGAGAATTTCGCGGGAGATATTCAACGGCAAATCTTCCGTGTCCACCATGCCTCTCACAAACCTCAAATAGGCTGGCATCAGCTCCTTGCAGCTGTCCATGATGAAAACACGCTTCACATATAGGTTAACCCCCTTGGATTCATGATGATGAAAAAAATCCAACGGCGCTTTTGTTGGAATAAACAGGATGGAATTAAACGCAATCACTCCTTCCTGTGAAAAATGCACTTTGGTAAGAGGCTTTTCAAAGTCATGGGAAATCTGTTTATAAAATTCATCATACATGTCATCGGTTATTTCCTTTTTCGGACGAATCCATAAAGGCTGCCCTGTGTTCACCACTTCGTATTCCGTGCTTTTCTTTTCGGGCTCCTTTTTCTTCTCTTCTTCACTTCGATTATCCGTTTTGGGCATGAGAATGGGATAAGAAACATAATCAGAAAATTTTCTAATCACGGAACGGACCTTCCAGTTTTCAAGAAATTCTTCGCCTTCCTCATTCAAATGCAGGATGACCTCTGTGCCCCGGTTTTTTTTCTCTGCGGGTTCAATGGTATAACTGCCTTTACCCGTAGATTCCCATTTCCAGGCTTCTTTTTCCCCTGCTTTTCTGGAAAAGAGCGTGACCTTCTTGGAAACCATGAAAACCGAATAAAAACCCACGCCAAACTGGCCGATCAGGGACAGATTTTTGGCCTGATCCTGGGACATAGCCTGAATAAAATCTTTTGAGCCTGAACTGGCAATGGTACCGATATTTTGAATGATCTCTTCGTGATTCATGCCGATCCCATTATCGGAAATGATGAAAATCTTGGCATCCTTATCCAAAGAAATTTTGATTTCAAAGCGGGAATCATCCTCCAGTAGTTCCTTTTTAGTCAGGGATAAAAACCGGATTTTATCTATGGCGTCCGAGGAATTGGAAATCAATTCCCTGATAAAAATGTCTTTGTTGCTGTATAAAGAATGGGCCATTAAATCCAGGAGTTGCTGGATCTGGGTTTCAAAACTGCGGGTCTCAATAGTGGGCGTTCTCTCCGTCATGATTTTTTCCTTCTGTCTATATTTAATAGTTGATTCTTATTCATCAGCATGAATGTATTTCCTAATGATCTCATGCAATTCCGTTCGGGCGGGTTCCGGAATCTCATCAGGGCGTGTGATCATGCTGTTTTTCAAGGCGTCCTGACAAGTGCATTTTTTTTCCGTTTGGCCCATGTTGTTAATGACGGCAGCGATAATCATTTTGGCGTTCTCCGCGTTGTCCTGAAGAACTTTAAGAATCGTATCCGTTGTGACCGCTTCCTCTTCCTCGTGCCAGCAGTCGTAATCCGTGACAAAGGCTAACGTCGCGTAACAGATTTCCGCCTCCCGCGCAAGGCGCGCTTCTGTCAGATTTGTCATGCCGATCACATCGAATCCGAAACTGCGATAGGTATTGGATTCTGCCCGGGTGGAAAACTGAGGCCCTTCCATGTTCACGTAGGTCCCTTTTGGATGAAACGTGCCTTTTAATTTTTTGGCTGTTGAAAGAATCCGTTCGCGAAGATCCGGACAAACCGGATCGCCAAATGCAACATGGGCCACAAAACCATTACCGAAAAAAGTATTCTGGCGTTTTGTCGTCCTGTCGAAGAACTGATCCACGATCACCACATCTCTGGGTTTGTATTGTTTTTGTAAGGATCCCACTGCACTGATGGAGAGGATTTCGGAAACCCCTAATTTTTTCATTCCGTAAATATTAGCACGGTAATTCACTTCCGAAGGAAGCAGACGATGCCCTTTCCCATGCCGCGGGAGGAATACTACTTCTTTGCCTGAAATTAGACCTATGGCATAGGCATCAGAAGGCGTTCCATACGGGGTATCCACCTTCTTTTGTGTCACATCCCCATTGTCAAATAAGGAGTAGAGCCCGCTGCCTCCAATGACTCCGATTCGTTTGCTCATTTCTTGTTCCTTTCAATAGTGCTATCCGTAATGATTTAGTTTCTTACAAAAAAGGATAAAGACCGGATGCACAGGATCAAAAAGAAAATTCGGCTTAAGGCGAAATGAGATTCTGTTGATCCTGACCATTCTGTCTAAAAACGATTCCTTCTATCAACTTGAAAAAAAGAATCATTAATTTTATTTTCAAAAATATCCAGCGTAAAAAACTGATCCATTTATGATACTCAGCCGACTCAAATGGCGGGATTTTGTTTCCCGGTACTATTTTCGTCACCCTCCCTAAAATGGCATGATAAGGCATCGCTGTATCCGGAACGAGCTGTTGATCCCCCCGTGATATAAAAAATTGTTTTCCCAGCCAGGCCACTCTGTGTACAACCAGCGTGTGATCCTGAGGGTTCTTGAAACAGACCAGGTCATTTATTTCAGGTTTACCTTCTCTTTGAAGGAAAACTTCATCTCCAGGCATCAATACCGGGATCATGCTGCTTCCCGTAATGATCAGCGAAGATGGGACTGCTTCCTGCATAACTTTAAAATATAATCCGGAGAAAATCAGGTTCAGGCGTAATTGATCTTGACTCCATTAAAAAATTGCTGGTCATTTATCATCCTGTTCGATTTTAATATCGAGTTTAGCCCGATTCATTGAAAAATCAGAAAATCGAGCATGGAGACAAATAAGAAGACAACATTTTGACTCATTTCGTCCAATAAAGACTAGGAAAGCGATATTTCCGTCACTTCAACCAAAGGAGGAATATCCTTTTCAGGGAACTGCAGGCTGATGTTGCCTTTGACTTTGACTCTTTTATTTTCAAACGCACGAAGATCCACTTTTTTACAGAAAACAATGCAAACCGTTTTTCTGTTAAAGGTGTGACCGCGTATCAATTCATGGGTTCCTTCCGCGTAGACGGAATTTTTTACGGCCTTTAATTTCCCTTCCTGTTCGAAAATATGGGTATTTTTCCAATCACCGATTTTCTCTTCCCTGTATTTTTCCAATTCTTCCATACTCTGAAGGGATTGTTTCGCCTCAGGAGTATTGGGATAGAGCGAGGAAATTTTTCTATAACGCAGCATCAATTCCTCATAACGGGTCGGGGAGAACCCGTCAGGCTCCATGATTTTTTTCTTCATCAGTTCCGCTTCATCAAAAAGCAGAACCAGACGGCGCTTTTCTTTCAGAGTCAATTTTTTTTGGTGCGCTATAGCCTGTTTCTCCTTGATATCGATCAAGCGTTCCATAGATTTGACGGCTTCCGGGGTGCCGGGGAAATCATCAATGATCTTTTGATAGGCCTCGATCACCCTTTCATGGTCCACATCCATATATCTTTTGACCAGTTCCTCCTTCCGGATCATCTCAGCCTGTATAAAGGCTTTTTTGGCCTCCTTCTCCCTGATCAGATAATCCTGGTATTCGTTTTCCGTACTGAGGAAAAATACCAGATTTTTTGCTACCCAAAATCCGAAGTTCCTCGGCATTTCAATTTGAAGCCATTCTCCTCCCTGTTGATTCGAAAGAACCATGACCGGATCACTCTCGGTCATTCTTCCGAGAATGGAATGTCCCAAAGAAGGGCCTACCCGGATATTGACATTGCTTTTTGAAATGATACCGTTTTCCACCATGTCTTTGTGAACCCATGCCGTGGCCCCTTCCTTAGGACGGATTTTCACCCACTCATCCGTTTGACCGATCACCAGAACATCCTGGCCTTTATCAAGCTGGTACATCACTTCAGAACTTGTGGACGGACGTGCCCGCACATTGATATTTTTTTCCTTTACACGGACATAATAATTGGCAAAAGGGATATCTTCCTCACTGCTCCAGGAACTCCCCCCTGCCAGCAACATCAGAATCAGACAAAATAATGAAAAAAAACAGTTCTTTTTCATGAAAAGTCCTCATTTTTGATTTCAATTTTTACTCTAAAAACTGAAGCATATCATGGTCATTTAATTTTTCAATCGAATTTTTATTTCAATCCTGTCTAAATATCCTTTTTGAGCAACTAAATTTTTAAGGATAAAAGCTTTTCTATGACCGGATCCATTTCAGTATAAGTCATGATCTCTTTCCTAAACTGGGCTGCGCCCGGAAAATTTCTCAAATAACTGGAAAGATATTTCCGGAATTCCCGGACCCCTCTTTTTTCCCCCTTCCATTCCACGGAGTGCTTGAGATGCGAGACGGCTGTCTGGATTCGCGTTTCCATGTCCGGTTCCTTTTCCATGAGCCCGGTACAGAGAAAATGCTTTATTTCCCGGAAAATCCACGGATTTTGAAGAGCGCCTCTTCCGATCATGATCCCGTCGCATCCGGTTTCAAAAAGCTTTTTTGCGTCCATGGGTGTACGGACATCGCCGTTGCCGATGAGCGGAATACTGACGACTTTTTTGATTTTTTCCAGCCAGCTCCAGTCCGCGGTACCGGCATGCCCCTGATCCCTTGTTCGACAGTGAACCGTCAGCGCTTGGACGCCTGCATTTTCAATGATCCGGGCCGCATCCATGATGACCAGATTTTTTTTGTCCCATCCAAGCCTGGTTTTAACTGTGACAGGAAGAGAGGTTCCTTTGACAGCCGCCTTCACTACCGATTCGAGCTTTTTCAGGTCTTTTAATAGGCCGGCGCCTGAACCTTTTAGCGCAATATCTTTTGACCAGCATCCGCAGTTGAAATCAATGAAATCCGGCTGCATTTGTTCGGCAATGGAGGAGGCCTTTTCAACGGATGACTCCTGATTTCCAAATATCTGAATCCCAACAGGCCTTTCTGCTTCGAGAACTTGGATTTTTTTGAAGGTTTTTTCAGAGTTCCTGATCAAGGCTTCACTGCATGCAAATTCCGTGTAAACGATGTCTGCCCCAAGCCTTTTGCAGACCAGCCTGAAGCAAACGTCCGTCACCTCCTCCATGGGAGCCAGAACCAGGGGATGAACAATGTCAATTTTTCCGATTTTCATCTAATTTTTAAGAATATCCATCATGTTATCATAAGCCATCCAATAAAAATAGTTTTTCATTGTATTGTTTTTATGTTAAAAAAAACAAAATAATAAAAATTCATGACTCCGTTCAATCGAAAAACTCTGGTGGTTATTTTGGGGGGAGGACAGGGAAATCGCCTGTATCCTTTGACAAAAATGCGTTCTAAACCCGCTGTCCCCCTTGCGGGAAGATACCGCTTAATTGACGTGCCAGTCAGCAATTGCCTTCATTCCGGACTGGAGAGGATTTTTGTGCTGACCCAGTTCAATTCCGCCTCATTGAACCAGCACATTGCCAGAACCTACCATTTTGACTCTTTTTCAAACGGTTTTGTAGAAATCCTGGCAGCCCATCAGACCGTGGCGTCAAATGAATGGTTTCAGGGAACCGCGGACGCCGTAAGAAAAGTGTATTCTCATATCGGGCATCAGGAATGGGAACAGATCCTCATCCTTTCAGGCGACCATCTTTATCGAATGGATTATGTGGAATTCCTGCAATACCACCTGGAGAAAAAAGCCGATATCAGCGTTTGCGCCTGCGCGGTCAATGAAACCGGTGCCGGTGAATTTGGTCTTTTAAAAGTGGATGGAACCGGAAAAATTTACGAATTTCTGGAAAAACCCAATGCGGAACAAAGAAAACCTTTCAAGGTAGATACATCGCATTTTGGGCTTCCTCATGACGAAGCAAAGAAAAGGCCGTATCTGGGCTCCATGGGAATCTATATTTTTAACCGGGACATCATGGAAAGGGTATTATTTGAGAATCCTTCCCTTTATGATTTCGGAAAACACGTCATTCCGGCCTCCCTCAAAAATTTCAATGTTTACACCTTTTTATCCAAAGACTACTGGCAGGACATCGGAACGATCCGCGCTTTTTTTGAAGCGAACCTAAGCCTTTGCCAACCGCATCCGCCTTTTCAATTGTTCCATCCCTCCAGGCCCATTTATACGAGGCAAAGACATCTTGCCGGCTCTTCCATCATAGACAGCCAGATCAGCAACTGCATCATCAATGACGGTTGTCTCATCAAGCAGTCCGTATTGAAAAATTCCATCATAGGATTGAGATCTTATATCAACACAGGCGCCTATGTGGAAGGAAGCCTGCTGTTGGGAGCTGATTATTACAATGAGGAAGGCACACCTAAAAAGAAAAGGATTGGGATCGGCCCCAACTCTAAAATCGTTAATGCCATCATTGATAAAAATGCCCATATTGGATCGAACGTCATTATTGAAAACAAAAAGAAACTCAAAGATTATGATGATCCTGAAGAACGTTTTTATATCCGAGACGGAATCGTCGTGATCGTTAAAAATGCCTATATTCCGGATAACATGGTGATATAAAATGTTATGAGTGTTGAGTTATGAGTTGGACGGTTGAAGGTAAGAACCATTGCCTGATATCTGATTGTGAATGACGAACATAAGGAGAAACAGAATGAAAATGCGGCAATTCATAGGAATAGTTATTATGGGGGGCTTGTTACTTGTTTCCCAGCGTGACGGTATAGCAGCCAATATCCTTAGTGAAATGTACAAACAGCTGGGTCTGTCTGAGAACATCACGTATACAGCGGACATGGTGATCGAATCCGCCGCCAATCAAGCGGCCATGCCGGAAGCCAGTAAAGTATTCTTCAAAAACGGAAATATCAGGACTGAAGGAAAACAAGGAACCATGAAATTCATCTCCATCATCAGAACAGACGGGACCGTCTACTCTTTGATGGAATCTTCCAACACCTGGATGAAAAGCGATCTCGGAGAGGCCATGAAAAACCAGCCGCTTCCGCAATACAAACAGGCGGGGAGTGAAACAATCGACGGGAAATCCTGTCTGAAATACGAAATGACTGACTCTGAAACCAACATGAGCGGAGTGGTCTGGGTGAGTGATGGGATGATCATTAAGAATCAGCTGACCATTTTTAACCAGGTCACCACGGTTTATTATAAAAACATCAGCAAAGAACCCCTGGACGACGCCTTGTTCATGCCGCCGGCTTCCGATAAAATCCAGGACATGGCCACCCTCATGGAGGGAACCGCTCAATCAGGCGAATAACCTGTTTATTCCCCCAGGATTTTTCTCATTTTCAGAAGAAGCAC
>JAFGBW010000258.1 GCA_016932965.1 Candidatus Auribacterota bacterium
AAAAAATTCATCCATGCACGCTGATGATGCTTCCATTGAACTTGTTTCCTGCAGACTTGCATGAAGCCGGATTCAAAAAGAGTGAAAATGCCTCCCTCAATGATCACGGTTATATGGCCTAAGGATACGGTCAAGGGAGATAAAAACCTGGGCGCAGCGTCATCCTCATCTATCCAATATTCCCTGATATGAGAGGGTTTACCTAATAAGATGGCCCGGCAGGCTGAAGGCCGTTTCCGGGCAACTTTATGTTCAATGCGAGTACAAACTTCCAGCCATTTTTCTGTCTCTGGCCTGTTCCAGGTTCCTTTTGGCAGAATTCCTTTTTCAGTCATGAGGCGTGAAAAATGAAGGACGGCTTCCTGAGGAGGAAAATTTATATTTTTAAGACAATCTTCAAGATAACGCCTGTAGAACCGGGTTTCATCTATTGGATTCAGATGAAAAGGTTCATCCTCCTCCTCAAGGGAAAGAGAATCGCCGGTAAACTGAATGCCGAGAATTTTTCGATAATAGGATTCAATCGGATTTTTTATAAAAAGAAAAAGGTCATCCGCATGAAGAGTCATGGTTTCTCCAATGGTTTCTTGTGAAACCGGAGTGGGGACATGGATAAAGCTTTTATCCTGCTTTTGCATGAACGATTTCGCCGCTGAGAGATTGCATTCATTGAATGAAAAGAATGGAGATGTACCTGAAAAATAACGTTCGTCGAATGAATGAAGGGGGTGGATCTCAGTCAATGATCGCTCCATGGATGAAACATTCTCTGCAATAAAACAAGATTCACAGTATTGCACGAATTCCCTGACCAGAAGAGACGGTTGTAAAACCGTATCATGAATAAGATCTTTTCCGGTGTAAAACAAATAAAATTTCTCCCTGGCAGAAATGAGGGTTTCAAGAAAAGAGTACCGGTCCACATCCCTTTGCGTCGCATCCAGAAGGTGGGGATTGGCAGCAAGAAGGTCAAAATGCAGTCTGGATTCTTTTTGCGGAAAAACGCCATCGTCCATCCCCAGTATGCAGATCACTCTTTTAGGTACCGCCCTCATGGAACGAATGGAAGAAAAAGTGATGCCATGCCCTGATCCAAATGATCTAGATGCCAGCATTTTTTCCATTTCGTCTTGCAACATTTCCCTGAAAAAGGAAAAGGGAACCATGAATGGAATGGTATTATTGAGAAGATGTCCTTCCACACGCAAAGAAACCAGTGTGTCGGTAAGCCGTTCAAAATGAAAAAAATCATCCAGTTCTTCCGGACGGGGCAAAAAGAAGCTCTTCAGCCATTCCAGAAGAAAGTCGCACCATTCATCCAGGGTTTTGGCATGCCCTTGAGCTGATTCCACCCAACGAAAAAGAATCCGGCATCGTTGAATCCAAACACCTGCTTGTTCGGTTTCAGAAACTGAAGACAAAAAATACGGATTGGCTCCCCATGAGGAAGATTTCATGGCATAACCGTTCAAAACACGTTCAAAAGCTTCTTCCCAAGTAGTGGCTGACGGAATGGCGAGATCCAGGCTTTCTTTGTGTCCAGGATCGATTCCCCAGTGGATATGAAGATCTTCAATGAATTTCAAGAACCAATCCAGGTCTTTTTGATCCAGTTCAAACCTTTTCATGACACAGGGATTTTTAAAAAAATCCAGCACCTCTTTTCTTGTCATCCGTGAAGAAGGCAATTTTAAAAGCCGAAGCACTCCCTGTAAAAAAACGGATTCTTCAGTCAGTTTCAGGTCTAGAATTCGATAAGGGAGCCCGATTCCTTTTCCCGGGAATACGGCTTCAATAAAGGAGGAGTAAAGATTGATGTCCGGAGCGAGCACAGCCATGTCATCGGGCCTTAAATCAGGATTCTCTTTTAAAAGAAAAAGAATCTGATCCAGGAGGATTTCAATTTCTCTCTGCTTCCCGGCGCAGGAAAAGATTTTAATGCTGGCATCCTGTTTAGAAATGATTTCTTTTTTTTCTGATAAAGGGACCAGGTTCAGAATCTGATTCTGAATCTTGGCAAGCAAAGTATGGGATTCGTTTTCCCGGTAAAACTCGTGCTCCTTACGGACATCTTCCCACTCCAGCAGAAAATTCAATTCTCCCCGTCCCAATTTCCCCCAGTTTGCCAATAAAGGATTGAAGTCAGCGTTCTTGCTTTCGTTTCTTGTGATATCCCCCCAATAAGTCCGGCAGGGTCTTAAAATAAAATGATGGACCTGGACTTTATCTGCGAGCTGATGAAAAAATATCTGATTGCTTTCATGGAGAAATGCCGAGCCTAAAAGGCAGATGGCCTTAGGCAGAACTCCCTCTGGCGCTCTACTCTCAGGGAGTTTTTCCAACGGCATGTTATAAGAGGAAAAACAAAAATCCTGATAAAGCAAACGCCACATGGATTTCTGCCAGATTTCCTCCTGGTATAAAGGATGATCCACAGAAAAACTGGACTGGTCATGACTCCATGATTGGAGCATTTCTTTTCTTGCAGCCTCATAGCCTCCGAAAAGAGTGGCAAGACTTTTGGAGAATTGCCTGGTTTTTACTCGTCGTATTTCCGGAGCATCCCGGGTGTTCAGAAAAGCCAAGCCCCCTTCAAGCGATTCCGGAATTTTTATTTCTTCGAATCTCATGAGGATTTGGAATAAAAGCATCTGCATCTGGATGAGTGAAAGCATCGGATATTTCTGCAGACAATCGGAAATATCAGGAAAAAATGAACTGAGTGTCGTTCTCGCTATTTCCTGATTCATAAAATCAATCTGGCTGTAAATGCCGTGCTTATGCGCCATCTGCATTTTCAGCCATTGATCAATAGATTTGTTCTGCGTAACCATGAGAAGAGGATGAAAGATGTCCTGGCTGAAGGCGAGCTCGCAAACAGGGTCGATAAAGGCTTCCAGGTGATTGCTGTAATATAAATAATATCCGGGCATGGCGATTTGAAGATAATGATATACAATACCGTTAATTCTATAACAAAAATGATAGGATCAAAAAATGGTTATTTTGTTTCTATCCCATTTAATAATGTATTATATTGATTAACAATAACAGTTACAAGTGAACGAACCCCTGAAAAAGGTCTGATTCAGGCTCTAAAATGCGTCAAACCTGTTTTCCTTCTATTTATTTAATTCATATAGTTATTCTGGCGTCATTGATATTGATTCTACCGTCATGCAAAACAATGTCTCCTGTATTTTCTCTTTTATCGCCCACGATCACACGGTGGCCTGGAAGATCAGACGAAAAAATAAGCAGAATTTTGGACATAGCCCGTAAAGAGGATATCTTCAAGGATTTTTTATGGACAACCCCACCGATCCAAGCAAGGTCAATCGACAATCGGTTTGAATTTTCAGGCAGGACATTTCAGTTGAAGGAAATCCCTTCTGGTTTGTCCATCTGTTATCAGGGTAAGGAATATCAATTCAAGCGCCAGACATCAAAAAATCTCTATTACTCGGGTTTATCGGATTTAAAAAAAACAACCAGAATGGAAAGGCGCTGGGTGCCTAAAACCAGAATGTCTTTGGAACGTGTGGCCGTAACCAAAAGCAGAATAGTTCATCGTACATCTTTTGACAGTCACGGCAGAATGCAGACTAGACCTCAACACGAATTTTATACGGATTGGGAAACACGTCATGTTCCCAAGACCCATTATGAATGGGAAAACCGCATTATGCCTTGTTATGAAATTCCTGAATGCAGTTATTATGATATCAAACTGGATGGGGTCCCCAGATTCATTATTTATCCTTCATCCAATGAGGGGAAGAACCGTTTTTATATCCAGAACCCGGCTTATTTGATTTCTACAGAAAAAAATAAAACTTTATTCGGCTCCAAGGATATCAATTTGATTTTTATTGATACGAACTCCAACGGAATATTCATGGAAAAAGACGACAAAATGCTATTCAACGTTTGGAATCCCTATGATCCTAAATCCACCTACCGATCTATCAGACATCTCATGGATAATGAATGGTACAGCCTGTCATATTTATTTGATAATCAGTTTCTGTCATTTTCCCTGAAAGGGCATCAACTCTCAATCAATTATGAAAATGAAAAATATCTAACCTCGACCAAATTGGGAAAGCTGGTTATCCATAATATGGAACACCCTCATGCAAAGCTTTTTATCAATGGAAAAGAATACTCCGCTTCTTTCAAAAAAGCAATCAAGATACAATACGGCCTTTACAAATTGCGCATTTGTATACCGGGATATGCCGATTATGAGGAGAGTTTCGTTATCAACGAAACAAATCCAGAACAAACGATTTCATATGTTTTACCTGAAAAAGCCGGTATACTTGAAATAAAAAATATTTTCATCAACAATTGGTTTCTGGTTATCACCCATGAGAATATACCGAGGATATATTATAACCTTCCTGTTGTAAGTGTTCCTGAAGGGGAATGCACTGCTCAAATCTACGTCAACGGTTTTGTATTCAATAAATCATTCAACATATCTACAGGACAGAAAATCACCATCGATTTTGAAAAAGAAATCCAGACACTCCTAACAAGCTCATCTTCAAGATGATGAAATTTTTTCCCTGATGACCCGGTCTAACTCCAACGACCCCTGTTGGATATATTTATTTACGAGCTGATCCATCTGCTGATAATCGTCCTGCGTGTCTACGGTCAAGCGCAACTGTTCAGCCTCTTTGGGGAAACCGCAGGATACGGGCATGCCTTTTAGTTCTTTCCTGTTTCTAAAAATCGGAACAATGTGTTCTTTTTCCTCTTCCGTGAGGGAGGCATTTTCAAAACTCAGAAAAGTCCGCATCTTGAAAATATCACAGCCGCAGCCGACCGGGCAATGCGTCATCCAGACATAATCGAGATCCTGTTCATGTATCAACTGCATACCCTTTTTGATTGCTTCGCAGTCTGTTAAAGGATTATCTGCCGTCACTCTCACCAAAACAGATGCGCTGTATTTTTTCACAGCGTTTAAAAACCTGAGATAGACATTGGTCGGATGTCCGCGGAAAACGCTGTAGCCTTTTTGAACCAAAATTTCATTCAATCTATCTGAAGCCTTCGCATCCGATATCGCAACGCAAAGCCCCTGACAGGGGATGGAGGAAAGCCGCTCCAGCAGATGAAAAATAAGGGGTTTACCCGCCAACGGCAGAAGGACTTTTCCAGGGAGCCTTGTTGATTCCATCCTTGCCTGAACCACGATCACAGAGTCATTCATGCTTCCTGTTCACTGCCTTGAAAATTTCTTCAGCGCTGAGCCCACCTTTTTGTTTCTCCTGTTTCCTGCGCTTTAACACAAAAGGGAGCCGTTTAAGAACCTCCCAGAACGCCTTCCAGAAACGAAATCTGAATTTGAAAGCGTCCCGGATAAGGAAAAGCGGTATATAAATCAGCATGTCTCTTGTCATGACAGGATCGTGGATGTTTTTAAGGGAAAAAAAGTAATTGTTCCTGGCAGAAATGATTTTTACTCTTGTTGTGTCATATTGCCGGGAAACCGTTTGTCTCTCCTTGTGAAAAGCAACACTTCGCGGTTCATAAATGATTGGATAGCCCTTTTTCAGGGCACGGAAACAAAGGTCCGTCTCATCATAATAATAAGGCGAGTATAATTCCGCATCATAACCCCCCAGTTCCAGATACAGATTTTTTCTGCATAAAAAAGCACCACCGCAGGCAAAAAGCGTCTGGGAATAAGTATCATCGGGATCCTTTTCAAAATAAGAGAAATGACCTTTTTCAAAAGTCCCCCCCCTGTTTCCATATAAAAAATGGTTTTCCCAGTCGAATATTTTTCCGGAAGCGGCAAACACTCTGGGATCACTAAAATGTTTGACAAGAGAGGGGATCGTGGATGCATTGATTTTCATGTCATTATTCAGACAAAACACCAACGGGAACCGGGCATTTTGGACGCCGAAATTGTTCGCAGCCATGTACCCCATGTTTTGAGGAGTTTTGATCACACGGATATGGGAAAAATTTGTCTTAACATAAGAAACACTATCATCCGTACTGCAATCGTCCACCAGAAGGATTTCATAAATATGGTCTACGTCCTGAACCGCTGCATCCAGAACCGTAGGCAGAGTGTCTTTCAAAATATTTATCCCGTTCCAGTTGGTAATAACTATCGAAATTTCCATATCGCTTCGATCCCATTGCGAAAAAACCCTTTATGAATAAAGGTTTTTCCGCGCCTTTTTCCAAACACTTTTACCGGGCTATTTGATTTTCTTGAAACAAGAAAATCAAATCGCGGGGTATTTACTTCACCTGTGCATTCTTTCAATTTTTAAAAGAACGAATATTATTAAATTTAACTACTGTCTGATTTTACCACAAAAATTTCTTGCAACGAAAGAAAGTACTCTTCTCAAACGCTCTTTCAAGTTAATCCTAACCTATTCTTATGCAATAAGTTAAATAAATCTCTATTACAATTCCAACAAAGAAAAAATTGGCTATGAATCTCTTCCTGCAGGAGAAATTCATTTAAATTGCAATTTCTATTCCTTGTTTCCATGTTCCACTTATAATTTGACTATCCCTCATTTTTACGTAAGGCCGCTCAATCGATCTCTTTTTTATAATCCGTTTGAGATAAGAAAGGGCTTTAATAAAACCCAGCACATAAGGCCAGCGGCCGTTGAATATAAATTTTAATAATTTCCACGGCAGATATAAAAAATGCTGAAAAAGGATTTCTTTATCATGAAAACGGCTCCACATGAAAATAAATTTGTTTCTCCAGACGAGGGTTTTGAACTCTGTTTGAGTATAAATAGAACGGGAAGTGGCTTCCCTTTTATGATATAGAGTGATCTGCGGGGTGTATAAATTATAAAAACCCCTCTGGACTGCCTGATAGCCCAAATCCAGGTCCTCCCAGGCAAAAGGGGTATAAATTTCATCAAATCCGCCTAAGTTCAAAAAGTGTTCTTTTAAAACCAGAAAAGCCCCCCCGCAGAAGAACACAGTCGGAGCAGGAGCGTTCATTTTATCTTCTTCCAGCCTGACGTCTAAAAGCCCTGTTGAAAAAACAGGATTCCGTATTCCATCATCTATGGTTTTTCGGTCCCATCTCATCAGACGGGGCACAACCGCAAATACGTTGGGATTTCTTTCATAAAGCCGCAGAAGCGGTGTTAGAAAATCCCCTTCTGCCAGAATATCATTGTTGATAAAAAATAAAAATGTTCCAGAGCTCCTTTTAACGCCTTCGTTGCAGGCAACAGCAAATCCTTTATTTTCTTCCAACCTAACGTATTGTATCGGAAAACGTTGCCCCCTAACAAATCCTTCTGTTCCGTCAGTGGATCCGTTGTCCACGACAATCAATTCGGTCTTTAATGAAAGAGAAGAAAGAATCCTCAAGAGTACAGGCAGTGTCTCCTTCATGAGCGTCAATCCATTAAACGTGGGACAGATAAGAGAAACCAAATGGGAAGAAAAGGGACACGGATCTGAAGAATTCAGCATGGCTTTCCTTAAAAATGATTGGTATAAAATAGGTAATTTTATGGGGTTATATATCGCATTTTTTTATTTTGTACGATACCAAAATATATTTTGATTCAACGATTCATCACGAGTTGACACATTTAATAAATTCAGGTATAATTAATCACCCAGGTAAATAAGGGTATACAAATGATAAGATTTTTTTGTGTATTTATTATCATATTATCGCCATTGACCCCGGTCTATTGTCAAAATAGATCGAACGACTTCTATATCGGCGGACAATATTATTTATCCCCCCTATCTATTTTTGACGACTCTGACTCTGATAGTTCCCGTCAGACGACTCAAAAAAAATTATCAGACATTTTTGAAATATTAAAAAAGCAGGGTCAAAAAAAAGTCGAACGATTTAAAAGTGCAATAGCAAGACTGCCGACAACCAGGGATCAATGGGATAAAAAACAATCCTTATACAAATTCAATCTTATCCAAAGCTTTGATACCAAGAGGCAATACAAAAGCAGTGTATACCATACCTCTATGTTTCCATATATCCTAACGATAAACGGGATTCAATTGGTCATCACCTTTGAACATTTTGACTGGTCCAAAAAAGACGTTGATGTATTAGAAAAAGCTGTCGTATCCGGGATATACTTAATTGAAGATCTGAAAGATGGATTCATGTCACGAGGCGAATTTCATTTGCTGGATTTAAATCATCCTGACACCCTTAAGGCATTATCAGAAGATGATCAGCAAAAAGTGAGGCAATCTGTCTTGCTGATTAAAGAAAAATTCCCCAACTATCGAGCGGCGGTATCTGCTTATGTCTCCCCTGATAATCCAGAGCGACTGCCGATGGGAGGACTTTCCTTCGAAATACAGGATGTAGTTCAGTTCCTGTATGAGCCCGGCTATAATGCTCATAATAGTGTAGATTATCTGATCGATGCAGCAATGGATAATCCGCTCATGTTACACTTGTTGTCTCATTTTCCTGACTCTGATTTTGGCATATTTTCTCCAAAAATAGTTGCAAGAAGAACATCTTATCGGCAACTAACTCCTATACCTGAAGACAGATATTTACCAGCACCGATTCTCCAGAATTCTGCTTCAACTGCATTGGCTAAAATTGATAGGCCTCTCGACTTTTTTCGCGGGTCTTATGAAAGTCAGAAAAAGGACAGAGCCGTATGGATTGGTGAGGTTTCAGGAGGTTTTGCAGGAGAAGACAGTATTGTATTCGATGCTGATACAGAATTTACCTCACAATCTGCCCATGTCAATCATGAGTTATCCCATGCTGTATTATTTTTATTATTACAAAAGAATAAAAAGATCATCAATCAATTGGAATACGACGTATTGCATGCCTATCCAGACGCTGTAACAATGCTGCAAGAGATAGGAGTATATGACCAAATAGGCTCCTCAATGGACCGGACAGCAAGTGAAATCATTGCTCGGATATTGGAGAGTTTAGGAGAATTTAAAGAGCATATGACTATTAAAACCAGAAAAGGAGACATGCAATTTCCTATTACTTATCAGATCTTAACAAGATTGGCACAGACGGGTTTGATTCCTGATTATATGGATCCGGCAAAAATACTGCCGTTACAAAGCAGAACAGGTTGTATTGATCATCAGTATTACCTTCACGTTTTAGGCATACTCGCAGCAAATCGTGGGATTGGGGATTGGGTTACCCATGTCTATTACAGAAAAGCAAAAGACAGTCTTTTCGAACGATTTGAAACCGACGCCTTAAAATCAGGCAAGCTTGATTTATTGCGGTTTTTTATTGATAACCATTACGATTCGCTGGCGTTATGTTATGCGAATAATGAATCTCTTATTTCTTCTGATAGGATTGATAGCATTGACAAACTCAAACGTTATCTTAGTAAACTGACTCCTGTTTTGATTTCTGGCTAATAGGCCCGGCTCACATAGGCAGGACTCTTTAAACATTCGATTCCCACTCCTTTTTATTGTTTCAATACAAAGAAGTTCCATGCGAGGATACAGGCCATACCTTGAAAAAAAAGGAATATAATTAAGACGGCATAGCGGGAACCGGTATATTTTAAAGCAGTGAACATGAGATGGTCCTCGGATTTCACAAATGGAGGGATTTTTTTGATGATCCGTCTCAGGCATACATATGAAAAATCAAAAATAATGAAACCGAAAAGCGCGGTCAGAATTGAAGCAGAATGGACATAGGTCAGGCCGGAATGAGAGAAAAAATCAAGAGAAAGAAAAAATAAGACAGAACCGAGAAGATGGGCGCCTGCGTCTCCCAAAAAAACAGAAGGTTTATAGACGTTTTGAAGCAGAAAACCAAATAGCGAAAAAATCCAGAAAAGACTCAGCCGTGAACAGATGTCCATTCCCTGCTTTTTGAATATAAAGGCCAAAGTCATGAGAATCAATACAGCGACTGAGGAAGCGGCTCCATCCAGTATATCAAGAAAATTGATCGCGTTCACAAGCCATACGAGGAGTAAAATGCACA
>JAFGBW010000259.1 GCA_016932965.1 Candidatus Auribacterota bacterium
ATCACATCGAGGTCCCCCAGGAGGATTATCCAAAACTGGCCACGATGAAAAGTTGTGTGGAATATCTAGGGCCCAGTTTCTCAACATAGTGCTGCTGTGAGAAAACAGGGGCGGAATTGAAGTTCCCTAAAGCTCGCTGCAGGGAATCTCCGTTCGTAAGGATGCTTCGCAACTGTTTGGTCGGCCTAACCACGCTGCAAGCAGCTGGGAATGCGGGCGGCAAATTCATAGCGGTAAAATTAATATCTTTTTCTGTCCGATTCATGAATGTATTGAACGGTCACAATCCCTTACCTTCATGGTGGCAATTTTGAGTCTGATGAATACGGAAACATCTTCGAAACCTTCCGTCCTTCAGGACGAGGAAATCATCTTCTTCCCTACCAGCGCCTCTATCATGGAAACTGAAAAGACCTGGTTGATCCCCATTCACGGATGGATTTTTAAAAGCATGGATAAGTCGGGATGGAAAAGGGAACTCATGGAAGAAATTTTCTCCAATCTCGATTTCTTGTATCCGGATAGAGATGCTTCGGCATTAATCAACCGGCTTGGCCTGTTTCTGGTTGATAATGTTGAAAGCAAAAAAATCCGCGTTCTGATCAATGGCAGGGAGCACATCACGCCGTTTTCCATTGCCAACGGGCATTTTAACGGACAAATCCTCATTAAAACTGAAAAACTGGCTCCGGTTCCTGAGTGGATCAATTATGAGGCGGTTCTAAAAAAACAAGATCTGCGACATTACAAGGGCATGGTTCAGTTGATCAGACCAGAAGGCATTTCTGTCATTACAGACGTGGATGATACCATCAAGGTGAGTCAGGTTACCGATAAAAAGGAATTAATAGCAAACACGTTCCTGCGCGAATTCCGCCCCGTGGAGGGGATGAATTCCGTTTTCAATAACTGGAGGGGAAAGGGGTACGTCTTCCATTACGTGTCTGCCTCACCCTGGCAGCTATATCCGTTTCTTGAGGAATTCAGGGAAAAAAACGGCTTTCCGCAAGGCAGCTTCCATTTAAAATATTTCCGGTTGAAGGATGAAACTTTTTTTAATTTGTTCATGTCGGCCGAAACCTATAAATCAGAAATCATCCCTTCCATTTTAAAAGAGTACCCCAAACGAAAGTTCATTCTGGTCGGGGACTCCGGAGAAAAAGACCCGGAAGTTTACGCTCAACTGCTCAAGGAATATCCCGGCCAGGTGAAACACGTGTTCATCAGACAGATCTCACCTGATCAAAATGAAACGGAACGCCTGGTTCAGATTTTCAACGACGCAAATAAGAACTCATGGACCCTTTTTCAGCATCCTGAAGAACTGTTGGAATGGCACGGGGCAAGTTTATCACATGATTGACGCACTCATCATTGGAGGGGGCTTCTCCGGACTGGCGGCAGGAATCCGACTGGCGCATTTTGATCTCAAAGTCTGCCTCATTGAGAGCCATCCTGTCCCGGGCGGCTTGAACACTTTCTACCCCTATAAGGGGTATCTTTTTGAAAGCGGTCTGCATGCCGTTACCAACTTCCCTTCTCCCAAAAACACAAAAACCCCTTTCTGGAAACTGCTCAGGCAGCTCAGACTCACCGCAGATGATTTTGCTTTACGGCCGCAAAAAAAATCGCGCATTTGTTTTCCTGGAGCCTGTCTCGAATTCACCAATGATTTCCCATTTTTCATCACTCAGGTCGAACAGACTTTTCCTGAGGAAAGGGACCGGTTCCTGAGCTTCATCTCCTATCTCAACGGATTTGACGAGTACGATTTTTCCACACCATATCTTTCAACCAGATATGTCCTATCTTCTTTTATTCATGAACCGCTTCTGATTGAAATGCTCTTATGTCCTGTCATGTACTACGGTTCAGCGCAGGAGAACGACCTGGATTTTAAGGACTTCGCCCTCTTGTTCAAATCCATTTTTTTCGAAGGTCTGGGGCGACCGGAAGGCGGCATCAAAAGCATCATCGATCTTTTAGTCAACCGGTTCACAGAATGCGGAGGTGAACTTCGGCTCAATACGACTGTCAATGCCCTGGAACACGACGGGCATCAGATCATGCGGGCCCATATACAAAACGGGGAACCCATCGAATCCAGGCATGTTTTTTCGTCCGCGGGTTTATGGGAAACCATGCGGTTGACCGGACAAGAAACACCACATGAAAAAACCGGCAGGATTTCCTTTATGGAAAGCATTTCTATTTTTAATACACCACTTCAGGGAAAAGACACATCCATTCTTTTCTACAATGATCATCCGTCTTTTGCTTATAAACAACCTGAAGGATTAACCGATCCCTCCAGCGGAGTGGTCTGCTTTCCTGATCATTTTCACTATGAAACACCTTTGGATTCTTTCACAGTCAAAATCACTCATCTTGCCAATTATTCAATATGGCGAGCACTAAGCACATCCGAATACAGCTTTGAAAAAGAAAAAACATTCCGCTCAGCCTGTCATCATGTTTCCAGGTACCTCCCTGACCTAGATTTTTCCAGAAATATGGCCTTTTCGGACATTTTTACCCCCCTCACCATTGAAAAATTCACTCATCACATGAATGGAAGCGTATACGGAAGCCCTGTAAAAAAAAGAGAGGGGAAAACGGCCTTTGACAATCTGTATCTGTGCGGAACAGACCAGGGATTGGTCGGAATCGTCGGTTCCATGCTTTCAGGCATCACCATGGCGAACCAGCATGTGCTGTCGAAGATCAATTCTTGAGTTCGATCCTGCGTCAATCAATCAAAATCATGATGATGCTTCTCTTCCCTCTTCAAACGTTTTTATAAGAGAATCTATAATACCAGGCTGAACAAACGATTCTGGTGATCGCTGGATAAATACAGCCGGAAGTTCCGGAATAAGGAAATCATGATCAAAGGAACTGGACATGGCTCTTTGAAGCTGTTTCAATACCGCGGAAGACAAATCAAACATCTGTATTGGATCTGTATGGGCCAATTCTTTATTCCAAGGAATGGGCAAGGTGTCAGGAATATTGGTAAAGGTGAAATGGCCTTCTTTTGACACAGGCACGATGATTCCGGCAAAACACCTGACCCGGTTCATGGTCTCCCATACGGAATCCGCGTCATCCAGCTCATCCTTCAGTCTTTGAATATATGCTTCATGTGTAACATGCATCGGATTTAATGAAACCATGGTATGGCCCTGAAGTCCGTCATCATCCACCTGCATTAAAAAGGCCCCGTTAAAAACATCCCAATGACATACCGTCCGGAGTATCTTGTCAATATGGGCCAGGGAGGCAATTTTAGCTGTCTTGCTCATCTGATGGTAATGAATGGGTTCTGAGGTTTCGATAAATACATTAACACCAGGGTTCCTCCTGACCCGTAAAAAATTATGCCAATTCTGATCCTTTGTTAAGACACCTATGGAAAAAAAATCCAAGTCATCAAGAGTCAATCCATATCTTGAAAGGATATCTATGATTTCAATGTACTCTTTGTCTTTTTTCAATGCTTCGAAATCATCGGGATCATCATAAGAAAACTGCATGAAAACTCTGTGCGTGACAATGCCAACCAAATGCCCTTTTCTTTTTAATAAGAGGATCAATTCTTTTAGATACTTAATTTTGAGTTTGTCTTTACTGACCAATGTATAATCAATATCCAGTGAAAAAACGATTGGGTGTTCAAATTTTTCAAGAAGAGCCTCAATCAGGCGGAGGTTCCTTCTACATCCGCTTTCAGTAATACAGGGATATTCCACAAGCGAATGGACCATTTCCTGAAAAGTATCATGAAATGGATGTTCAGGATTTTCCTCCAGGAACAGGGAATGGGGTGAAAGATAACCCTCAGGTATTTTCCCTGTCACCGGTGTCAGGAAAATCAGACCGAACATTCCGACGAGCAGCATGTGTCTAAACATGGAACAGATACATTTCATAATTTATTTTATTACCTGATAAACATGCTTCTGTCAAGATGGGCTCAGTTAACCCGCATTTCATAATTTATTATAGTGCAAAAGGTTGGATTCATAAAAACCAGAATTTTTTATTCAAAAAAACTGAGAAAACATAGGAAATATCATGAATATATTATTTGTAAAAAATAAACCGGACACAGTAGTGATGATCAATCACACCCTCTTAGAAATGGCCTGATCAAACTGCTTCTCTGTCAGAAAACCCAGACTGAGGGCAGATTCCTTGAGAGTGATGTTTTCCTTGTAAGCTTTCTGAGCGATTTTAGCAGCCTTGTCATAGCCAATGAGCGGAGAAAGGACTGTGACTCTCATCAAAGAATTTTCTAAATGTCTGGCAATGGTTTTTTTGTTGGCTTTGATTCCGCAGATGCAATGTGTCCTCATGCTTTCACACGCATCCGATAAAAGCCGGATGGACTGGAGAAGATTGTAGATCATGACCGGTTTATAGACATTCAACTCGAAATTCCCGCCGGCTCCGGCAAGCGTAATAGCTGTATCATTGCCTATCACCTGGACGCAAACCATGGTCATGGCTTCACATTGGGTCGGATTGACTTTCCCCGGCATGATGGAACTGCCGGGCTCGTTTTCCGGCAAAGAAAGCTCCCCGATTCCGCAGCGGGGGCCTGAACCCAGCCACCGGATGTCATTGACGATTTTCATCAAAGACACGGCAACCGTCTTCAACATACCGCTCATTTCCACGATCGCATCGTTGGAAGCCAGCGCTTCAAATTTGTTTCTGGCAGGAATAAAAGGCAATCCGGTTTCTTTTGCGATTTTTTTGATTGTTTTGGCGGCAAAATCAGGATGGGTATTCATCCCGGTTCC
>JAFGBW010000260.1 GCA_016932965.1 Candidatus Auribacterota bacterium
CATAAAAAATTAGGAAATTTTTTATGATTTTTTAAGGGGAGAAATAATTGTCGTCAATGGGGAAGAATAATTGTCGTTGACCATTTCGCTTTTAATATATTTTTTTGCAGCGAGAAGCTTTTCAATACATTTTTTTTCTTTGAAACTTCTTTAACAAAATGGACAAGAGTTTGCCCTCCCCCGCCCCAAATCCCAGGAAAATCGTCACAGACGGGCGGCTCATCCGCAAGCGTATTTCGCTCCGCCCTTAATGTGACTCAGGAAGATAAATAAGAATTAAAAAATTAAGGAAAACAGTCTCAGTCTGGCGACCTCAATCCTCCGGATTTCGGTTGCGCCATTTGTGAGACTGAAAGATATTAAATTTTTAAAAGTTTGATATGCTTTTTAAGAGATGCTTCCAGTTTTATCATTGCTTCAATCATATCATCTTGTAATTTCGCCCATTTTTCCTTATCATTGAGGCCAGCGCATTCTATTCGTTTACTTATGCGGCAAGCACGGCGGTCATCCAGCCTTTCCCATCTTAATTCACTACCAAAATCTTTTTCTATTTCTGGACGGTGAGAATTTAATTCATCAAATATGCGTTTATTTTCTTCATCACTCTCTTTACCGCGATCAATATATAGTTCCGCTTGCCCGTATTTATTAGTGATAGCATAATTGTAACCCAAACCCCTAACACCAGAACTAATTCCGATCCAGTTTGCGATACCTGGTGAAATATTTGAGTGTAATTGTGTTTTTAGCTTACTTCTTTCCAGGAATGTCTTCCAAAAGTCATAGCGTAAACGATCTCGTTCAGCCATTTCCTTTTTTTCAGCACTTACAATCGCTGTTTTCTCACTGGGCCCCGTTTTAATCGTAAATTTTGGTGCAGGTTCAGAATCTCCTATTTTATATGCTTCAACCAGTACGATATAAAACTGAACACCGCTTCCTGTTTCGTTAAGCCATTCAATAGCTTTTATATGCTCATCTCTTGGTTCGCTTGAAATCCAAATAGCTATTTTAGCATCCAGGTTTGAAATATAAGTTAAAATTTGTCCTAGATGGGTATGGTCTGTTTTTTCAAGTTGATTTTCAATTAATACGAGTTGTCCTGAACTATCTTCTGCTACGATGTCAGCAGAAAATGAACCTACGCTTTTTTCTTTTTCAGTTGGTGTTAATTCAAGGTCTAGCTCTTCACCCAGGACATCAAGATTTTCATAAAGCCAACTCGTAAAATCCTTGGCTTCTTTTTTCCAGACTTCCCTTAGTGGAACTTGTTCCATCCTTCCAACCATGACAAGCCTCCCCTGTTTGTAGTTAAATAATTTTTATTTCTTTTTAGGGACTTTTCTTCCAATTAATTCATCAATTGATAAAGAAAAGGCATCGGCTATTTTTGCTATTGTCTGAATCGTTGGCTGTTTCGATGATCCCTGTTCTAATTTTGTTATAGCGTTGTAGGATAATCCGGCCTTTTCAGCTAGTTGCTGTTGTGACCAACCTTCAAGCTTTCTGAATTTTTTTATGTTTATTTCTATCATAATATCCTATACTTACTACTACATATTTAGTAGTCTGATTGTAATTGTAAATATTTAATACCATATCAACAATAAAAAGGGGAAACAAGTGAAATTAAAATGTGCAATTTACACCCGTGTCAGTACTGACGGCCAAGCCGAAGTTGAGTTCAATTCCTGTGAAGCACAGGAAAATAAAATAATGTCTTTCATAAACAGTCAGGAAGACATGCAAATTTATAAGACCTATTCTGACCCCGGATTCACGGGGGCAAACATGGAAAGACCAGCATTAAGGGAAATGTTCAAGGATATCCGTGAATATAAAATCAACCTTGTGATTGCTTATAAGATCGACCGCTTAACCAGAAGCCCGAAAGACTTTTATCAGATCATTGAATTCTTTGAAAAATATGAGGTATCTTTTATTTCCGTTACTGAACGCTTTGATACCTCCACACCTTCGGGACGCCTTTTGAGAAATATCATGCTGACCTTCGCGCAATTCGAGCGAGAACTTACCGGGGAACGTGTCAGGGACAAACTTCTTGAACGGGCGCAAAAGGGATTTCCCAGCGGTGGAAATCGACCATTGGGGTACAGAAAAGAAAACAAAAGGCTTGTTGTGGATGAACAGGAGGCCAAGGCCGTAAAATATATTTTTAGCGAATACATCAAAAGAACTCCATTGCCACAAATTGTCCAAGGATTAATCGATAAAAACTTAAAATCTAAAGAAGGAAAAATCATTGATAAAAGCCGTGTCTGCCATGCAATCGATAATCCGGTTTGCACAGGAATTATAATGTTCAAGGGGAAGCCCTATAAAGGTATTCATGAACCTATCATTTCTGAAGAACTCTTTAACGCGGCACAGGAGATTAATCCTAAAAGGGCAAATGGAATCCGGCATTATAAAACAAATTATTTTGGAGGGCTAATACAATGCGCTGAATGCGGCTCGTTCATGACTCCCACGCATTCAGTAAAAATCAGAGAAGGAAAAAGAACAAAATATTATTATTACCGTTGCACATCCACTCATAAGAAAAGCTGGAGTGTCTGTACAACGAAACAGGTAAGTGCAGACAAACTTGAGGATTATATTGTAAGCAATCTTGAAAGAATCTCAATTGACGGAACTTACATAGAAAATTTACTTTTTAAAATGCATAACTCCGAGAGTTCGAAAAAACCGGGTAATTTTGGGGGTACACCCTTTGGTTCGGGATACGAACCTTCGGGGTTGTCCCCAAAATTACCCGAAATAACCCCCACCCAGGTCGGGCAAACTCTTGTCCATTTTGTTAAAGAGCTTAAAGAAAAAAAGGGCATTGAAAAACATCTCGCTGCAAAAAAATTCATTAAAAACATCATCTACTCAAAAGAAAAAATCACTATAAATCTTTTTCTTATAAATATTTGCAATTGCTGCGCACAGAGTGCTTGTCCTTCGGACTCCCTGCGGTCGCGGTCTCCGCTTCGATCCGGCACGCATATCGCCGCCGAACGGCGGCGCGATTTTTCGGGTTTTTCTGGGGATATTTTGCCGGTTTCAGACTCAAAAAAAACGCCGCAACTGCCTTCCGGCGCTGCGGCACGAAAATTAGAAGCGGAGAAAGAGGGATTGCTGCAGCCTTCCTGGCTTTGCCCTTTCGGGCTCCTTCGGAGCGCTGCTCCGCCTTCCTGGCTCCGCAGACGAACCCAAGGGTTCTCATCCCTCGCTATTTTAATAACGGAGAAAGAGGGATTCGAACCCTCGGAAGAGGCATACACCCCTTCAACAGATTAGCAATCTGCCGCCTTCAGCCACTCGGCCATTTCTCCTTAAGGTTTTCCCTTATATCCTGTCTATCCCATTTTGTAAAACACAAAACAATGGACGCCATATGAGTTCTCAGTTAAAATCTCTCTGTTCTCAATCAAAGGAAAATAATCATGGATTCCATGCAGAACTATCTCTCGTTTGCCTGTTACCTGGCTGAAAAAAGCGCCAAAATCATCATGCCATGGTTCAATAAAACCAATCTGAAAGTCGAAACCAAATCCGATTCTTCCCCGGTCACCATCGCTGATAAGGAAGCGGAAAACTTCATGAGGGAAACCATCCAAAAAACTTATCCTGAACACGGCATCATCGGTGAGGAATTCGGGAACACCAATGAAAACGCCCCCTATTCCTGGGTCCTGGACCCCATTGACGGAACCCAGTCCTTCATCTGCGGAGTGCCCCTTTTTGGAACCCTCATTGCATTGCTTGAAAATAAAAAACCCGTTATCGGAATCATTAACCTCCCTGCCTTGAATGAACTGTATGTCGGCTATGCCGGAGGTAAAACCACTTTGAATGGAAAAGAAATCTCCGTGAGACAAACAGCCTCCCTCACAGATGCTGTCCTGGTCTGCACAGACCACTTGAGTGTTGCCAAATATAAAAATGAAAAAGCCTTCCTGGATCTCGCAAAACAAGTGCGGCTTTACCGTAACTGGGGTGATTGCTATATGTACACGCTCCTGGCCCGGGGTAATGTGGATATTGTGGTGGACCCTGTCATGAACCCCTGGGATATCCAGGCCCTCATTCCTGTCATCAACGGAGCCGGCGGAGTCATAACGGATTATGAAGGCCGACCGCCTGAACAGGGTAAATCCATTGTGGCCGCTGTCCCGGAATTGCACACACAAGTGATCCAGACCCTCAATTTCCATCCAGAATGAGCCCGCCTTTATCTAAACTGCAGGAACTCGTTAAAAATCGTAAAGGCGTGATCCTCCTTTATGTTTTCATTTTCATGGTTGCTCTGACCCTTCTGGCAGTGGTCTATATGGAGAATAATATCAAAGACCACCGTTTTGTCTCTGACGCTGAACATGAAATCCAGGCCAGATGGCTTGCTTATGCCGGCATCTGCCAGGGTGTCAAAAAACTCGATAAAGACCCCTCTTTCCGCGGCAGCCTCCCCCTGGAAACCATGAATACCGGTACCGTGCTTGTTAAAATCTCAGAAACATCAAGCCGTAAAATTAAAATTACTTCAACCGGCGTCTCAGCCCATGTCCAGATACAGGCTGAAAAAGTCATTGCCCGCGAAGAATCAAAATAAGGAAGTGATCTATTTTGAAAAAATACGGATTGTGTATTTTGACTCTGTTTATTGTTGTTATTTTTTCAGGATGCGCCACCTTTGATAACGTGGGAACAAAACCCCTCCCTCTTTCCGAGCCGGTTCAGCCTTTTATCGGATTGTCTTCACGGTTGAAAAATAAAACCGTTGGGGTTTATCTTTCCATAGACCAGACGAAAATTGACGGCGGTCATTATGAAGGCCTTTTGCAAGCCAAACAGGTCTGGATCACAGCCCCGTCAAAAAAGCAAAAAGCCGCCCTTTACGGGCCCGCAAAAGAAGTATCTCTCTATTCGTTCATGGATGAACTGGGACGTCAGGGCCTTCTCATTCATTTCATCAAAGAATGGAATAATTCTCTATCGACACAGTTTGATTATGTGATCACAGGAACTATCGAAAAAATTATACTCAACACCTATGGCAGAGGCTTCATAGGCGGATATGGATCAGCAGGTGATTATTGGGAGGCGAGGATATTTTTTACCGGCATCAAGCTCATTGAAACTGCTTCCTCCAACACTATTTACGAGGATAATATGGAAACCTATGCCAAGCTTGCACCATGCCCCATAAAATTAAATTGGTCCCTGTTTACCGTAGTCAGCAATTCCTTGAGTATGGCATTCCAGGTTCCGGCAAAAACATTTTTAGGCACTGTTGCCCAGGGAAGAGATGCCATATACTCATGGAAAGCCACTTACCAAATGGATAATTATATGGTCACGCCCATTGAAGTGGCTTCCAGAAAAGGGGCTTGTGAGCTGTTAAAAAGAATCAAGGAAACTAAATCCCCTTAATGACCGGATACCCTGATTCATAATAAATGAAAAGAAATTCCGTGAGGTCAGGGAACAAAGCCAATATGGTACAGTTAAGCATGCAAACCCTATCGTTTATTCTCATTTGCGGATTCGCATTCGCAGGTCCGCTCCGTGACCGGATTTTGGAACGCCGAAATGCTCATGAAGAAAATGAATATATGGAAGATGATGCTGATGCCAAAGGTCCAGCCTATTTGCCTGCGGAGATTCGCGTTGAGCGCGATGTTCCTTACGGCAGTGACGACAGACAAAAGTTCGACGTTTATCATATCCCCGGGAAATCAAAAAACGCGCCCGTCATCTTCATGGTGCATGGCGGCGCATGGATCATCGGCGATAAAACTTCAAGGGCTGTGGTCGAAAACAAGGTTTCCCGCTGGGTGCCAATAGGGTTTGTCTTCGTTTCAGCCAATTACCCCATGCTGCCGCAGGCTGACCCATTAGAGCAGGCGAAAAACGTGGTGCGCGCGATTGCAAAAGCCCAGGAAAAAGCCCCTTCCTGGGGCGCCGACCCGGCTAAATTCATCCTCATGGGACATTCGGCCGGAGCCCACCTGGTCTCACTCATAACCACTGACCCCCTTATTTCCTCAAGGGTCGTTTCAACCCTCTGGCTGGGTACAGTCTCCCTCGACAGCGCGGCGCTTGATATCGTTCAGATCATGGGATCAAAACATTTCGGTTTCTATGACCGGGCGTTCGGATCTGATAAAAAATATTGGGAATCCGTCTCCCCCTTCCACACTCTGAAAAATAAAGGACAGCCCATCCTGCTTGTCTGCTCCTCCAGGCGTAAAGATTCCTGCTCCCAGGCGAATAAATTCGCCTTAAAAGCCAAATCACTCGGCATGAAGGCCTCCCTGCTCAAACAGGACCTCTCCCATAGAGATGTCAACCGCACTCTGGGTAAGGATTCTCCCTATACCCGGGCAGTCGAATCCTTCCTCTCCAGCCTCGATGAGACAACCGCTAAACTTTTGAATAGGTAAAATGAAAGTGGAGAGATGCGGGGAAATCTTTTTTAAAGAAAGAAGGTTTTTCCGCACTTCTTAATCCCTGGCAATCAACAGCGACAAATCCGCGGATTTGAAGGAATGGGTCAGAGCTCCGACGGAGATGTAATCCACACCGGGGAGGGCGTAGGAACGGATGTTGTTGAGAGTGATCCCGCCCGAAACTTCGATTTTGGCCCGTTTGCGGATGATTTTTACCGTTTCTTTAATTTCTTCACAGCTCATGTTGTCCAGCAGGATGATGTCCGCTCCGGATTCACAGGCTTCCTCCGCCTGAGTGAATTTTTGTATTTCCACCTCGATCTTCAGCTTCGGATATTTTTTCCGGCATTTCCGGACCGCGCGAAAAATGTATCCATCCCCTTTTCTGGCTTCAATGGCAAGATGATTCTCTTTTAACAGCACCATGTCAGACAGGCCGAAACGATGATTGGTCCCCCCGCCGGTCATGACCGCGTACTTTTCAAACCGCCTCATTCCCGGTGCGGTTTTCCGGGTATCTAAAATGATGGTTCCGGTGCCTTTAACTGCGTCAACATACGACCTTGTCTGTGTGGCAATTCCGCACAAACGCTGAAAAATGTTCAAAACCGATCGTTCCGCCTCTAAAATGGCTTTGGTAGGGCCTTTCCCTGAAAGAAAAAGATCGTTCTTCTTCAGCCAGATCCCGTCCCTGGAAACATGCCGAAAAATAAATTTTGAACTCAATGATTTGAACGAGGCTTCGGCTAAAGCCGCGCCGCAGGAAATGATCCGCTCCTTGGCAATGATCCGGAATGAGGAAATATCCCCTTCCGGCACCACTGATTCGGAGGTCACGTCCTTTCCGGGACAGTCCTCCTGAACAGCCATGCGGAACAGATTGCGAATGTCTTGTACGGTCGGTTTCATAGACAACTGCTTCAGAAATAGAAAATGCGCCCTCAGAGACTCGAACTCTGGGCCCGCTGATTAAGAGTCAGCTGCTCTACCAACTGAGCTAAGGGCGCTTCAGGGTTTAGGGTGGCTAACGGGACTTGAACCCGCAAAAACTCGAGTCACAGTCGAGTACGTTTACCAATTTCGTCATAGCCACCATTTCCGTTATTTTATGATGCCCCCATGTTACCGCGGAAAGGGGAGTTATCAATAGTACATCACGGCTAAATTAAAGAAAAGATTCTTTTGTAAGCCTGTTTGCCCTCAGATAAGCATCATCTGCTAATCAAACCGGACCAGCTTCCAGCCTCTCCGGCCGCAGAAAATCTTTATAAAACAGGAAGACCTTGAGCCTATAAAACAGATTTAAAAAACTTGGATGATTCGCATCTCCGCGTTAAATATCCTCGTCCTCGTCTTCTTCATCCTCTGCCTCCTCGATCTCCTCTTCAGGACGGTCATACGCAAGCAAAGCGGAAAAAGTTTTCGGCACTCCCTTTTTGCGTTTTAACTCCAGATTCAGCACTTCTTCCGAGTTGTCAATCCAGTAATAGTCGCTTTCAGAACAAAGTCCGATCGTACATTTGAGTTTGTCCGTGACATGATAAGTGAATATCTTCATGGGTGTCCCGGACACAGGAGATGTCCAGAAAATGGTCTCGGTTTCCTCGATTTCAGCGGTGTCCTCCTCCTCCTCTTCAATGATGTCATTGGAATCAGAATAGCCGTCAGCCGCGTCATCCACCGCATCTTCGAAATCCCCGTCTTCACCGAGATACGTTCTGTCCACCACCCTCTGGTCATCAAATGAAATCTCCTCCACCTCCTCGTCATCATCTTCCTCATCGTCTTTCTCTTCCTCTTCATCTTCATACTCATAGTCCTCATCAAAGTCGTCATCATCATCCTCATCCAGGTTCATGGAAGCTGTTTCATCCAGCACATCAAAATCCGACTTCCCCTTCACCTCCGCTATGTCCTCCAGAGGCACCTCTTCCAGCTCAGGCTGCTTGATTTCCTCCAGCTGGGATTCCAGTTGTTTTAACTTCTTCTTGCCCCACAATTTTTCCAGTGCTTTCCTGGAGACCCAAACCCCTTCGCACCCGCTTTGACAGGCAAGATATTCAAATTTATCCTGTTGAACCGGTTCCAATTCAATTTCATTGCATTTGGGACAAAACATAATCCTCTCCTATCCTCTTTCAAATCCTAAAACGGTATAAAATCACATTAAAACACAAACGCGTTACGCAATAACATAGAGCTTATTTTCAGACAACAAAAAAAATTGAAAAAATTTATGGGATAAAATATAAGGGGAATTGGAAGCTTCCCCGAGCTTTAGGGAATCTCCGCTCAAAAGGATGCTTCGCAGCTGTTTCTTAGACTAACCCGGCTGCAAGCAAAGAAATTTGCGGCCAACACACTCATTGTCCCGTTTAACAGACTGAAAGAAGGGATTACCATGAAAGGTATTATTCTAGCAGGCGGGTCCGGCACCCGGCTTTATCCTATTACAAAAATTCTTAGCAAGCAATTGCTCCCTATTTATGACAAACCCATGATCTATTATCCCCTTTCCATTTTGATGCTCGCAGGAATCCGGGAAATTCTGATCATTTCCACCCCTTCGGACCTGCCCTTTTACAAGAACCTCCTCGGAGACGGTTCCCAGCTGGGCATGTCTTTTTCCTATGCCGAGCAGCCCCGTCCTGAAGGATTGGCCCAGGCTTTCATTATTGGAAAAAATTTCATCGGAAAAGACGCTGTCTCATTGATTCTGGGAGACAATATCTTCTATGGCCAGGGATTGTCTGAAATCCTGAAAAACGCCGTCCGCCTTGAAAAAGGAGGGCTCATTTTCGGTTATCCGGTGAAAGATCCTGAACGTTACGGAGTCGTGGAGTTCGATTCCACCCATCATGTCATCGGCATTGAAGAAAAACCCTCCAACCCCAAATCCAAATATGCTGTTCCGGGATTGTATTTCTACGACAACCAGGTCATGGAGATCGCACAAAATCTGAAACCCTCCCCCAGGGGCGAACTGGAAATCACCGATGTCAATCTCGTTTACCTTAAACACAGAGAATTGAAAGTGCAGTTGCTGGGAAGAGGATTTGCCTGGCTGGATACCGGCACTATTGAATCCTTCCAGCAGGCCAGCCGGTTCGTCCAGTCCATCCAGGAAAGACAGGGCCTTAAAATCGCCTGTATCGAGGAAATCGCTTTCCATGCAGGATACATCTCATGTGAACAGCTTAAAAAACTCTCCCAGCCCATGCTCCAGAATGAATACGGCCGCTACCTCATGGAAATCGCCGACGAAGATCCTCTCGGGCTGCCTTAAGAATTAAGAATACTGAAGGCATACTTTTCTTTTAAAAAAAGAAAAGTATGCCTTCAGACTTCCTTTCAAAAGAAAACCATCCCCGCCTTTCATTTTTCTTGAAGCAAGAAAAATGAAAGGCGGAAACAGTCTTTTAAAATAATCATGGATATTATTCCTTCTGATTAAAAACTGTTTAACTTAAATACCTGATCCAGATAAAAAAATTCCAACACATCACTCCCCCAGATGATATTGCAATGGATTTCTATTCGCAGGGATCAAGAATTGCTGAATAATTTAAAACAATATAGTTCCGCATTCATGGAAACAAAATGTTCCCATGAATGCGCCAATAAAATTTTTTGTGAGCGAAGACAAGGATGTCGGCGCTTGGTGACCGAAGAGAACCCTCAAGGGCAAGGCCACGATGGCCGCGACAGAAGGGTACGGGAAAAACTCTTTTATAAAAAGTTTTCCCGTTCTGCTATCCCTTTTCCAAAGATTTCATATGGTTTAAAGCCGAACCGGCTTTGAACCAGTCGATCTGGTTTTCAGAATAGGAGTGAACCAGGGACACGGTCTCCTTTGCACCGTCTGAATGCATGATTTCCAGGGTAAGGGGCTGTCCGGGTTTGAAATGATGAAGACCGCAAATGGTCAGGATATCGTCTTCCCGGATACGTTCGTAATCTTCAGGTTCAGCAAAGGTGGCCACCAGGACCCCCTGTTTTTTGAGGTTGGTTTCAGCTATCCGGGCAAACGAACGCGCCAGAACCGCCCTGCATCCCAGGAATCTGGGTTCCATGGCCGCGTGCTCACGGGATGAACCTTCACCGTAATTCGTGTCCCCGATCGCAATCCAGTTCCTTCCCTTTTCCCGGTACATCCGGGCTGTTTTTGAAAAAACCTGCCCGGTTTCACCGCTCAAGATATTTTTGCCCTTTCCTGTGTCACCGGTAAAGGCATTCACCGCTCCCAGGAATAAATTGTCTGAAATCCTGTCCAGATGCCCCCGGTATTTCAACCATTTCCCTGCCGGAGAAATATGGTCGGTTGTGCATTTACCCTTCACCTTGACCAGCACAAAACAATCCTGAATCTCGTCTCTCTGGTCCCAGGGAAGAAAAGGTTCAAGCAGTTGAAGACGCTCTGAAGCAGGGTTGATTTCAATACGGATATTTTTGCTTTCTTTTAATGGTTCAGGTTTCTTCTCTTCCTCAATGAAACCCTTTGGCGGCAGTTCTTCTCCGCAGGGGGGATTCAAAATAAACGACTGGCCGGAAGACAAGCTCAATGAGTCTGTCAAAGGATTGAAATCCATTCGTCCGCTGACAGCAAAAGCTGTGGCTAATTCCGGCGAAGTAATAAAAGCAAGCGTAACTGGATTCCCGTCGTTCCTTGCCCTGAAATTGCGGTTGAATGTCGTCACAATGCTGTTGGGGACCTCCTGTTTAAAATCCTGCCTGTCCCATTGACCTATGCAGGGGCCGCAGGAATTGCTGAGAACAACGGCCCCGAAATCCGTGAATATCTTCAGAATTCCATCCCGATCAAGGGTGGCCCGGATCCGCTCTGATCCGGGGGAAATATACAGGGCTGATTTTGATTTCAGACCTTTTTCCATGGCCTGCTTCATGACAGAAGCGGCACGGCTCAAGTCTTCATATGAAGAATTGGTACAGGACCCGATCAAAACGGCTCTGGATTCGGCCGGGTATTTTTTCTCAGAAATTTCTTTTCTGAATTCCGTGATGGTCCGGTCCAAATCCGGCGTGAACGGCCCGACCAGATGCGGTTCCAGAGCATCCAGAGCTATTTCAATGACCTGGTCATAATACTGACCGGGATTGTTGTAGACCTCTTCATCCGCTCTTAAATTGGAGCTAAAAGAACGCGCCAAACCAGCAGCGTCCTTTCGGCCCGTAGCTTCCAGATACAGCGCCATTTTTTCATCATAAGGAAATACAGATGCAGTGGCACCCACTTCAGCGCCCATGTTTGTGATGGTGGATTTGCCCGTTGCGGAAAGAGAGGAGCAACCCTGCCCGAAATATTCGATCACACACCCGGTCCCGCCTTTGACAGTCAATAGCCCGGCCAGTTTTAAAATCACATCCTTTGCCGAGGCCCAGCCGGACAGAGTTCCTGTGAGTTTTACTCCGATCAATTTCGGCCATCGCAGTTCCCAACTCATTCCTGCCATCACGTCCGATACATCCGCGCCTCCCACCCCTATCGCCATCATACCGAGTCCCCCGGCATTCGGCGTGTGCGAATCCGACCCGATCATCAAACCCCCTGGAAAAGCGTAATTTTCAAAAATGATCTGATGAATGATCCCTGAGCCGGGTCCCCAAAAATCAATCCCGTACTTAAAACAAACCGAAGAAAGAAAATCATAAACTTCCCTGTTTGTGAGCAAAGCTGCTTTGAGGTCCTTTTCCGCGCCGGATCTAGCCACGATCAAATGATCGCAATGCACTGTTGCCGGCACCATGGTTTTATCCTTTCCGGAGAGCATAAACTGGAGCAGGGCCATCTGCGCAGTGGCGTCCTGCATGGCCACCCGGTCCGGATAAAGATGAACATAAGTTTTCCCCCTCTGTGGGATATGAGAAAGTGACTTGTCCAAATGGGAAAACAGAATCTTTTCAGTTAAAGACAAGGGAATGCCTGTCAGACTTCTCGCTTCAGCCAGGCGACATTCCATTTTTGAATAAACATTTTCAATGATACGGCTGTTCATGAATCCAATCAGTAAATATGCTGCCGGCAGAGCCGGTAGCTTTAAAATGTAACCGCTTCATCGCGGTTTATTTTAATAAATAAACTATAAAATATCTATGTTGTTATTTCTTTTTAAGAATTTCCGGAATTGTCAAACTTTGTTAGTCCACATCCTGTGGCGGTGGTTTACCGGATTAACTAACGAGATAAAGTCATTTATTGCGCTGCTTCCTTCATGAGCAGGCTGCCTTTTTGCTCCTGACTCAGAATGTTGCCCGGAATCAATTCAAGGTACTTCTTATAGGCCTCAAAAGCCTCTTTTTTCAATCCGGCATTACGGTAAATCTGGTGCATCAATTTATAACCAGGCAATGCGAAATATTCCGGATCCAAGATGATGGCTTTTGTCAGGTTCTCCACGGCTAAATCATATTGGTACTTTTCAGAATAAATCTTTCCCCGCTCAAAATAGGCATCCGCGTAACGGGATTTTTTTTCAATGGCCATTGTGAATTCCGGGATCGAAAGATCTTTTTTACCGGTCCGGACGTACGCCGCACCTCGTTCATAATAGATAAGCGGATTGTCCGGATCCATCTCCAGGGCCTTGTTAAAATCAAGGAAAGCACGCTCCTCGTCTCCCTTCCTTGAATAAGCACTTCCGCGCCAAAGATAGGTTTTGACAAGAGCGGGATTGATCAAAAGCGCCTGGTCCCATTCCGTTATGGCCTGATCCAATTCGTTGGAACGATATTTCTGAACGCCCCTTTTGAAATGGGAATGAGATTTCAGGACGATTTTAATCAGACTGATGAATCTATCTTTTACTTTCGAATAATCCGCTGCATTCTTGGGAGCCAAATTCAAATAAGCATGATAAGCCTTGCAGGCTCTCTCCAGTTTTCCGGCTTTATCACTGGATATGCCGTACCAGTACCACGCCTCCCAATACTTCGGGTCTATCTCAACAGCCTTCATGAAATCACGCAGAGCCTCCTGATGCTTCCCGGAGCTGATTTTCTCCCTTCCCCGGATATAAAATAACTCCGGATAGGGTTTAACCATGAATTCGATCTTCTGTGAAACACCCAGTGACAAGTTAACATTCTGGGGAAGCGCTGTTATGACTTTATAGCCCTCAATTCTGATCTGGACTTGATAAACCTGAGAATGCAGGTTTTCCTCAATCCACGGAAAGTCCACTTCTCTCCATTCCATAGAACCGATCTTGATTTCCCCTTTCTTAGGCAGCTTGCACCAGCCGCCTTCTTCGTTTTTGAGTTCAAACAACAGATGACATGAAACAGGAGACAGTTTAAGCGGTTGGACGGTTCTTATCTTATTCCCTTCGACCTCGATTTCAATATTCAAAGGGAAGTAATCCTTTTTCCTTATCTCCAATGAAACAATTCCCGGAAGAAAAGGGCCGAAAACACTGGGGGTACTGCCTAGCAGTTGTCCGCAATACCAGATTTCTGCATCGGAGGGCTGGGTCTGTATCCGAAGCTTTCCTGTGCTGGCAAACGGCAAGGAAAAGTCATAATCATATTTTCCGATTCTTTTATCCAGTTTTGGAGGAAGGGGCAATCTCGTTCTTTGCTGAGATGCCGTATGGGTTCGGTCGTCAGAGGGATAATAATACTTGGAAAAAAAAGATTCTGAATAAAAAGAAATCCATCCGCAGGAAATACCCATGAAAACCAATAGAAATGACCGGATCCAGGGCAGTCCCTGTTTTGCTTTTTCTTCGGACTGGGGAGGGTGATAAGGTTTGATTTTTGTTTTTGCTTTGACCTTTTCAATTTCCCGTTTCAAGTCCAGGACAGAAAGGAACCGGTTTTCCGGAAGCTTTTGAAGGCATTTCATGATGATTTTTTCCAGCTCCCTTGATATATGAGTATTGTATGTTTTGATCGGAGTAGGATCATCATGAATATGCTTATGAATGATCCCCCAGGGAGTGGAGGCCTCGAACGGCAGCCGGTTTGTGAGCATCTGATACAAGATGACCCCCAAAGAATACAAATCGCTCCCAGGGCCTATGCGGCTGGAATCCCCTTTGGCCTGTTCGGGAGAAATGTAATGGGGCGTTCCGAGCGTAATGCCGGTGGAACTGACGCTCAGCTGATCCGCATCCGGAATATCAATGGCTTTTGCCAGTCCGAAATCCAGTATCTTCACGATATTCTGATGACTAAGAGCCACGACAAAAATATTGTCTGTTTTCAAGTCCCTGTGGATGATGCCTTTGTTGTGGGCATACTGGATTCCATCGCAAATCTGCATGGATAATTCAAAAAATTTATCCAGAGGAATGACCCCGCTATCATTCAATATCTGTTTGAGGGACTTTCCTTCCACAAAGTCCATCACAAAATAATGTTTTCCGTCATCGGTCTCAGAAAAATCAAAGACATTAACGATATTGGGATGCTGAAGCATGGACTGGAGCTTCACTTCCCTTTTAAAACGCTGAATCGTATTGAAATCTTCAACGGCAGAATGAATGATTTTAACTGCGACGATTTTCCCGGTACTCAGCTGTTTTGCTCTATAAACAACGCCCATTCCTCCTTCACCGATTTTCTGAATGATCTCATACCGCTGATTGAAGATATTGCCTTCCAGTGAATCACTTGAACGGATGGCCAGCCGGATTCCATCAAACGGACAAAATTTGACATCTTCCGAAAATTCACGATGGCATAGGGGACAAAAGGGTTTGATCGGAGTATTATTCAAGCGTTCTCGTTTACTCCTGCATTGATCACGTTCTCAGTTGCTTCCGCATCGGGTTCGACTACTTTTTTTTCTCCGGGAATCTCTTTTTTAGCGGAGGAATTAGGCGAAGCAGGTGTGATCTCCGTCATGATCGCATTGGCGGAAATGGGGGTAACAGATAAAATTTCAGACCATCTCCCATCCACTCCAGCCAGATTCACCGCCTGAATGCGATACGAATACGTTTGCTTCGAAGTGGTTCCTTCATGGGCGTAGATATAGGAATTCTGAACAGGAATGGCCGAAACAACAGCCAGTTTCTTAAAACGGTTTGTATTTCCTTTTGCATAATCGATCTGATATTCTTTGATATCTGTTTCAGGATTTGCAGGCCAGCTCAGCTCTATGATGGAGCCATTCCCATTCCATTGACAGGTAAGTCCTGTAGGAGCAACCGGAACCGGTTTGGTTTTTACCGTAACAATCTCAGACGCTTCTGAGATAAGTCCGGCTGAATTGATACAATAAATTTTATATTGATACTCCTGATCATCC
>JAFGBW010000030.1 GCA_016932965.1 Candidatus Auribacterota bacterium
GAGGCTCAGGATTGCTTCAAGAGAGTGAATGATGTAGCCGGACTCGGACAAGTGAGTCTCGCGCAGGGTAATTATTCGGCAGCCAAGAAAATTTTTAGTCAGACCGAAGAATATTCCGGGATAGCTTTGACTTATCTGGCAGACAATGATTTTGAAAATGCGGAAAAATATTTCATCAAAGCGGGAGATTATTTCGGGCTGGGTCTGACTTTTTTTGCAAAGGGTGATTTTGACTCAGCCAAAAAAATCTTTTCAAGTTCACATAATAAGACGGTTCAGGGCATTGTGTTTTTAATGGAAAATCATTTGGAAAGTGCAAAGAGAATATTTGAAAAACTGAAGGATCATAATCTGCTGGCTGCCTCTTATCGGGCGTTGGGAGATTTGGACAAGGCGCTGGAAATTTATACGACCAATAATAACATGAAACAGGCGGCAAGGGTGTTACTGGAGGACGGGAAACTGCAGATGGCTTATGAATTATTCATGAAAAATGAGGATGAATTGGGTGTCGCCGATCTTTATTACCGTCTGGGTGATTATGAACGGGCCTATGAGCATTATGACAAGAATCATGCTTACAGCCGGGCTTTTATGTCATTAATGGGTTTAGGGAATATGCAGCGGGCTTTGCGATATGGGGATCAGATTCTGAATAAATATCCTGATCAAACTGATATTGAATGGCTGATGGTTGAGACGCTGCGTCTAACACGGGAATATAGAAAGGCGGAAGAACGCATCAAGCGTTTGCGTTCGCTTTCTTTTTATAAGAATAAACTCAATATTTTAGAGAGCCGGCTGGATCTGAGCAGGGAAAAGCCTAATACATTGACACGCCTTCTGCAGGAAGCGGTCAATGAATCGGGACTCAGCTTTTTAACCGCTGAAATCATTAAAGGTGCCCGGGCTCGCGGCTTGACTTTGATCTCTCCGACAGCAAAAAGCGTGGATATTCTGACGAAACAAAAAACGCCTTATACCATTATCAAGTTGATCTTAGGCATTTTCGCCGGATCCTGGGTCCTCTTCTGGCTGGTTTTGTATTACAAAAAGCAGCGGTCAAAACCTCCTGAACTGGAGGATCTTCATTTGAGTTACGGAGAGGTCTCGGAGTCGCATAAAAATATTTATCAGGACCGTACGGCGTTGCGTTTGTCTACTTTGTCGAAATTAAAAGGAAAAAGCGAACAGGAGACGACTCCGGCGACTAAAAAAACCACGCCGGCCAGGTTGAGAACTCCGACTCCTGCTACGCCTTCACCGTCCCTGGGGGCGTCTTTAGTCGGGACCGAATCTGGTCATGTAACCCCCGCCGGTACTCCACAGGGTGAAGGAGGTTTGAAGAAGCTCGAGGATAAAATGATCTGCATGGGCTTTCAAGTTCTGCAGATCGCTTTAATGAAATTGGGGATTACTTCTTCAGCCATTGAATTGATTGAGCTGTCCGGGGAGGATTTCAATCGATTGACTGTTTATGGGATTTATCTTGCCGCGAGGGCGAAAGGGGCGCAAGTCCAGGGGATCAAGGTTGATTTCTCCTATCTTCTTGAGCCTACAAAAGGGATTCATCTGGTTTTTTTTAATGATGAGAGTTTTGCCATGTTGAATTCGATTTCAGGAGTTGAGATTGAATTAACTCATGGGCTGAATCAGGTGAAGAAGATATCCCGTGAAGAATTCATGATCAATTGGAACGGTTATATCATCACATTAACAAAAATATAACGAACGGGAACCGATTTTGGAAAAGAGGAAGATCAGTTATACTTTGATCATTTTGCTGGTGACGATTCTGGCTATCCGTGTTGTCGTAGTCAGGACCTTGAAACCCTCGCTTGGACTGGACGCAGTCTATTTGCAAACGGTGGATTTATTTTCAAAATTGAAGAGTCGACCTGTTCCTTCCATTTTCAATTATTCGATTGATCCGTTTTTGGATTTAAAAGGGTGGCATAAGGATCTGAATGCGAAAGATACCGGATCCGGTTTTTATTTGTTTTCCGGGAAGATGTTATTATGGGAACGGGATTATTCCGTCTTTCCTGAGGGAAAAAATGCCGTCCCCAATCCCCTTTCTTTCGGCCGCTTATATGATTCCAGTCAATGTGATTTGAGATGGCCGCTGGGTTATGGCTGGAATCTGTTTTGGAATATTGAGCTTTCCTATGTCAATGATATTTATGTATTCCGGATTCCGGGAAAGGATCTGGTGGGCTTTAAATTTGACGCAAAGGAGAATCATTATATTCCTTTACGCAACAATGAACTGATCTATAAAATGAATGTAACGGGGAACAGCATCGAGCTGGTGGATTCTTTGAATCAACAAACTTTTTTCTTCATGAAGTCTGAAAAGGATCCCCAATTCCTTCTCGAGTCGATCATACATTCCAATGGGATCAAATACCATCTTTCCAGAAATAAGGAAACCAATGAAGTGGACGCTATCATGGAAGAGGGAACGGACCGTAAAACAACGTATGTCTATGATCCGGGAACCCATTTAATGACTGCTGTTATTTTTCCTTCCGGTTATAAGCTCAGCATGAATTATGATCCGAATTTGAATTTAATCAAAGTTGAGAACGGAGAAAATTATCAGCGTAGTTACGCTTATACGGATTCTTCGCATTATCATTTATTGACGGGACAGGGAACGGAAGAGGTGGAGATGACATTTGATTATTTTAATCAACAGCTCATCAGGATTGATTATGGAGAGATGGGCTCCGTTTCCATCGAGAGGGATTTATTGCTGGGTATTTGTCAGGTCAGGATGCTGAACGGAGGGGTGTTCAAATATGGTAATTTAGGGGATTCCCTTCTCACTATAGAGGGCCCGCTTGATTATAAAATCAGGATTTTTTATGATGAAAAGGGACTGCCCATAAAACTGATTGATGCCCAGAATCTCACCATGCAGTATTCCTGGAATCAGCAGGGGAAATTGATTCAAAGAGAAGACAGAAAGGATGGTGTAGAGACTTTTGACTATGACCAGAATCAGCATCTGACTGCTTACGTTAATCATCTTGGTCATGTAACAAAAATGTCATATGAAGAAGGGCTTTTATCCCGTTTCATTACACCGGAAAATGAGGTCCTTAAATTTACCTATAAAGGAAAATTGCTTGAATCTTTGTATTGTGAAACCAATAAAAGCACCATTCGTTATCAACATGATGAGAAGGGTAATTTGAGTGTTTTTGAACGCGAGAACGGCGATAAATTTCAATACAGGTATAACAAAGACGGTTATCTGACTGAGAAGATCAGTCCCAACGGCTGGAAGGAGAGTTATGAATGGAGAGGGCCTTATTTGTTTGCCGTTTATTATAAAGAGATGGGAGTGGGTAAAAAGAAGCATGAAGAATACGAATACAATTCATCTGGGCAGTTGATCTCGAAGAAAAACGAGAAAAATCAAAAGACATATTATTCTTATTATTCCATGAATCGGGTGAATGCCATCACATTTCCAACGGGCACGAAAAGAACCTACTCATGGACGTCTGACGGGCTTCTAAAGACCTTGAAAAAGGAAAACGGACAGACGATTTCAATGCAGTACGATTTGTTGAACCGTCTGAATGAGTTGTCCAAGAATGACGCCGTGATATTCAGATTGCAATACGATAAAGGTTCTGGAATAGAAATCAAACCTTTTGGGGATGCCTTTTCCAGTCTGACTGAGCCGAGCGGCCGGAAGTTGGAATTGAGTTATGATAAAAATTACTGGATTCAGGAGGTCCGATGTTCCGACGGGAACAACTGTTCGTACGAATACAATTCTGATGGGGATATCATTTCAAAGACGGAATCGTCTCGAAGTAAAATCATGTACGCCTATGATAGAAATCGTCATCTGGAAGCGATTTATAATAACGAATCCGGTAAGGTATTTCTTTATCAACATGACTGGCGTGGTCTTTTACGTTCCGCAACGGATGAATCATCCCGGACTTCGATGATTCTGTATGATGTGGTTGGAAGACCTGTGGGGATTCGGAAAGGATTACAGCCTCCGTTCATATCATGGAAATGGGATCGCGAGTTCAACCTGTGTCATATTTATTCTCATCAGACCGGCAGGGGACGGGATTTGTCATACAACGGAAAGAATTGGAACGTGGGGATAAATGATTCCATGAATGGCATGATGGAATATGGGTATAATCTTGATGGGAAAAAGGAATCGCAGATTGATTTGGATGGGAAAATGATCAAATATGATTACTCGGATTATGCTCAACTGAAAGAAAAAAATCTCATTGATTCCAAGCTGAGTTACAACTGGACCTACGATTTATATGGAAGGCCAAAGACCTTTTCAGGACCAGGGTCGTGTCAATACACCTGGAACGATCAGGGGAAACTCATGAAGCTGACTTTTGATAAAAAAAATATTCTTTTATTGGCCTATAATGAAGCGGGACTGCTTGTGAAGAAAACTTATCCCGGTCTTCTGAATCAGTTGATCAAATACGATGAAAAAGGAAATTTGATCAGTATTTCTGAAAACGATTTAGAGCCGGTTCAATATGAGTATGATCAAATAGGCAGGATTTCTCAGATACGATATCCCAATAAGATCAATACAACGTATGAATACGACAGTGAAAACCGGGTGAAGGAAATCACCTCCCTCGACGGCAACGGTAAACTCGTTTTTAAACGGGGGTATGCTTATGAAGAGGGAAACCGGGTTACGGAAGCCGTGACGGAAAGAGGAAAAATCACATTGAAATACAACAGCGAGGGGGATCTCCTTTCCGGTTCCTATGATGATAATTATAATTCTTTTTTTACTTATACCTATAACCATCACCGCCGGATCGAATCCGTTCAGAAGAAGGATTCCAAAGGGGAAAGGTCATTCCGTTATATTTATGATGATCAAAGCGGTCTATTGATCAAAGTGATAGATAACAGCAGGACTGATTCCGGAGAAAATAAAAAGCTGCAAATGGATTTGTATGGAACAATCAAGGACGATGTAGGATTTTTGGAAGTGAATAAACAGGTTGTTCAGATATCGGATAAGGAATTCAGCATTAAAAATGTTTTGCTTTCATCTGGAATCAACAACATCTCTATCCGTTCCATCAGTCCCATGGGCAGGGAGCATAATTATTCATTTGATTTATCATATGATCCGTCCGCCTATCTCACGAATCATTATGACAAAATGGGGAGATTGACTTTTCAAAGCCGCTCCGGCAGGCATATGAGTTATCAATACAATGATGACGGTTATTTGGAGAAAGTCATATATCTATTAGATGGAAGAATTCACACAACGGATTATTCCTATTATCCTAACGATCTTCTTTTCCTGAAGGACATTCATGGCCCAGGTGCAGAATTTCAAGAAGAAAAGGTCCAATTCGTCTTCGATGAACAGAATAATATCATCGGTGAATTGATTTATCAGGGATCAGGGTATAAGAATCTTTATATGTTCTCTCCCCGGGGAGAGATTGTTTATCGTATTGATCGCGGACACAAGAAATATTACTACCATCTGGACAAGGACGGTTCGGTCATAGGGATCACGGATCATTTGGGGCAGGTTGTTTGTTCCTACTCTTACGATCCTTTTGGCGAGGTCATGCATAAACACGAGACGATTTCCAATCCTTTTCTGTATTTGGGGCACTATTATGATGCGGATTCAGGCTTTTATTTCTACAAAGGTTTCATAGGGAACCCGGAGCAGCATGCGTCTTATTTTAACCGGTCTGACCAGAAGGAATATTTCGGCGCACCTGAGGAAGTCTTCTCGAAGTATTTCTCCGTTTATTTTGAAGACTATCCTTCCCGTGTGACGCCGTCTTCATTTATCCCTTCAACATGCCTGGTTTCATCAAGAGAAAAAATTGACGTTTCGCCTCAAGAGCTGCTTAAACCGGATTTTTGGTACTCTAGGGTTGAACCGAATTTCGGCTGGAAAAGCGGAGTTTCTTCTTTCGCGTTTTCATGTTATCAGCGATTTGAAGAATTGTCTTTTCCAATGAATATTGATATTTCCATTCCGGATAATGAGATTGAAACTTGGAAATATCGCTGATCCACCACATGTGATCCCCGATCCGGTTTTGTTCGAAATAATTTGTCTTGATTTTTGTCCCCAGTATCTTTTCACAAAGAGTGACGGCTTCTTTTAAAGAGCAGTGAGCATGTCTGCTTCCCCCTGTGTTATAGACTGCTCCTTTTTTCGGATTTTGATAGAAATGCCAGAACATGGTGATCAAATCATAGGCGTGCATATTGTCTCTGACTTGTTTTCCCCGGTATCCAAAAACAGAATAAGTCCTGTTGGAAAGGGCGCATTCCACGAGGTAGGAGAGGAAACCATGGGATTGGGTTCCGGAATGATACGGTCCGGTCAGGCAGCCTGCCCTGAAAACTCCTGTTTTCATTCCAAAGTATCTGCCATATTCCTGAACAAGGATATCCGCCGCTGTTTTTGAGGATCCGAAGAGGGAATGGGTTGAGGCGTCGATGGACATGGTTTCATTGATTCCGGAATAATAAGGGTGCTCAGAAGGGAGTTCCCATCGGGTTTCTTGTTCAATGAACGGGAGACTGTTGGGGGCATCTCCGTATACCTTATTGGTGGAAGTGTAGATAAAGACTGAGTTTGGGCAGTATTTTCTGGTTGTTTCCAGCATGACGAGGGTTCCGTTCGCATTTATGGAGAAATCAGTAAAAGGGTCTGTCGCTGCCCAGTCATGGGATGGTTGGGCCGCGGTATGCACAACGAGTTTGATATCGGACCCGTAATGATTAAAAATACGCTTCATTTTTCCGGCATCACGGATGTCTTTTGCCTGATGTTCGTAATCCGGAACGGTTTTTATTAACAGTTTTTTGTTCCAGCTGGTTGAAGCCTCTTCGCCGAAAAAAGTTTTCCGCATGTCATTGTCGATCCCGACGCATTTGAATCCTTTTTTGGAAAAAAAACGGACTGCTTCTGATCCGATCAATCCTGCTGAGCCTGTAATGATGGCGATATTCATAGCATCTTGCTGCCGAACAACAATCTCATAAGGAGGTAAGTGATTCCGGAAAAAAGGGCTGACGCGGGAATGGTGATGACCCATGCCCAGATGATTTTTCTGGCCGTTCCCCATCTGAGATTTTTTGCGTGTTCAACTGTTCCGACACCCATGATGGCCCCGGCTATCACATGCGTGGTAGAGACTGGTATGCCGAAATGAGCGGTGGATATCAGAACAATGGCAGAGGCTGTTTCAGCGCAGAATCCCTCCATTTGTCGGATTTTGGTGATTCTCGTTCCCATGGTTCGAACGATTCTCCATCCTCCGCATATCGTTCCAAGGGCAATTGCTACGTAACATACAAAAACAACCCATCGTTCAATATAAAAGGAGGAATTGATTCCGGCCGTAAACAGGGTGATGGCAATGATGCCCATGGTTTTTTGGGCGTCATTGGTTCCATGTCCCATGCTGTAAAACATGGCTGAAACAAGCTGGAGTTTTCGGAAAATTTTTCCGGCTTTTCGGGGGGGGGTTTTTCTGAAGCACCAGATCACAATGATGGTAAAAAAGACAGCCCCGATCAGGCCGATCAATGGTGCAATAAAGATGAAAATAAATATTTTGAAAACGCCTTTCAGGATGACGACTTTCATGCCGGCTGATGCCATTCCGGCTCCGATCAATGCGCCGATCAGCGCATGGCTGCTGGATGTGGGCAGTCCCCACAACCATGTGGTGATATTCCATGCGATGGCGCCCAAAAGTGTGGCAAGAATGACCGATAGGGTTATATGATCGATCTGCACCACACCCTGACCGATCATTTTGGCAACGGCAGTACCGCAAATAAAAAAACCAAGGAAATTTGCGATTCCCGCCATACAGACCGCCTGGAAAGGAGTGAGGGTTTTTGAAACCACAATGGTTGCAATGGCATTGGCCGCGTCATGGAAACCGTTGATGAAATCAAAAATAAGCGCACAGAAAATGATGATAAGAACCGCGATGCAAACAGATGACATGAATCAACCTTGCTTTACCATGATGCCCCGGACTAATTTTCCGATATAATCCACGGAATCGATGATGGATTCCATATGCTCATAGACTTCCTTGAACCGGATGATGTCAATAGGATCGTGATTGAGCGTGAATAATTCAGCCATGCTTTGATGAAATAAATCATCTGCTTCGTTCTCTTTAGTGTGCATCTCTCTCTGAATTGAATCCACATTTTTTTTTCTTTCCAGCTCATGCATGAGGGATTTCAGCAGGTTTCCCATGGCAACGATCAACTCCGAGAATTTGTACGCTTTCAGGGGAAAACTGCGGATCTGATAAAATTCGATTTTTCTTGAGATGCTGTTCAAAATATCTGTCGCCCGGTCGATGTTGATGGCAAGCGTGTGAATATCTTCCCGGTCAATAGGGGTGATGAATGTGGCGTCCAGTTCGTCAATGATTTTTCTCTCTATCTCATCCCCTCTGGCTTCGCAGTCGTTGACGATCATGATTTTCTTTTTTATCTCGTCCGGTTTCAGTTCTTCGATATGAAAGA
>JAFGBW010000261.1 GCA_016932965.1 Candidatus Auribacterota bacterium
CTTTTTCTGGAAGCCAGGAAACATTTTAACGGTTCTCAATACACGGAAGCGCTCTCGGATTGCATCACCTCCCTTTTTTATTGGGAAAATTATCGTCCTTCTTTGGATCTCATGAAGCTCTGTTATGAAAAAACCGGCCGGCAGAAGGAGGCCCTGCAAATTCAAACCAGAACAGAACCCTGGATGCATCCCCCCGTCTTTACCAATATCTGTTTCGAAAACGGCTTGTGTCTACGGGGCTTGAAACTCACTAAAAACAGCTTCAAATCCGGGGATGCAATCGAGATCACATATTATTTTGAGGCCGCATCAGATCATGACCTTGATTTTTTTCTATTTGTCCATTTTAAAAACTGTGACGGAGCCACCTTGTTCCAAAACGACCATCGTATTTCTGGCGATACCGCCCTGATCAAAGGTGAACTGATTCAGGATCATCAAACAATCCACATTCCTGAAACTGAAAAATATTCCGGCCCGGTGGATCTTTGTCTGGGATTATGGCAGCCTGAGAAAAACAAACGGCTGAAAATGAAAACGGCTTTACCTCATAAAAATAAAGAAGCTGTTTTGGAAAAAATATTGATCATCAACGAATAAACCAGTAATGTTTTGCGATTTGACTTATATCCATCCTATTGAAAGGTGAAAAAGGGAATAATTTTATGTCTTACGCAAGAGAAATACAAAAAATCCTGGACGCGGTCCATCATGATCCCTTTTGTGTCTTGGGTTATCACGAATGGCCCGGGATCAAGCATTCTTCCATCAGGGCTTTCTTTCCCAATGCCGTTTCCATGCAGGTGATTTTCCTGGAAAACAATGAAATAGTGGAAATGATCAAAATCCGGGACCAGGGATTTTTCCATGTGGATTTTCTGGAACAGAAACGGGGAATGTACCAGTTCCGTATCACGGATCATTACGGATATTCCTGGTATCAGTATGATCCTTATCGTTTTCAGCCTTTTATCCCTGATTTTGACCTTTATTTATTCAGTGAAGGCAAACATTACCAGCTTTATAAGATTCTCGGCGCCAACATCGGGGAAATGAATGGAATCCATGGTGTCAAATACGCAGTATGGGCTCCCAATGCCCAAAGAGTCAGCGTGATCGGGAATTTCAACAACTGGGACGGACGCCGCAATCCCTTGCGTTGCCGGGGAAATTCAGGAGTCTGGGAAATCTTCATGCCGGGACATCAGGCCGGGGAAATTTATAAATTTGAAATCCGAACGCAATCCGGTGCAATTCTGCAGAAAACGGACCCTTATGGATTTCAATTCGAAATGAGGCCTAAAACCGCTTCCATTGTCGCCGATCTTCATGATTACGCATGGCATGACCAGGAATGGATGGAAAAACGCTGGTCTCATAACAACTATCAATCAGCCATCAACATTTATGAGGTCCATCTGGGATCCTGGATGAGAGTCCCGGAAGACAACAGCCGATGGATGACTTACAGGGAATTAGCGGATAAACTGGTTCCTTATGTCAAATGGATGGGATACACCCATGTCGAACTTCTTCCCATTGCCGAACATCCTTTCGACGGTTCCTGGGGTTATCAGGTTACAGGCTATTTCGCGCCCACGAGCCGGTTCGGACCGCTGCAGGATTTCAAATGGTTTGTTGACCGCTGCCACCAGGAAGGAATAGGAGTGCTTGTGGATTGGGTGCCGGCCCATTTTCCCAAAGATGATTTTTCTCTTGCCCAGTTTGATGGTTCCAGCCTCTATGAGCATGCGGACCCGAAAAAAGGCATTCATCAGGACTGGGGAACGCTCATATACAATTACGGCAGGAATGAAGTCCGGAATTTTTTACTGGCCAACGCGCTTTTCTGGTACGATATCTATCACATTGACGGATTACGTATTGACGCAGTGGCCTCCATGCTTTATCTGGATTATTCCAGAAAAGAAGGGGAATGGATACCTAACCAGTACGGGGGGAGGGAAAATCTCGAAGCCATTGATTTCTTAAAGCATCTGAACGCGATCGTCTATCAATATTTCCCAGATGTCATGACCGTGGCGGAAGAGTCCACTGCGTTCAGAGGAGTCTCTAAACCTATTTACGACGGGGGTCTCGGATTCGGATTCAAATGGAACATGGGATGGATGCATGACTTTTTAACTTACATCAGCAAGGATCCGATTTACAGGAAACACCATCATAATGACCTCACTTTTTCCATGCTGTATGCCTACGAAGAAAACTTCATCCTTCCTCTCTCCCACGATGAAGTAGTCCACGGGAAATGCGCCATGCTTTCCAAAATGCCTGGAGATCTCTGGCAGCAATTCGCCAATTTACGAGCGACTTTTTCTTTCATGTACGGCCATCCGGGCAAAAAACTCAATTTCATGGGCAGCGAATTCGGCCAGTGGAATGAATGGAATTGCGAGAGTTCATTAGACTGGCACCTGAATGAATATTATTTTCATCAGGGCCTGCAAAGGCTGGTGAGGGATCTGAATCTGCTCTATAAAAAAGAACCGGCTCTTTACGAAGTGGATTTCCGGCCGTCCGGATTCGAATGGATAGACTGTTCTGACTGGGAAAGCAGCGTGGTTTCGTTTATCCGCTGGTCAAAAAATTACAAAACTTTCATCATGGTCGTATGCAATTTTACACCTGTCTTGCGTGAAAATTACCGGGTGGGAACTCCTTTCAAAGGATGGTACAAGGAAATCTTAAATTCGGATGCGGAAATGTATGGCGGAGGGAATAAGGGAAATTACGGCCGCATCCATAC
>JAFGBW010000262.1 GCA_016932965.1 Candidatus Auribacterota bacterium
AAAGGTTACCCTGAGTCCTATGAATTAATCAAAGAGAAAGGCTATCTGATCTTTCTGATCAGTCCCAGCATATACAATGGAGCCTTGAACAGCCAGATTTCGGAAATCATCATGTCTGAAAAGACCCGGATGCTCATCAATGACATCAAAGACACGGAGTTGAGTTATATGAAGCATCTGAAAAAAATGAATATTTCTACGGTGAATTTCGATGATTTGGGAGAAGGACGGATCCTGGCTGATTTATTGTTTGATTCATTCTATGCTGAAGAAAAGTCCGGCTTACGTGAATATTTCGGTCCTCGCTATGTCGTTCTGAGAGATGAATTTATAAGACGAAAGGAGAGAAGGGGGAATATATCACAACCGGTTCGTTCTCTTGCCGTTCTCATGGGATCAACCAATGCCGGTAATTATCTTGAAAAAATATTCAAGGCATTGGTGCGTTTGCCCGACAACATCGAATGTCATATCATCCTGGGGAAAAATGTGGCCAATTCCGAATTGTATCAGCTTGATTACCCCAGGAAAAATTTTCTTTTCCATTATCAGCCTGAAAACATCGCAGAGCTGTTTTCTCAGGTGGATTTAGCTGTCACGGCAGGAGGCATATCCATGTGTGAAACATGCATTCTGGGAATACCCACTTTGGTGATTCCGCAGGTTCCGCACGAATCGCAGAATGCAAAGGTTTTTGAAAAATTCGGTGCTGTATTTGCCCTGGATTATAATCCGGACATCTCTGAACACGAGATTCATACTCCGTTAATCAGACTCATCCAGGATCATGAAAAAAGAAAAAAATTATCACAGCATGCCCGGCAGATCGTGGACGGAAAAGGACTGGAAAGAATTGTTGATATCATATTATCCCGTTTGATGTAATCACATCAACGCGTATTCGTTCATATTTCTTTTGCCAATGTCTTGGTATTTTGATAAAGATTTTTTTTTATTTTCGGAAGCTAAAAGCATCCGCCATTGTATTCTGCTTGATATAGGTTTTCTGATACTACCACAATGGATGATTTATGATTATCTTATGTTTGAACTGCGGAAGTTCGTCTGTAAAATACAGACTGTATAACTGGGATGAGAGACGTACGCTGGCCGCCGGAATCGTTGAACGGATCGGGATCAAGGATTCTTTCTGTGAACAGGAAGTGGCGGGAAAAGAGCATATCCGTATTCCTCAAGACTGTCAGGACCATCGTCAGGCACTCCAGCTGGCTGTCAGCACCATGACTCATCCTAGATACGGTGTCATCAAGGATATGTCTTGTATTTCTGCCGTAGGGCACCGTGTTGTTCATGGAGGGGAAAAATTTGCCAAATCCGTCATCATTACGCCGGAAATTTATAAGACATTTGAAGATCTCTCGGATCTGGCACCTCTTCATAATCCGCCTAATCTGATGGGGATCAAGGCTGCCCAGGAATTCATGCCGGATATCCCCCATATGGCCATCATGGATACGGCATGGCACCAGACCATGCCGGAGCATGTCTATACCTATGCCCTGCCGTATGAGTGGTATACGAAATACGGAGTGAGGAGATACGGATTTCACGGCACATCTTTTCTTTATGTCGCCAAGAGGGCCGCTGTGCTTCTTGAAAAAAATCCTTTTGAATGCAACCTGGTGATTTGTCATATCGGTAACGGGGCGTCGGTCAATGCCGTGAAAAACGGCGTTTCTTATGATACTTCCATGGGATTCACTCCATTGGAGGGAATGATGATGGGTACCCGTTGCGGGGATCATGACACTGCCATTGATTTTTTTATCATGCAGAAGGAAAATAAATCTCCTCAGGAGATGAATTCCATTCTGAATAAAAAATCAGGACTTCTGGGCATCACAGGAAAAACAGACATGCGGGATATTCAGGATGCTGTGGATAGAAATGATGACATGGCCTCCCTGGCGTTAGAGATGGAATGTTATCGTATTAAAAAATATCTGGGTTCCTATTGTTTTGCCGTTGGAGGTGCGCATGCCATTGTTTTTACAGCCGGGATCGGTGAAATGTCCGACATCGTCAGGGAGAAATCACTTCAAGGTCTTGAATCTCTGGGAATTGTCTTTGATCCGGAAAAAAACAGGATCGCAAAAACAAGAAATAGTGAAAGCGAAATCAGCGCCAAGAATTCGAAAGTGAAGATTTTTGTCGTTCCGACGGATGAAGAACGGGTACTGATTGAGGACGTGGTTCATCTCTTGGATGGAACCTATCAGATCCATACCCAGTTCACTTACCGTTTCCAAGATCCTGAATACATGAATACCCTGCGATGTCTGGAATTTGCGGAAGAATGCCAGAAAAAACCTGAACTGCTTGGGATCATGCCCCTGATTTATAAAAAAGCTTTTCTTAAAGAGGTAAAAAAACAGGAAGGCCTTAAAAAACGGATTCAGCAAATCCCTGATGTACAAAAATATTTACCTGGAATTGAAAAAGAACTCAATTAGGAGCATCCATGATCACCAGATTAAAAGAGATAGCCCAGAAAGTTAAAACGTTAAAATCCAAGCGTCTTTCCGTGGCTTGCGGGGAAGACCCCCATACCATTGAAGCTGTTGCACAGGCTGTGAAAGAGGGGATTGTCCGCGCTGTTTTGACCGGCGACAGGGAGAAGATCATCAAAGTGGCGGATCAGCACCAGGTGGATTCTTCCTTGTTTGAAATCGACCATGAGCCGGAAATGAATAAGGCCCTTGTTTCGGCTATTTCAAAAGTACGGACTAAAGAATGCGATTTTTTGATGAAAGGATTGATCGATTCCGCACCTTATATGCATGCTATTCTCGAAGAGAGCAAGAAAAGTTCCTCTTCAGGACAGATCGTATCCCATGTTTCTGTCATTGAGCTCCCTACCTACTTTAAACTGCTCACGGTTTCCGATATCGCTGTCATTCCTTATCCGGACTTGAAACAGAAAATTGCCATGCTCAATTATTCGATCGATGTGGCCCATAAACTGGGGATTGAAAGACCCAAATCAGCCCTCATCTGCGCCGTGGAAAAAGTGAATCCCAAGATGAATCCCACCGTGGAGGCAGCCCTCATTGCCAAAATGGCAGAACGGGGGCAAATCAAGGGATCCATCGTGGATGGGCCGCTCTCACTGGATCTGGC
>JAFGBW010000263.1 GCA_016932965.1 Candidatus Auribacterota bacterium
CTGTTTTGATTTCTGGCTAAGAGGCTCGGCTCACATAGGTAGGACTCATTGAGCATTCGATTTCCAATTCTTTTTATTGTTTCAATACAAAGAAGTTCCATGCCAGGACACAGGCAATAGTTTGAAAAAAAATAAATATCATTAAAACGGCATAGCGGGAACGGGTATATTTTAAAACAATGAACATGAGATGGTCCCCGGATTTCATGAATGGAGGAATTTTTTTCATGATTCGTCTCAGACATACATAGGAAAAATCAAAAATAATGAAACCGAAAAGCGCGGCAAGGATCGAAGCTGCATGAACACGAGTCAGGTCGGATTGACAGAAAAAATCGAGAGAAAGAAAAAATAAAACAGAACCGAGAAGATGAGCTCCGGCGTCTCCTAAGAAAACAGAAGGCTTGTAGACATTCTGGATCAGAAAACCAAAAAGCGAAACAGACCAAAAAAGACTCAATCTTGAATGGATGTCCATTCCCTGCTTTTTGAATAAAAAGGCCAAAGTCATGAGAATCAATACAGTGACTGAGGTAGCGGCTCCATCCAGTATATCAAAAAAATTGATCGCATTTACAAGCCATACGAGGAGTAAAATGCACAACATTTGCCCGGCAATCCCCATCCCAAATCCATTTATTCTGAAATACAATGGGACCAGGACAAGGGCCAGTCCGGTTTGAAATAAAAACTTGGTTTTGGGCTTCAATTCCAGCCAGTCATCCACCCAACCCAGCAGCATGAATGATAGGGTAGCCAGAAGGAGAAAAAGCATCCTGTGAAGAGAGGCATTCTGATATAAAATGAGATAAATTGAAAAGAGAAGCGACACATCCCAGAGGGCTGAACCGGCTCCGTTAGCGATCGGGAGTTGATCTTCTCTTTTTCTGATGAGGGCAGGCAGAGAATTGAGAATAGTCTGGCGGTACAACCTGACGGCTATATAGCTTAGGCCAAAACAGATGAAATAAAGAACGCTGAGCATCATTTATTTTAACTACATTCAGAAATTGACGCCTTTTATATTTTATCCTGTTTCGCTTTCATTGGAACAACATGTTCCCATGAAAGCGCCAATAAGGTTTTTTAAAAAAAGGTGCGGGAAAAGCTTTTGTCCACAAAAGATTTTCCCGTGATTTCTTACCTTTTTTAAAACAGCTATTCGCGGATGCTGCCAAGGAAGGAGGCGGCTTCGTCGCATCGGACAAGGCAGCGGTAAAGTCCCAAGAGCGCCATGGACTGGTAAAGCGGCAGAGATTCTGATGAACCGGTTACGGCAACGCGGAGCAGCATATGGAGCTGCTTGCTGGTGGCCCCTGTTTCCCCGCAGACCTTATTGATGAAATCTTTTATTTCATCGGCTGAATGAAGCGTTTCAATTTCCCTGGAAAGCAATTTTTTGAATTTTTTCAGTATTTCAGCGCCTTGTTTGGCGTTATCGCATTCGGCTTTTTCAAAATCATCCCGTTTATATTGCAGGGCATGTTTGAACAAAAAGGAAGACCAGAAACTGACATCTTTTTCCGGCCTGAGGTATCGCTCAATAAAAAGGCGGTTATAGGCTCCGAAATAGGTCTTAAGATAAGTCTGTCTATCATTTAAATACTGATAGAACCCGTCGTCTGTAAATTGACTGAGATAGCTGAAATTGAGGTCTTCGAGTTTGGCAAAATCAAAGGCCGGGCCTGTGGGCGATATGCGTGTTTCATTGAAATCATTGATCATGGTCTGCAGGCTGAATATTTCGCAGCTCTTTTTTTCCTCGTCGCTCATATCATCCCTGTAACGGGAATATCCCATGAGACCTAAAAAGTTGATCAAAGCTTGGGGCAAATATCCGGCTGCACGGAACCAGCGCAGAGACACCGGGTTTTTTCTTTTGGATATTTTGGTGCGGTTGGAATCCGGATTCCGTAACAGTCCCAGGTGAAAAAATTTCGGAGGTTCCCAGCCGAAGGCGCTGTAAAGAAGCACGTGTTTATAGGTCGAGTTGATCCATTCTTCTCCGCGGATCACGTGCGTGATTTTCATGAGATGGTCATCCACCACCGATGCCAGGTGATAAGTAGGAAAACCATCGGATTTTAATATGATCTGGTCGTCCACTTCGTTCAATCTGCGTGTAATCTCTTCTTTCCTGATATGATCATAAAAGGAAATCTTGCCTTCTTCCATGGGAACCGCCATGCGAATGACATGCGGTATTTTTGCGTCCAGCCTTTCTTTGATTTGAGTTTCGTTTAAATGGCGGCATTTGGAATCTTTCCCGAAATAACCGGGGGGTCGTTTATTCTGTTCCTGGTATTTTCTCAACGTATCCAGTTCCTGTGGTGTGCAGAAACAGCGGTAAGCCCGGCCGGAATCCAGGAGTTTTTTGATCTGTTCATGGTATATGGACAGCCGTTCGCTTTGCCTGTATGGACCGAAAGGCCCGCCGATATCAGGACCCTCGTCCCAATTCAATCCCAGCCAAGAAAGAGATTGATAAATGGATTCTTCGCTCTCACGAGTGCTTCTGGATTGATCCGTATCCTCAATCCTTAAGATGAATTTCCCTTTGTACTTTCTGGCATAACAGAGGTTGAACAGGGCGATATAGGCAGTCCCTACATGCGGCTCTCCTGTAGGGGAAGGCGCTATACGACAACGAACTTCTTCACTCATATCATTTCTTTCCTGGCAGAATGGATGGTTAATATTGCGGAAAGACCCTTATGGTTAAAGGTTTTTTCGCATCTTTTCAAACACTTTTATTGGAAAACACCCTCTTGCTTGAGGCAAAAAAAGGCATTGCAAAAACGCATTTATACAGAAGGATAAAGTCTCCCTCTTAATTTGGTTTAAAAAAAAGAGTATACTCATTTTCTATCCGTCTTAAAATACTTTCTTTCGAGATGGATTTTTTTTACTATCCGGCAAATAGACAATCTTTTACCTTGAGATTGATCATGACAAATATAAAGAGGAAAATTAGCGTCCTTGAGATATGCCCGATGCATGCGAACTGACGCGATAACACAAAAAATCCATGGCACGCTGGATCATCACAATAGGGTTCTTCTTGATGCTCACAGGGATCATCCTTCATTTTGCCCCCTGGCTCATTCACTGGTTCGGCAGATTGCCCGGGGATATCCATTTTGAGGCGGGCAGAAGTAAAATTTTCATCCCCGTCACCTCCATGCTGCTGATCAGTATCATCATAACGGTCATCCTGAATTTATTTAAGCATTGATGCCCATTTCACTCAATGCGGGAAAATCGATGAATATTTTTATTCTCGCGCAGAGGAGCGGAGACGCAGAGGGTTAATAAACGAAACTTTGGATTGATAAGCAAAAATTGAGAATCGAGCAGAAAGAATAAAGAATATCTTCCCCCATAAACAAGGATTCCCATTGAGATTGATAAAATCATAGAAAAATATTATCATCGTGATAGAACAAATGAGAATAAAAGCTCAGGCAATGACTATGGATTCTCGCTACTCGATTCTCCATTCTTGTCTAATAACAATAATAGGGCTGCAACACCTGTCTTATCCCAGAGTTAAACAACAGATGAAAATTTAACCGGACATTTATGATGCGTTATCTTTTCTATAGATGGAAATGGATGGAATTTTTTATAAAAATTTCTGTTTTATTTTTATTGTTTTTATTTATCCCCCATGTCTTTTGCCAGGAAACAGGCCCAAGGACTCAAGGCTCCGTTACGGACGCCTTGCATAGAAAAATAACAGAAGCGGTGTCGCGTGGAGAGATCGGGACAGCGTTGAGACATTATGAGGATTTGTATCTCCTTCTTTCCAAAGAGGACCGTGTTTCTTTGGAGCCCATTTGTTTAAAGGCTATTGAACAGGCTTTTGCCTCTGAAGATTCCAGAATGAAAATGGATTTCCTCACCTTCATCGCTTCCGCGATGAACGCCCCTTTGGCACGAATGCTGTGCAAAACACTATATGACCCTCAGGATGAAATCAGAAAACAAGCCGTGAAACTCTTATCCAAATGGGGAAAAGAGGATATATTCCCTGAAATGGCAGCGTGTCTTCAATCAGGAAATTTATATGCCATGATGGCTGCCCTGAATGTGATTTATCATACCCGGCAGAAAACCTTTGTCGAACCGGTCATGAAACTGCTCTCTCACGAGGATATTTTCATCAAGGCAAAGGCCATTGAAACGCTGGCTCAGTTGCAACCTGATGAGGAGCTGGCCAAAAAACTGACCCCTTTTTTGTCCCATTCTTCCGAATACATCCGCAGTGCCGTCGTAGAAGCTTTTTGTTTCATAAATAGTGACGCGGCATCCGTTCAGCCTGTGTTAAAAGACGGAAGCGAACGCGTGAGACTGTCCCTTCTGCACTGGGCTGAATTGAATCCAGGCGAAACAGCCGATAGAATCATCCGGAAGGAACTCCAGTTGAAAGAGCCGTCTTTATTTCCCAAGGCCTGTTCCGCCGCCATGAAAAGCGAAAAGATGATGGGACAAGTGGACTGGGCATTCATCGCTGAAAATGACTCGGATTCTTTGAGATATCTGGCCTTGAAGGCCGTGGTCAAATCCGGGGAGGTTTTCAATAATGAAGACCTCATCATCCGTTTTTTAAATGATTTCTCCGATGAAATCCGTTCCTTCATGGCAGAAAAACTCATTTCGTCCCAGGATATGGCAGCGAAAGTAACTGTAAAAAAAATACTCGAAACCGGCACAACTCGGGCTAAATTAGCCGTCATCCATCAACTGGGAAAACAGGAAAAATGCGATCTTCCCGAACAGATGCTTATCCATCTTTTAAACGACCCGCATTCCTTTATTCAAAAGGCGAGCGCTCTTCTTGTCCGGCACATTCACTCCCAGAGTCAGCAGGAACTTATCCGCTCCTTGTTGTCTTCCAATAAAATCAATGTTCGAGCAGCAGCTTACTCTTTTCTCAAGGAATTAAAGTCAAAGGAACTTTATCGGCTGTTCTTTAAACAGGGATTGAATGATCCGGCAGTTTCAGTACAGCAGTCCGTTTTAGAAGGATTGGGCATGCTGGAGGATGCGGAAAAAAGACCTGTTCTCAAAGCCAAAATGACGAGCCTATTTTCCCTGCTGAGGATAGAATGCATCAGACAGTCTGCTGGTTTTGCATCTGTTGAAGAGCAATGGGAATGGATTAACAAGGGGGCAAAGGACCCTTTTTCTGGTGTCAGAAAGGCCTCTTTAGAAACGGCCCTGGGCATGAAAGATAAGATCCGTGTCGCAGAATTGTTTTCAGACATGCTGTTTGATCCGGACCAGTCGGTGAGACTGTATGCCTTGTCGGAATTGAAATCTCCGGCCGTTTCTGAAAAAGAAGAAAAAAAAGACAAGATAAAAGAGTCCGAAGAGACAAAGAAGGAAGATGAAAAATCCAGTGAACTCAAAGAAAAAACGACGAGCCCTGTTTCACAAAAAGAGAAATTAGACGTTTCGGTTCCCAAGCAAAACGACAATAAGTTGATGAGCTGGCTGAAAGCAGGAAAACAAAAAAAGGATAAAAAACAAACACTGAGTTTAAAACCATCCGATACGCCTGTGCCATCTGTCTTAAATCAGGATAGAAGCGCTTCCGCTTCAAAGAATGTGGAAAAAAAACTCAAACAGCTATTGGCTTCAGGCAAAACGGAAACAGCTGATGAGGCGGAGGACCTGCTTCTCCAGATGGGAAATGAAAAAGCGCTTGAAAACGTTCAAAATACCCTGTTAAAGGGTACAGCCAAAGAAAGAGAAAAGGCGGTCAGGAAATTAGGCCTATTGAGAAAAAGTTCCGTCATCCCGGTTCTCAGGGAACAACTGAAATTTGAAACCGATAAACGCGTCAAATTCGAAATTGCTTTCACCATTCTCAATCTCATTTCAGGTTAAAGGAGCATGTTGATCCATGAAGGAACACTCCTTTTCTTCCCGAAAACGAGTTATCTGCCGTGGAAAGATCCTCATTTTTTATGCGGAAATAAGATGACCTTGACGGATTCTTTTCCTGAGGCTACCAGGTCAAACCCCTTGGGTGCTTCATCAAGTGAAAGGCGATGGGTAATGAGATCTTTGACGTTAATCCTTTTTGAACGAATCAATTCTATGGCAATCGTGGCATCTAATGGGCTGTTTCCGTAAGACGGCAGGAGCTTGATTTCGTTTCTCCAGAAATCATTCAAGGGGACACCCAGATCAATCCCGGGTTCAGGGCAGGCAAAAAACAGAACCGTCCCTCCCCGGTCCACTGACTGCAAAGCCTGTTTGAAAGCAGACAAGGCGCCGGTACAGACAATGACCAGATCAGCCAGACGATCCTGATTATGTTTTTTGATGAATTCCGGGATGTTCTCCCTGGCATTGACGGCTATGTCGGCTCCGAATTCCAAGGCTTTTTGCAGTCGATATTCCAAAACGTCCGTGGCCAGAATCCTGCCTGCTCCGGCTGATCTGGCTGCAATGATATGAAGGAGGCCGGAAATGCCGCTGCCCATGATGAGAACTGATTGACCAGCTTTGATCTGTGCCAGTCGCTGTCCGCGGATAACACAGGCCAAAGGTTCAATGAAAGCGCCTTCTTCATAGGAAACTTCATCCGGCAGAATAAACACGCCTCTGTCCACGTTCAATTGAGGTGCCAGGAGATATTCAGCAAATCCTCCAGGAATATAATTCGTTGTGTGCAGGGTCTCACAGGCGGTGTGATAACCGTTTAAGCAATAATGGCAGGTATTACATGGAATGTGGTGGGACACAAAAACCCGGTCGCCGGGTTTATATTTTTTTACGCCGTTGCCTGCTTCTACGATTTCTCCGGCAATTTCATGTCCCAGGACAAGCGGCGCTTTTTTGATGCGATACCATTCCAGGACATCGCTGCCGCAGATGCCGCTCGCCCATACTTTTACAACGATTTGTCCGGGTCCTGCCTTGGGTTTTGGCATTTCCTCGATACGGACATCTTTATTATTGTAGTAAACTGCTGCTTTCATGGCTGATTGAATGGATATAGATTCTCTTTCATTATCAATAAAGAACGTTAACAAAGCTCCATGCTTGAGTAAATATCAAATCAAAAATGACGCCATGACCTATTATCAGGTCATCATCATAATGTATCCTTGAGCCATTCAAACAGCGCCTGAGATACGACATCGCACCCTATTTTTGTGAGGTGACACTGATCAATAAAGATAGGTTTCATCTGATTCCTCTTTAATGCCGGGATCAGATCATAATAAACGATCCCGAATCGAGCACATATTCTCCGTATCTTTTCCTGCGGATCAAGAAGATTTAGATACGGCTTCTGAATGGATATCTGAAGAGACACCGGAAAACATACAAGAAAAAGCCGGATTTGATTGTCATGACAAAGTTGGTTTATTTTCCCAAGATGATTTTCAATGGTTGTCCAATTCTCTTTTTTCCACGCAGCTCCCCAGTCAAATTCAGCTTCTTCAAGGAGTGAATTCCAATCGTTTTCATCTTCCAAATATTTGTTTCCCAGGTAGCGGCGCACCCATTTAAACCTGTCCTTGAGTTCAGGATGATGCGTGTATCTCCATTTACGGAAACATTGATGATACGTCTTAACTATCTCCCACTGATAGAAAGGGCTCTTCTCCAGATCCTGTTCCCATTTGACTTTTCCTTCCTCGCCCAGAAAACCCTGGGGAGATCTGGAATCGTTCAGATAGAACCCGATCACGACCACATCAGGCTTTACCTCCAGGGCATGATATTTCAATTTCAGGTAATATTGTGATATTCCGCTGTCCGTTACTCCAAAATTCAGGCATTCAATATCTTTTTCCGGACAAGCCTGACTCATTTTTTTTTCTATCTGGGCCGTCAGCGTATATTCAAAGGGGACCCCTCCGGCAAATACAACAGAATCCCCTAAAAAAACAATTCTAAGTTTTGGATGTTTTCTAAGCTCAGGTCCCCTGATTCCAATTGAATTGATTTTAATAAAAACCGGTTTTTCTCCGCGATAAGAAATGTGTTTGCCTTTACTGCCGGGTCTGATTCGTGCACACCCGTCGCTGTCATAATAGAAATACTGATGAATGCTGCCGGCCGGATTAGAATCACTTTCCGGGGAGAAATGTTTTTTTATTCTTAAAAAGATTTCAGCCGGGACAAAAAACATGAGGATGAAAACCAGAAAAAGGAAAAAATAATATACCAATTTTTTCATGATATCCGATTGCTATCATTTCATCAGAAAAAGACTCAAGCCCGGTATGTACGTCACCAATAACAGAGCTCCAAGAAGAATAAGCCAAAATGGCAATGATGCGGCATAGACTTTTGTGATGGGTTTATCAAACCGGAGCGATGAAAGAAAAAGGTTTAGACCAAAAGGGGCAGTCATATATCCGATTTCCAGGTTCAGAAGAAAAATGATCCCCAGATGCACCGGATCAATTCCGTACTGGGTCGCCACAGGAACAATCAAAGGAACCACAATGATTATGGCTGAAAACATTTCCACCATATTCATGATGAGAAGAAAAACGTTTAAAAGCGCCAGAAAAGCAATTTTGCTTTGAACATACTTATGGATCCATTGAAAGAGCTTCATGGGAATCTGTTCATCAATCAGATAATTGGTGAGCCCCAACGCCAGCCCCATGACCGTTAAAATGGCCCCGACCAGCATCATGCTCTTGACCATGATACCGGGAATATCCCGAATGAGATTAAGATCTTTGTAAATAAAGACTTCCGCTATGATCACATACGCGGCCATGACAGCAGAAGCTTCAGTGGCCGTAAACAATCCCCCGTAAATGCCTCCGATAATCAAAAAAGGCAGCGGGATTTCCCATGCTGCTTCTTTTGCCGCAAAGAATGCTTCGCGAAAGGAGAATGATTTTTCTTCCTTGTGAAGACGGCTTCTTCCGATGAAAAGACTGTAAATGGAAAGTATAAAAATGAGCAATACACCCGGAACCAGCCCGGCTCGGAATAAACTGTCTATGTCGACCTTAGCAATCAGGCCGTAAAGAATAATCGGAAGACTAGGAGGGAAAAGAAGGCCGAGACTGCCAGTGGTGGTCAACAGTCCAAGGGAAAATTTATCGTCGTATTTTTTATTGATCAGCATGGGATATAAAAGCCCGCCCAGGGCAATGATGGTCACACCAGAAGCGCCCGTAAAAGCCGTAAAGATAGAAGTGGAAATAAGCGTGACGATCGCAAGACCTCCGGGAAGCCAGCCGAATAAAGACTCCATGAGACGAAGCATTCTAATTGGTGTCTTACTTTCTGCCAGGACATATCCTGAAAAAGTAAAAAGCGGGATGGCGATCAAGGCGGGGAGTGAGGCCAGACGGTACAGTTCCGCCATGATGGCGGAGGAATCGATTCCAACAGAATGAAAAGCGATGAGCGCTCCTCCCCCTATGGCAAAAAAAACCGGTGCGCCGAATACGGTCAGAACGATGAGGATAAAAATGGAAGCGAAAATCATACGGGTTACCTGTTTTAAAATAAATACTTAATCAAAATCATTCTTCACCACGGAAATCCTGATGCGGAGAAGGAAAAAAAGTTTTGAGTTTCAAATACTGAGCCAATATGAGATTGCATTTTTCCGCATCATGACTTGATACTCCCAATTCATAATGGTTCCCTACTCCTTTCCGCAATCTGCGGAAAAATTATTTTTCAGTTTTTTCCCTCAATAATCGAATCAGTAAAAACGATTTTTCCAGTGTATTCAAAGCAAAATGGATAAACAGAAGAATGAAACCTGCCGGAATGATCACATTCATCCAATAAGACGGGATTTCAAAATCACGAATCCTGAAAAGAACAGAACTGAAAGCGACATCATCTTTAAAAAATTTAACAGCGGAGAAGGACAGATAATACAGGGCTATCAGCACAAAAAGGCTGGTCACGATCTCAATTACGATCCGGGTTTTTTCAGGAAATAATTTCTTGGCGATATCGATGACAAAATGCTTTTCATTCCGGGCGGCTATGGCTGCACCCAGAAATCCGATCCACAAGACCAGATGGCGCAGGAATGTATCGGCCCACAACAATCCTGAAGAGAAAAATTCTCTCAAGATCACTTGAGTGAAAGAAAGAAAAATGATGATACAAAACAGAACGACCAGCAGGCTTTTTTCAACAATTTCAAGAAAACGGTTGATGATTTTTATGATCTGCAAATGAAAAAACTCCTTGGATAATCTATTTTTACCATCCGTAACTTTTAAAATACGGATGGTTAGAAAAGCAGATTATTTCTGAATAAAAGTTTTTAACTATTTTGTAAATGTATTTTTACTTCAGAAGACAAGAAAGAGCACGAAGAGACTGAATTATGGCTCAAAAATGATCTTATTTTTTCCGGAACCTGTATTCTTCCAGAGATTTTTCAACCCGGTTTAACAGCGCTGAACTGTATAGTTTATCCACCAGCATTTGACGCGCCTTGATCCCGATAGACTGGTAATCCTCACTATTCGCGGTAGGGGTCGTTACCGTGACGCCGTTTTGTTTCATGCTTTCTATAGCGCTCACATTTTCCTTTCTGGACAGCTGTGTGAGATTGCCCAGATACTTTCTGCCGGTTTCCAGAAGAAGCGTCTGATATTCTTTCGGCATTTTATCAAAGTATGGCTTATAGATGAGGACACATCCGGCAGAATTGGCCAGATGAACGTTAAACATGAATTTAGTCCTGGTAGACCACTGCAGGGCGATAGCAGCCATGGGGGAAGAATACACACCTTCAATCAGACCTGTTTGAAGGGAGGTAGTGACATCCGCGATGGAAAGAGGTACCGGGCTGATGTCCATGGCTTTATAGGCGGCTTCTGCAATCGGGTCGCCCTCCCACAACCACATTTTCATTCCCTTCATATCTGTCAGGTTGTTGATGGATTTTTTTGTGAAAAGATAAACAAAGCCTACTTCGGCCCAGCCTAATAATACATAGTTATTTTTTTCGAAAGCCTCTTTCCATTCCTTATCAAAGACGTCGTAAATATGATCTACTTCATCTATGGAATTGAAAAGAAAAGGGGCGTCCAGGAGTCTTACTTCAGGAGCGATTTCTCCGAATCCTACTCCGGTAAACCCTCCGGCATGCAATTGTCCGATCCGGATTTTCCTGATGACATCCTTTTCATCCCCGGCGACTCCGCCGGGATAAAACCTGAAACTGAGATTTCCGCTGGTTTTCTGGCGGATATCCTGGTCCCATTCATTCATGACTTTCATCCAGGTGGTTCCTTCCGGAGCCAAAGATGCAAATTTGATGATCGTGGCTGCAGGGCATGAAGCTGACCAGACAAAAAAAGAAAAGACATAAAAGCAAAGAGACACTAAACCAGCAAACCGTTTTTTATTTGTCCAACGGGTTGTTCCAGTCTTTGAAAAATAAAGAGAAATAAAGGATTGTTTTACTTGATGCATGATCAACCTTAAACGGATTCCACCATTTCAAACTTTTCGGGATGATCGTCCGATTCAATCTGGATGAGGGTGACGGTGATGTTATCTTTCCCTCCTGCTTTGTTAGCCTTGTTCACCAATTGACGGGTTTTATCCTTGAGAGGGTCCCTGCTGCCCAACACCTTGATGATATCGGCATCTGAAATCATGGTGTAGAGCCCGTCTGTGCAAAGGAGTAAAATATCACCCCTGGCGCATTCCACATCAAATACATCTGCCTCGACTGTTTCATTGGTCCCTAAAGCCCGGGAAAGAAGGCCAGAATATTTTCCCCCGTTTAAATTCCTCATGAATTCAGGGATTTCCTGTTCCGCGCTATGATCCCGGGTGATCTGAGTGAGTTTTCCTAGGTGAAAGCGATACAAACGCGAATCGCCGATATTGAAAGCAAACCCGCCTGTTTCTCCTGGAATAAAGCAAACAAAGGTGGTGCCGATGGCTTTGATGGAAGCATCCGCTTTTCTAAGATTATAGATAGAACGGTTGGCGTAAGCAATGGCTTCCCGGAATATCCGCTGAGTGAACACCCCTTTATTTTGAGTCGCGTTTTCCAAATAGGACAGGATGCAGGAAAGGGTGACTTTGCTTGCCACATCACCTCCCTGATATCCACCCATTCCATCCGCCACCATGAAGAGCGAATACATCGTATCGTTTAGATACGCGTCTTCATTATGCTCCCGGGTGGTCCCTTTATCTGATAATGAATGATATATTACTTTCATGATTCTCTTGAAGAATCCCTTTCAATTAATAAAAATGTATAAGGAAAAACATAAAAAGCAAAGAGGAAAATAATTTATAATTCTTCAATGCTTGGAAGCCTGGAAAAAATAAGCAACAAAAAAGTGAAATGACAAGTTATCTTGTCTCTATCTCTGGCAGAAACGAAACCTGTTTTATGAACACATATAAGGATAACGTTTCCCTTGATAGACCAAATGAATTTCAATAAATTATCATGCGATGGCGGGTCAGAATTGAAGAGGATATTTAAATGATAATGGACAGGCGGGAAAACCACCGAAAAAAACTTGAAGTGATCGTGCATTTTTACTTTCACGGTCATGAAAAGGTATTTGCTTCCATAACAAGAAATATTTCCTTATCCGGCTTATGCGTAGAAGCAGGACCGGAAATTCTGTCTAAAATGAATGTGGGAGGAACGGTCACAGTTTTTTTAGAATACACGCCCCATTTTTTATTGAAACTGAAAGGTTATATAGTGCGTTGTGATTCTTCTCATCAGGGATTGAAAAATTTTGCCGTCAAGTTTCTGGAATTAGATGATAAGCAAAAGGAAACCATCAGCTCACTGCTTTGAAGACCCGTAGCCGGAATGAGGAAGTTGATTGAAGATTTTACATTATTTTTACAATACGCGATTGTTTTTAAAGGAATGCCCGTTTTATAATTATTATTTTAAAACAGAGGGCATCGATTCCGTGATCTGCGATTTTCTGGACCCTGGTGAAACCGTCCCTTCCATCTATGTGCCATCCCCTTTGAATACGGTCTATTCTGAAGAAGCCATGAAAGAACAAGTACTGAAAGAGAATCCGGATATTCTTCATTGTCATCATGACCGTCTCTTGGATAATGTTTTGAGCATAGGAAAGCAATGTCATCTTCCGGTGGTTTTTTCCGTCTATCGATATGCACCGAAATCCTTTTTTACTTCGAAGGACCTTTTTTCCAACAAGGGAAATCAAGTGGCGGCTATTTTTGTCCCCAACTCAAAAACAAAGCAGACGGTCCACGACCTGTCTCCGGAATACCCAGTTCAGATTTTGAAAGAATCACTGGAAAGCCATTATTTTTTTAAAGAACAGCCGAGCACGCCATCAACGGAAAAAAAAATATTCAATTTTGCCGTTCTGATTTCGGAATTAGACGAAAAATACATAGAAACCATCCATCACAGCCTGGAAAAAATTCTCATCACCAATCATGTATTATCCCTATCGTGGGTTTGTTTTGATTCCAAAATAAAAAAATATCTTCAAAAACATATCCTGGGTAAAACCTACGCCCGTTATGTTTCCATCACGGATCTCACTGATTTTCCTTTATTGAATTATGACGGACTGATCACAGACGGGAATAAAAATAAAATGTATTCTCCCAGTCAGTATTTTTTTCTATTGATGTCTGTCATTAAGGAAGGAAAGCTTCTGATCACAGAGCCGATACCTGATCTGGAAGATATTTTGGTAGACGGTGAAACCTGTCTTGTGGTGGAAGATTATCATTCAACTAAAGTAAGCCACCTGATCCATTTTTTAATCAGTTTTCCTGAAGAAATGCTGAATCTGTCCAGAAAAGCATCGCATCATTATCAAGAGAATCATTCCTTTAAGTCGATGGGGCCCCGCTTGCGGGAAGCGTACAGCAAAATTCTCATGTAAGAAATAATTTTAGTTTCCTTAATAGAATCTGATGATAGAATTATGTTAATACATCAATCATCAATTGAAAGTGGTTATGCCTGTCTATAATTACAAGGTGCGGGACAAATTCGGACTTCTCATCAAAGGGAGAACGGTCGGAGTCAATCTCGAAACCGTTGCGGCCTCGCTCCGGTCTCTCAATTATACTATTTTGAGCGTAACCCCCCTTTCATCATGGGAAGAGCATCTCCTCGCTTTTAAAATGCGTTTCCAAAAGGTAGGGGGTAAAGAAATTCTCCTTTTTACCCGTCAATTAGCCAGTATGATCCATGCCGGACTCCCCATTTTAAGTTCTCTTGGGAATATCATTCAGCAGACGCAAAATTGGGTACTCAAGAAAGTGCTGGAACAAATCTTTTCTGATATCGAAAAAGGAACCAGCTTTGCCAGTGCCGTAGAAAAACACCCTGCTTATTTTTCCAAATTTTTTGTTTCCATGATCAATGTAGGAGAGATCAGCGGCCGTCTGGATGAAGTGCTCAACCGGCTGGTGATCATAGGCAAACAGGAGGCTGAAATCCGGTCTAAATTAAAAAGCATCCTGTTCTATCCCGTCATATTGCTTATCCTGGCCATGACCGTTATTTCGATTCTGTTGATTTTTGTTCTGCCTCGTTTCATCAGCGTGTATGGCTCAATGGGAGTGGATCTTCCACTTGCTACCAGATCTTTGCTGGGGCTGAGCGCTTTTCTAAAGAATTTCTGGTGGGCCGTCGCGGCGACTGTTGTCGTCGGAATCATATTGTTTCGAAAATACCGGAGTACTTCCCAGGGACGTTTTAATATTGACCAATTTCTGTTGAAAGTCCCGATTTTTGGCCAGTTGATTTTAAAATATAACCTGGCGCGATTCTCCAGAACGTTCGGATCACTGATCAAAAGCGGACTTCCGGTTCTTCAGGGACTGGCCGTAACGGAAAACACATTAAACAGTCAAGTCATTGTCACGATCATCAAGGATTTGAGAAGTTCCATATTGGAAGGACAATCTATTTCTGAACAACTGAAATTGAGCGGTGTCTTTCCTCCGATGGTGATTCAAATGATCAGTGCGGGAGAACAAACCGGTAAATTAGACGACATGCTGATGGAAGTAGCTGACTTTTATGATATAGAAGTGGATTATGAAATCCGCAATCTTACCACTTTATTGGAACCTCTCCTTCTTGTTGTCATGGGCTGTCTGATTTTATTCATGGCGCTGGCAGTCTTGAAACCTATCTTCAATCTGACCCGTGTCATACGCGGTTGAGCCGCATGATTATTTGATATAACCAAGTCAATTTGACGCTGTTTAAAAAAATGGGTTTTCATATCATTTCGAACCCTTCCGGCTTCGCTCGGGGCAAACCTCTCGAATAATCTCAACGGCCGTCATAAGTCATCCAGAACAAAATAACCAATATTCAACCGTGTTTCATTATTGCTCCAGCTTAGTTTCCAAGGACAATTTGATCAGATTTTAAACATCTTTAATTGACTTTCAAAAAATCAAGATAAAATACTGTTAAATTAATTTACTTTTTTTAATAAAATTGTTATCATTAAATCATGAGAAAATTAATGAAATCCATAAAAATACAGGGCTTCACGCTTTTGGAAATGATCCTGGCGATGTCCATCTTATCTATCCTCGTCTATACTGTTTTTATCGTATTTGACCGCACCATGAAAGCGTTGGATTCGGTATTTGTGGGGGCTCATCGTTACGAACAGATGCAGAAATTTTTCAATAAAATCTGCAAGGAATTGACTTCAGCCCAGATCGGAGCAACAGAACACGGCTCGGGCGTAGGAGAGGTTTATGATTTTATGGGAGGGCCGCACTGGATTGAATTCGGCACCATTGTGGTTGAAAAGATGTCCATCGAGGAATACATCCAGAAAGGAGTGAATGCCCTGATAGCGGTCCCCAGAAAAGTGCATTATTACGGCTCCAGAAGATACAATTTCAATAATCTAACAGGAAATCCGCCACCGCCAACCATGTTTGAGAATCACGTTTTTCGTTTGATTCCAACGGACAACCTTCAAAGCAATTTTACCTGGCAGCCGAGCGGGGATATCAATAATCCGGGAACCCCTTATCAATATACGACAATGCGGCCCATTCCCTACTGGCTTGAAGATTACAGGAATCAGGAGCTGATCAATTACAGCCTGGACGGCCTTGTCCCGGATCATCTTTATTCTGTGAAAGAAATGATGGTATGCCGGGCGATCCATTTTGAATATTATTATGATGTCGTGGAAGGCATCGATACCAATGGCAATAAAATCATCACCCGGTATTGCCAGGACTGGTGGGATTCCCGAATTCGTTATCCCTCTTTTACAACAGATATGGTCAATCCAACCGAATCAGATTACTACAATCATTTTTATGATAATCTTTCCGATTACCAGATTGCCACCATTGATGAGCGGGATCACCGGTACAATGAGTATAGTTCCGGGAGCGGATCTTTCACTTCCAGTGAATTATGGCTTTATCAAAATGCGCCCATATCGTTCCGGGCATTTGATAATAATAATATTTCAACCTCGAGTTATCCCCGGCTTTTTTCCGGAACCCCTATAACAGATGAAGCCGGGACACCCCTGGACCCAGCGAATCCGGCCCATTACACTCTCGTTAATGCTGATCCGACCGAAGACGATCCCTGGTTTAATAAACCGCCCGCTATGATCAAAATCAGCGTGTACATGCTGAACCCGACTAAATCATTGAATTACAATGCCAGTACAACAACAGTCGTTTGGTATTCCAAATCATCCCCTTCCACTCCGGCGACAGAGGCGGAACTGGAAGAAGCATACCGAGGCGAGCTCTTCACCATGATGTTATATATGCGCAACCATTCACCTTCGATCGCCAGTTACAAAAGGGATTTGATTCAGGAATAGTTCCTTTTTATCCGTATTTTCAATTCTTTAAAAAAAATAAAAAATTCTTGTTGACGTAATGTTGGGGAACTGATAAACAAACTGCCCTTTTAATCCGGATTTCCCGGAAAAAAAGACAATTCAATTGACGACCAATTTATTTATAATAAAATATTGGCACTATAGGAAAAGTCCTTTGAGTTCTTTGAAATTAATTGCGTGATGCGATGAGCGGGAAGTGGTTTGATTCTATGAATCAAACGACTCTTGTCATTTTAAGAGTGATTTATTTTTTAAGTGGATCATTCTCTTTAAAAGTTAATTTAATTAATTTTTGGAGGGTTTGATTCTGGCTCAGAACGAACGCTGGCGGCGTGGATCAGGCATGCATGTCGAACGGTTCCGCAAGGAATAGTGGCAAACGGATGAGTAATACGTAGGTAACCTACCCCAGACATGGGGATAGCATTGTGAAAACGATGGTAATACCGGATACGCTGCATCGGTAATTCCGATGTAGGAAAGGTGGCCGCAAGGCTGCCGGTCAGGGAGGGGCTTACGGCCTATTAGCTAGTTGGTAGGGTAATGGCCTACCAAGGCAAAGATGGGTACCCGGGCTGAGAGGCTGGTCGGGCATATTGGGACTGAGACACTGCCCAGACTCCTACGGGAGGCTGCAGTCGAGGATCTTTCGCAATGGGGGAAACCCTGACGACGCGACGCCGCGTGGACGATGAAGGCCTTCGGGTTGTAAAGTCCTGTCACTAGGGAGGAATAGTACCGGTATTAATACCATCGGTACCAGACATTACCTGGAGAGGAAGTACCGGCTAACTCCGTGCCAGCAGCCGCGGTAATACGGAGGGTACAAGCGTTGTTCGGAATCACTGGGCGTAAAGGGTGCGTAGGCGGATGGGTAAGTGAAACGTGAAAGCCTGAGGCTCAACCTCAGAACGGCATTTCAAACTACCTGTCTTGAGTGCGAAAGAGGTAAGTGGAATTCTCAGTGTAGCGGTGAAATGCGTAGATATTGAGAGGAACACCAGCGGTGAAAACGGCTTACTATTTTGTTGCTGACGCTGAGGCACGAAGGTATGGGGAGCAAACAGGATTAGATACCCTGGTAGTCCATACAGTAAACGATGTCAACTTGGTGTGGGGAATTTCGACCTTCTCTGTGCCGGAGCTAACGTGTTAAGTTGACCGCCTGGGGAGTACGGCCGCAAGGTTAAAACTCAAAGAAATTGACGGGGGCCCGCACAAGCGGTGGAGCATGTGGTTTAATTCGA
>JAFGBW010000264.1 GCA_016932965.1 Candidatus Auribacterota bacterium
CTGATCGGTTCAGGCATGGGGAAGGGACCTGCCCTGGCGCTTCTTCTGGCAGGACCGGCACTCAGCCTTCCAAGCATGCTGGTCATCAGGAGCATCCTGGGAACCGGAAAAACCCTTGTTTATGTAAGTCTGGTCATCGTCATGTCTACGATTGCAGGAATGTTATTCGGTATGACGGCAGGATAGAAAGAAAGGGGGTTCCTGGTTACAGCATGCCTTCATCTGTAAGGGCAGAAGGGATACTGTGCAGGTAATGTACGTCATAAAAGCGAGGAGTAATAATGAAATCAACAACAGATAGAATCAGAAGGAAAGATTTAAAATGAAAATTGAAATTTTGGGCATGGGATGCCCCAAATGCAAACAGCTCACTTCCAATGCCGAAACAGCTGTAAAAGAACTGAATATCCAGGCTGAAGTTTTGAAAGTGGCGGACATGGATAAAATCACCCAATACGGTGTGATGATGACGCCGGCCCTTGTGCTGGACGGCAAAGTGGTTTCATCCGGGAAGCTTTTGAGTACGGAAGAAATAAAGAATCTGATAGCCAGATAGAAAATACCCTGTACCGGGCCGGTTTACAACCGGATGCGGCAGCGTGATATGTCAGAAGTAAAAAAATGTTGTTTATTTATTGTTATCCTGGAGAAAAATAGGTCAATTAATTTATTAGAAACCACGAAAAGCACGAAATACACGAAAAAAATTTCGTGTATTTCGTGGGTTTAAAAAATAAAATAACTAGACATTTCACGGATTCAAAATTTGCTGCGCGAATGATAGAGTCAGTGAATTCAACGATATGGAATAGAAACAGTTCATGGAAAAATCCCCTGTTTACGACATCATTATTCTCGGCGCGGGTCCGGCGGGTTTGTCCTCGGCCCTTAACTGCGCAAAAAAGGGACTACGCGTCCTGGTGCTTGAACAAAACGCCATCGGCATGACACAGAAAACCTGGCTCACCTTCGGGTATGTCATCGACCGGTTTGCGCTGTCTGAATGCGTGATCCGGAGGTATTCCAGGGTTGTCTTTTCCAGCTACCTCGGCAGCCGTTATGAATGCAGAAAGAATTTTCTTTTCCCGATTGACGAGGAACGTGCGCTGATCCTTCTCGCCGAACAAGCCGTCAAAGCCGGAGCGAAAATCCGCGGGAAGGAGGCGTTCGTCAATTATCGTCATGACGGAAACCTTGTCGTGATCCATTCGGAAAAAGGGGCCTATCGGGCGCGGCTTGTCATCGACGCCATGGGATATGAGTCGCGCATTCTGTCCAGCTGCCGCCTTAAAAATGACACCGTTGATATGGGGTGCCTCTCTCTCTTTTTGAAAAACGCCGATGGATTTGATCCGAAAACATGTTTTCTTTATGATTCGTATTTTCCCGGAAGCGATTATTTCTGGGTCGTGCCGCTCGGCCCAGGAATTGTCATGGCAGGTATTTTTTTCTTTTCATCCCTGACCCCGTCAAACCGCGATGAGAAGGAGGCGCTTTTACGGAAATACCTTTCGCAAAGAGGGATCAAGGGAGTTGTGTTTAAAAAACGAATGGGGAACATTCCGCTCGGCTCCCAGGCAAACTTTTTCGTACCGGGGTTCATCCTGTTCGGGGACAGCGCCAACACACCGCTGCCCTCATCCGGATTTTCTTTCTCCCGGTGCCTCGAGGAGTCTCTTGTTGTCAGTGAATTCGCTCAAGGGTATGTGAACGGAAAAATGCAGCTCAGGGATTATAAGACAAAAATACTCTCCGCCAAAATACCGGGCATTGAAGTCCATCTGATCATATCGGACATGCTCGCTAAATTTTCCGATTCCATGCTCAACAAGGCCATCGGAGGCATGGGGATTTTCGGCGACGAATTCATCATTGATTTTCTGAGCGGCAGGAACATGAACGTGGATTTCTGCATCAAGGCCCTGACCGCCATATTGAAAACCTTTTCGCTGTCGGAACTGAGCAATTTGTCCTTGAGACAGGAATACCTTAAACGCCTTACGAGCCTGTACAACCTGCTCCCGGCTGTGCCCAGTGCGCAAATACTCAGGCAGGTCGTTAAGGCCGTAACCGGGCAGTTTGGAAAAAGAAAATAATCATGTTTTTCATGATGAAGATCATCTGACCCGCTTCAGTCTGTGAAATCGGTCCTGACATTTTCTGAATGATCCTGTTTGTGCCTTACACGTTACAAATACATCCGCCCACTTGTTTATTATCATAATTTCAGGTATAATATAAACAGAGGTTTTATCCGGATGAACAGCCATTATTATTATCGATATATCCTGACAGGGGTTCTGACCTTTTTGATCCATTTATGTTACGCGATTTCTCCAACCACAGGAACCAGGGACCCTGATCTTGAAATTTTTCAGCAAGTCCGGGCGGTGATCAGTTCCAAACCTAACCTGGAATTGAGCCCGACTGAATGGGATGAATTGATCCGTGTTTATGAATTCATTAAACAGGACCCGTTGAGCCGGATATTTTTATCCCGGCTGTCTGATAAAGCATTGACTGAAGTTTTGGTCAGAATTGCCGCCCTGTTATACGGGAGTTCGGTTTATCTTGTTCCGGCTGAAGGACCCCCACGAATCGGACTGGCTGAATACTCCTCCATATGGGGCATCGGATACGTTCTTCCTGCTGAGCATATTTTTTTAATCTCTTCCAGGGAAACAGGCCGACCCGGTTTGAATCCGGACGTCATCCCTTTCAGAAAATCCCCCAGATTTCATTTTCTCTGGCAGAATAAATTACGGATCGCTGAATATATTCAAACCCAATACGGCAGCTGTTCACCAGAGGGTTTTTATTTCCCCCTTTGGGGGGACAAGACTTTGTCTCCCGGAACTCCGTCCGATCTGTTAAACATATTGAAATCCAATATCACCCGGTATCTTGAAAGTGCCGGGAGGGAAACCACCCTGTTTCGCGACCTGGAATGGGTGGAAGATGTCGTATTGTGTGCCGTACTCATTGACGCCGCATTGAGTGCCCAAGATGGTCAGATCCATCCTGACGACCAGGGAACGGTTCTGATTAAAAGATTGTCCTCCATGTTCAGTTCCATGATCCTGGGGACAGACCGAGATAAAGTCTTTTTTGAGAAATTGATTTCAGAAAAAGAATCCGTTTCCGAACAGATATTGCGCTATGTTGATTTGATTGTCAGGGAGGAAGGCCGCCCGGTTTCTCATGCCGTAATACAGGATCAGACAGCCTCGAGCAGTCTCGCCCCTTTGTCATACCAGCTCATGACGCCGCAATCCATTGTCATGCTTATCAAAATGGAGATGGAGGAAGAAGGCTCTGACATGCATGACCTGTTTTATAAGAGGATCACCCGGATCAAAGGACTGGATAAAATCAGGGATGCACTCATACAAAGGCTTGAAGAAATTTTAATTGATCTTGAGGACCGCCGGTATAACGCGTTATGGAATCAGCTGACCTTTTCGTCAAAAATCACCGTGGCCAGAAGAATTGCCATACAACTCCTCATAGCCTATACGACCGTGATGCATGATATCACTCCCAGTCATTTCCGTTCGCTTTTGGTTCTGGGCAGTTCGATCTGGGGGGAGGAAAGCACCCAGCCGTCCGATTATGACTGGACGATGCTGACCTATTCCTCCTTTGATGTGACAAAATCTCATTACGAATCGCGATTGAAATTGAGTCCCATTCAGCGGGGCGCCGTATACCAGGCCTCTGAAGTGGTGGAAACCGTCAGAAGAATCAGGGAACAGGAAAAAAGATGGCTGGAGATTCATTTTACTTCCGATGAATCAGGAGAAGGGGGTGAGGCCTACCTTCAGGTCCTGAATGAATTGCTGAGAATGTCCAGGATCCGTTCCGCACCTATACTGCATTTGAATTTATCCCACCCGGAAGAATGGGACGAAGCAGTCCGAGGTAAGGACCTGGATGACTGGCGTCTGGGATTGCTTCAATCCGCCGTTCCCTTATTCGGCACACCGTATTCCAATTTCATGCAACCCATTCCTTTGTATCTTTCCATAAACAGGGTGTATGTTCTTCTGCAAAGGGCCAGGGCCCACAGGGAATACTGGGTGAGAAATAAAAAGAATGCCTTTGAAGCCGAACCGTTTAAAATGTACCGCCGGGTCCTCGAGGCTTCCATGGTTTTAAAAGATGTTTTTGATAATCTTCCTCCGGAAAGACAGGCGCAGGTGCCTGATTCAACAAGGGACCTTTTAATCAGATATCAGGCTCATTTCAATCATCTCATTTCGGGAGGAAAAACCAGTGTCCTGGAAATGATTCCGGACGGAGGGGAAGATCCGATCAAAAACATAGAAGAACTCTCGGAGGTTTCCAATCAATTGGACCGGATAGCAGGACGTCATGCCGCGGGATCAACGGATCCGATCCCAATGGAACAATCCAGTCTGGTTCAAGCGGTCCCGTTATTACAGGTCTTATTATATAAATATAACCCCGATGAAATTGAGGGCAATTTTGATGCATTGATGAAGGAACTTAAGTGGAAATCGGTGGACCCCGCTCTTTTGCTGGAGCCTCTCATTTTAGCCAGGACGCAGGGCCTCAAGGCAGGAAAAGCAAATAAAATCAGGCAGAGAATTCTTCGGGAATTCGGTCAGGACAGAGATACATTCAAAAAAGAACTGGTAGCAATACTGAAATCGATCAAAGAAAACGAGGCGAAAAGTACCATCCCTCTTTCAACACTGATGTCAGCATGACCCATGATATTGGATCGATTTTATAAGGCTTTTTCAATATCCAGGATGGAAGTTTGTCTTTCATGAAATCCGGCGCGGACATATTTTATTGGAATATCAATGTATGCCGTTCGCGTTATCCGGTTTAATAAAGGTAAAATTTTTTCCGGGCGTTTTTTATAATGACTCATGACGTCTTTGATTTTCATGATTCCGCATCATGTTTTTGAGCCATGTTTAGAAACGTTTGAATATTTCTTTTTTTTTTGTGGATAACTCCGGATTTTTAAAAAAACAGAAATCAGAAAAGTCATTTTTTCCGCAAAGATTTCTTACGTTCCTTCCATTCCTGATGCATTTGCAGGTAGGTGTCTTCAAGGATTTTTTGCGTATCACGGTCATCCTTGAAATGAAGGAGCGCGATTTTCAATAATTCATCGGCCC
>JAFGBW010000265.1 GCA_016932965.1 Candidatus Auribacterota bacterium
GGAATAAAAGGCAATCCGGTTTCTTTTGCGATTTTTTTGATTGTTTTGGCGGCAAAATCAGGATGGGTATTCATCCCGGTTCCGACTGCTGTTCCCCCCAGGGCAAGCTCGTATAAACGGGGCAGACTGGAGTTGATTCTTTCCACTCCATATGTCAGTTGCTGGACATAACCTGAAAATTCCTGCCCTAATGTCAGGGGAGTCGCATCCATCAGATGAGTGCGTCCTATCTTCAGGAAACCTCTAAACTCATTTTCCTTTTTATAAAAAGCATCCCGCAAACGCGTCAGCTCAGGCACGAACCGTTTACAGATAACCCCTGCTGCGGCCATATGCATGGCCGAAGGAAATACGTCATTGGATGATTGCCCCATATTCACGTCATCATTGGGGTGAACCGGAACTTTACTCCCCAATTGTCCTCCAGAAATCTCAATGGATCTATTGGCAATCACTTCGTTGACATTCATATTGGTCTGAGTTCCGCTCCCGGTCTGCCAAAGAGATAAGGGAAAATGATCATCCAGCTTTTTTTGAAGTATTTCATGGCAGGCTTTGACGATTAGATCCGCCCTGACTTTGGGAAGCAGTCCTAATTCCCGGTTCGTCAGGGCAGATGCCTTTTTGATCAATGCAAGCGCGTAAATCACTTCCATAGGCATGCGTTCCGTGCCGATCTTAAAATGATAAAGCGACCGCTCCGTCTGGGCGCCGTAGTATTTTTCAGACGGCACCTTCATCTCGCCCATGCTGTCGGTTTCAATCCGGAAATTCATGTTTCCTGTCACAAATTCATTTTTGGTTTCATACCTGAAAACGTAAACCGGACAAATCCGGTTCGGTTATAAAGCATTACCATATTTTATCAGGATGCCTCAATTAAATTTAAAACCGGCATGCCCTATTAATAACCACTACTCCCCATCCAATCAGAGATGGAAACTATAGTTGATAATTAAATCGGACAATTATATTTTAATAAAACACCTGTAACCTATTTATCCCCACCACGCTATAAACGGGAGCCGGAAAACATGCCTTCTTTTACTGACGAACAACTGGAACGCTATAAAAGGAACCTGCTCTTAAAGGAAATAGGACCTTCAGGCCAGCGTCTGATCGCCAAGGCAAAAGTACTGGTCATCGGCTGCGGCGGACTGGGCTCTCCTATAGCCCTTTATCTGGCCGCTTCCGGAATCGGAACCCTGGGACTGGCTGACGGTGACAACGTGGAACTCTCCAATCTGCAGAGACAAATCATCCATACGACAAAAGACATAGGAAAAAATAAAGCCAGATCCGCCACAGACAAAATCAGTTCCTTGAATCCATTTGTTAAGACGATACCTTATCCTGAAATGATCACTGAAAAAAACGCCTCTTCCATCATTAAAGGATACGATTTTGTCCTGGATGCCACTGATAATTTCGCATCCAAATTCCTGATCAATGATGCCTGCATTAAACAATTGATCCCTTTTTCCCATGCAGGGATTTCAGAATACAGCGGACAAACCATGACCGTTCTGCCGCAGCACTCCGCCTGCTACCGCTGCGTCTTTGGGGAAATCCCGCCTCCAGAGCCGCCCGCTCCGGCAGGCCCGCTTGGAGTCGTTCCGGGAATCTTAGGTTCTGTCCAGGCCGCAGAATGCCTGAAATTCATTTTGCACATCAACCCACTCCTCACCAATACACTTCTCACTTTTGATATCAAAACCATGAATTTTAGAAAAATCCCCCTCACCCGGAATCCTTCATGCAAAACCTGCAAGGAATCAAATCACGCTGTATAACGGTTATGGCATCCCTCATTTTATACACTTCGAATGGAGCCGGTCCCTGTTGATTGATGCTCTGAATGATAAACCCTTCCAAAAGGATCTTTAAACGCTATTTCATAATGATGCTCTTTATCATCGTGATTTTGGGAGTCAGTCGCGCGAAAAATGAATTGTTTTTTCTGTTGGGGAGAGAGCTCATCTAAAACAGAACCAATCCAGATATAACGCGAAGATGAATGATCGATCTTAAAATCAAACTCAGATGCCCGATTCCTGATCCGGAGGTTATTCTTTAAGGTAAAAATCCCCTGTACTTTTATTCCGTCAGGACCTGAGGCATATTTTTTAATATCAAAATCAGAAACAGTAAAAGGATGGCCGGGTTTACGTTTTATAAACCCTCGTAAAACCATTCTCGCGGCAAACCCGATTAATTTTAACAGCACTTCACTCATGAATATCCTGCGGACCGTTATCCTGCTCCCCCGTATCGCACAAAAGCCCCGATGGCTTCCCACATTTTCCATCCATGATCATCTTCCTAATGAAAGGCAGCCGGGTCAATTAAAAGCTTCTATCTGAAGAACCCATTTCAAATTGATCTTTTTCCTGCTCGTATTGATCGGAGATGTCCTGCCACTCCTGGTAAAGCCGGTCTATTTCAATCTGCAGAAATCCCAGGCTCCTGGAAAAACTCACAATGGCCCCCTTGTCCTGTGTTTCCGTCGCCACCACTAATGCCTGTGAATCTTTTGCTTTCTGCACTTCCAGTTGAGTGATCTGATGTTCCAATTTCTCGATCTTTTTTTTATAGGGAGATAAAACTTTTGAACGGGCTGCTATCTGTTCAGCACGGATCTTTTTCAGGTCTTTCCGGGTCATCTGTTTATCCGTTCCCTTTCCCGAAATAGGATCCACTGACTCTTTTTCCTCTTCCCAGCCCACGTCTTCAAGAAATTCCAGATACGTACCCGGAAAAACAAGCTGGGCATTTTTCTGAAATACAATCAGTCGGGTGGCAATCCTGTGAAGGATATGCTCATTATGCGTGACCATGATGACCGCACCGTCAAAATCCTCGACGGCTTCAATCAGAGCCTCAGTTGATTCCATGTCCAGATGATGGGTCGGTTCATCCAATACTAACAGATTGGCAGGGGAGGCTAAGAGCTTGCCGATCAAAACACGGCACTTTTCTCCTCCTGACAATACCCTGATTTTTTTAAGGGCATCGTCCCCGGAAAACATCATGGCTCCGCAGATGTCCCGGATCACTTTTTTTTCCTTGCTTGGGCTGGACTGACCTATTTCCTCCTCCACCGACAATTCGGAATTCAATTGGATGGTGTTGGCCTGTTCATAATGGGCCATTTTCATCATGGGATGCGGCTTGATGTTTCCCCGGACCGGAGACAACTGTCCGCTCAGAAGTTTAAGGAGCGTGGTTTTTCCTTTTCCATTCCTCCCAATGACGCAGATCCGGTCATTCTTCCCGACAATGAGATCCAGACCCTCAATTAAAAAAGGGGCATGCCTGGAATAAGAATAGGTCAGTCCATGTGCCTGAAAGAGGTATTTCGCCTCAAACGGGGCTAATTGAAAGGAAAAGGAAAGAGAAGAAATTTTATCCAGCTTCTGCAGAACCTGGCGTTTCTGAAGTGTTTTGATGCGGGACTGAACTAAATTGGCCTGCCTTGCCTTGGCACGGAACCGGGAAATAAAGACTTCCATCTGTCTGCGTTTTCTTTCATCATTCTGTCTTCTTTTTTCATGGACTTCCTCTTCCAGGCTGATCTGGTCGTAGTAGGCTTTAGTGTCTCCTTGTACCTTTTTAATCTTCTTCCTGTGGATCCCCAAAATGTGCGTAGAAACATTGTCCATGAAATCCCGGTCATGGCTGACTACGATCATCTCACTTCTCCAGGATTTCAAAAAATCCGTAAGCCACCTGATGGAAACAATATCAAGAAAATTGGTGGGTTCATCCAGAAGAAGCAAATCAGGTTCAGAAACCAGCACGCTGGCAAGATTGAGCCGAACCTGGAACCCGCCGGAAAATTCATCAGGCGGACGCATAAAATCCTTTTCAGAAAAGCCCAGTCCCAACAGGACTTTTTTGACGGTCCATTCCTCTTCCTTCCTGTATTCAGGGAGCCCCTGGCACACTTCCTCCAAAATCGAGGATCGGGTGAACCGCAAATGCTGGCTCAGGTAACCGATTCGATATCCCTTTGGGATGCTTAAAACCCCTTCATCATAGGTTTCTTCCCCCTTGATGATCTTAAGCAGCGTGGTCTTCCCGTGCCCGTTTCTGCCCACCAGACCAATCCGCTCTCTGGAATTGATGCTGAAGGAGATCCGGTCGAATAAAATCCTTGTCACATAACGCTTAATCAGATTCTGAACGGTAATCATGGTTGTGAATATACGGAAAAAGCTGAAGGAATGAAAAGTATTTCCGTTCAGCGCGGGAGGTCGTCCCGGGCGGAATACTTCTTTTGCTTCGGACATAGTGTCCGTGCCGTACAATCCCATCCATTCGAAACTCTTAACAAAAATAAAAAAAAGAATAAAAAAGTAAATGGCAATAATACAATAAATCGGATAGAAACGATGCTCAATAACAATATAAAAACGCGAGGAAGAATTGAACAATGAGCTGGCAAATTTTCGGAACTAAAAAATGCCGGAATACCCAGAAAACAGAACGGTATTTCAAGGAACGCAGGATCCCTTATCAGTTTGTGAACCTCATGGAAAAAGCTATAAGTTATGGCGAGCTGGAAAAAATAATGAAAGCAGTCCCCCTGGAGGAACTCCTGGATAAACAAAGCAAAGAATATGAAAAATTGAACCTGAAATACATGCTCTTTGATCCATTTCAGACTCTGTTGGAATATCCGCTTCTTTTTAAAACCCCGATTGTCAGGATGGGAATGAATGCGAGTTGCGGTTATCAGCCACAAATTTGGGAGAAATGGAAAAAATAACAGAGAATGTTTAATCGATTTCCCTGATCATCTGTACCAGACCTTTCACGACCTCAGCCATCGAGGCATAATCCAGTTTATCTAAAGTGTCCTCGAAGGTATGATAGTAGGGATAACGGTAAAAGGCCGTGTCCGTCACCATCAAAGCAGGATAATTCATCTGCCAGAATGAGGAATGATCCGACCATCCGATTCCGGTCAATAAAGATGGAAACGCCCCTCCTTCAGAGGAGATACTGGCGTATCTTTTTAAAATCCCGATGCATTTTTCTCCCTGCATTGTTTTGCATACAACAGGCTCCCCATGTCCTGGGTCCAGAAAAAGGGCGGTTCCTCATTGAAAAAAGCAACAAATCTCAAGGTAACGGCCAGGGATTTTCCGGCAAACATTTCTGCCAAAGCAAGCATCCCTGCCACGCCTGATGCATTATCGTTTGCGCCAGGGCAGGCGTCTATTCCGACCGAATCATAGTGGGCGCCAATGACATAAATCCTTTCCGGATGAGCAGTCCCCTTTAATTCCCCTTCCATGTTATACAACAGGACATCCTTCGGAACAGGTTCATGTTCGCATGATGAAAGCACACGGCTCACATAACCGTACTTCGCAGGCTGATAACCGAATTGCCTGAATTGATCTTCAATCCATACAACTGATTTATCTAGATTGTTGAGATTATAGATAATTCCTGGGGCCCATGTCTGAAGCTAAAATGCGGACCCTGTTTTTCAATGACGCAGCCAGTTGTTCCATTTCTTGCGTGTTCGAGGAAACATCTGCCACCTCTTTATTTAGGATAAGGCATCCTGGTCATCTTCCGGATCAGGAAACCAATACCGATGAACAATGCCTCAAAAATTATCGACAGTCGTATGACGGCCTTCCTATTCATGACTCTTATTCCTGCATCCTAATTTTAACATGCCATTATTAACCACTCATGAAAAAAATGCAAATAGTACGTCATCTCTGCTTGACTGAAGCATCTATTTGAATAGAATGAATTCTTTCATTTTAGAAAAAATAAAGAAGGAGGAATTCACTTTGAAAAAATTATTGAAATTCGTCGTCATCCTTATCGTAGCACTGCTGGTCCTCGTTATCGGGGGATTGATAGCCGGCTATTTCTACGGAAAGAGCTATGTTCAGAAACCCGAATTCCGGACCATGGTTGTGGAACAGATCGAAAAAGCCACCAAAAGAAAGGCGGAATTCGGCGGAATCAATTTCTCCGTTCTTCCCCCTGCTTTGATCGTGGATCATGTTGCGTTAAAGAACAAGGAAGGCACAGCCAATTTCATCGCGCTGAATAAACTGGATGTGAAGATCAATCCGTTGAAAGCGGAAATCTCCAAGATCATATTGAACGAACCTGAAATCAACGTCAAACAATTCAAAGACGGGTCCTTTAATTTTTCAGACATGCTGGCTCCGGCAGGGAAAGAGTCTCCTGAAGAATCCGAAGCCAAAGAGGAACCCCAGCCTGAGGAAAAACCCGCTGCCACCACAACCGCTGAACAATCACCTACAACAATCCCGGTGGATTTCAACGTGGCCCTCATCCAAATCAGCAAGGCTAAACTTAAATTCACCAAAGAAGATGCCGATGGTGTGGAAAAATCCTTTGATATTCCCAATTTCGACCTGGCGATAAAAAACATCTCCCTCAACCGGCCGGTTGAACTGGAGTTGGACACAACCATTGGAAAAGAAACCACCATCAATATCGGCGTGTCTGTGGGACCGGTCAAAACGATCCCTCCTGACATCGCCAAACTCAACCTCGGCTTGAACGGCAAAATCAAACTGGGATCATTTTCAGACCTCGAAGCATTCATTCCCAAAGAACAACTGGCTCAAATCCCTGTCTCCTCGGTGACATTAGGCTGGGAAGGAAAAGGCACTCTCGAGGAAGGATTCAATTTCACCTTTAAAGTGTCCACGCCTCCCATTGCTGATAAGAATCAAATCCAGACAGATCTGGAAACCGGTCTTCAGGTATCGGTTTCGTCAGACGTGCTGCAGCAGATCATGAATGGTAATATCCCGGAAGACATCCAATCCAAGATCACCGCCATTTTCAAAGGAAAACTGGATGTCAAGGCTGAGCTGGTTCCCAAGGAAACCCTGAATCTCGGTTTCCGCAATTTTGAACTGAATGTCAATGAAGATGTTCTGAAAATCGAGGATTTCAAATTCAATCACAAGGAAACGAACCTGGCTTTTAACATGAACGTCAAAGGATTGAATCCCAACAAAGTCAATCCGGTCATCGACATGAAACTGACCGGTGATAAAATCGTCGTTCATGAATTATTGAAAGCCTTGCCGCAGGCACCGGCCGAATCAGCTTCTTCTTCAGCTGAACAAACACCGGAAACCTCTCCTGAAGAAAAACCTGCATCTGAATCCGCCGCCGCCTCAGAACCGGTTGAACCGGATTTAAGGAACATCCCGTTTATCGACAAGATCACATTGGACTCAGAAGTGAACATCAAGGAAATTTACTATGAAAAGAACCTCGTTGAAAACCTCATCACCAAGGTTCATCTGGAAAAGGGACAGCTGACATTAAACCCCATGAGCATGAATCTCTTTGACGGAAGCATCAATGAGACAGCCGAGGCCAACCTGATCGCTTATCCCCTGACGTACAAGACCAGCTTCAAGATTGATCAGATGGACATCAACAAGGCCCAGCAGGCAAACGCCAAAGAAGCCAATTATTACGGAAAACTCATTGTTTCAATGGACGCGGAGGGTACCGGAGTCACCACGCCGAATTTAAAGGCCAATTTATTCTGCAAGGGTGAGGTCCTGTTGAAAGACGGAAAAAGCATCAGCAAGGACGGGAGCCTCCTGGACCAGGTTTATATTGCCCTGGATAATCCGGCCAATCCCATGAGCGTCCTCCTCATGAAAGCCATGCCGAAACTGGCTGCAAAAGTACAAAAAGCCAGGGCTGCAGCCGGCACAACCACAGAAACCGTGATCGAAGATTTTATCCTCACATTCAATATGGAAAAAGGCACCGTTTACCTGACCCGTTTTCAGGTAGGCACCCCGGATTATATCATGAAGGCAACAGGAACAGCCCAGCCTTTTGACAACCTGGTGGACATTAAAGCCCAGATGAATTTATCTGAAAAAGCCACCAATGAACTGACTGAAAATGAGGACATGTCAGACCGTCTTCCTTATGAAAACAATGGCTTGCTTATCCCGCTGGCTATTTCAGGCAACTGGACAACCGATGCCAAAACGCTGATAAAACCGGATTTTGAAACCATCGGGAAAAAACTGGTGTCCGGACAGGTCTCCGGTAAAGTCAAGGGTCTATTCAAAGGTAAAGGCGGCGATGAGAAAAAAGAAGGTGCAGGAGGATTATTAGGCGGAGGAAAACCCAAACTGGGGGGACTGTTCTAACAACAAGCTCTTTTATGCTGAACATCAACGGTTCTAGAAACACCCTGCGGTCTCCCGCAGGGTGTTTTTTATATGACCATAACATTTGAATATGCAGATCCATTTAAAATCCCTTTCCAAATCCTACGGCAATCATATGGCTGTGGATAATATTGACCTGAAAATGGATTCAGGAAAAATCACAGCTTTTCTGGGACCGAACGGGGCTGGTAAAACCACCACGATCAGGATGATGGTAGGACTTCTCCGGCCTACCAGCGGATGGATCCTGATTGACGGAAACGATTTTCAAGATGATCCCATCCGGTATAAAAAAATGATGTCGTATGTTCCTGATTTTCCCTTTTTATACGACCGTCTGACAGGAAGGGAATTTTTAAAATTCATCGGAGAAATATATGAGCTTCCTTTAAATGAAGTGGATCGTCAGATTGAAGAAATGTCGCGTCTTTTTCAGGTGGAGGACATGCTGGACCAGCTCACAAAAAATTATTCGCACGGCATGCGCCAGCGTCTTGTTTTTTGTTCGGCGTTTTTGAGGAATCCCGAAATCCTGATTGTGGATGAACCCATGATCGGCATTGATCCCAAAACAGCCAGGATTTTAAAGGACACGTTTCTTCACCTGGTGAAAGAAAAAAACAAGCTGCTGTTTTTCTCCACCCACCAGCTCGCTGTTGCCGAAGAACTCGCTGACACTATCGCCATCATCCACAAGGGAAAAATCATAACGCAGGGGCCGCTTTCCAGCCTGATTCCGGATAAGGCCACCTATAAAAACCTGGAAGATTATTTTTTATCCATTACGGATTAAGCTGCTGCAGGCAGGCTTGACGGAGGTCTGCTGGTACGGCGCCCGTAGGTTCTATTCATGGCTCTGATGAACAAATCCCTGATTCTAATGAAATCAAGCTTCACGCCCATCTGCGGAAAGATATTTTTCCATGCTGCCGCAATGGCGGCATTCGATAATACCAGCCCCAGCTGTGGCTCAAAAACCGTACTACCGACAACCCTAAAACGGGTGTTACAGTGCAGAAAATCCATTACCGCAACCCTGACTTTGTTCTCCATCTGATCGTCCCAGTCAGGAATATCCGGATAGGCTTCTTTCATCACTTCATGCAGATTTTTGAGAAAAACTCCAGACATACTTTCTTCTATCCATTCCTCCATGCTTTTCACCGCCTGTATTTCCGGAGAGTTGGGCCATTCTTGTGCTGAACTGACATTGAGCGTAGTGCAGTTCCCCCCCAATTTCTTTATCTGGTTGATGCTGTCACGGGTGGATACGGCAAATTCAACCAGCATTTCTAGCAGCTTTTCAATGTCCACATGACCGGATGCGTCCAGCGGCACCGCTCCTACCGCAATGGTTCCATAGGCCCCGAGTCTTGTATAATGCCTGGGATTGGCCACACGGAACCCCGCCACTTTCGTTGTGGAAGGATACATAAAATCTTCAATCGGCATCATCCATTCACTCCGCTGCAATCCCAATAGATCGTGAAGATTTCCCATCTTTGAGCCTTTGACCTTGACCCGTAATTTCCAGTTCAAAACCTCGAAATGAATCTGCTTAAAAAAACGAATTTTTTCTTGAAGGGTAACCATGATGTCCGTATTTCGTCTGGATAAACGGTATATCCTGTCTATCAGGGCTTGTCTTTTATCAGGATCGGATAAATCCTCTTCAGATATACGGGTCTCATTGATGTCCTCGAAAAAATACAGATTGAACAGTTCACTCAATAATTTTTCATCTTTCGGATTTTTCAGTATCCCTTGAAGAATTCTCATCAGTCTGAGGTTGTCCGACTGCAGTCTCGTACAGGTTTTATCAAATTCTGAAATCAACTCATAAAAAAATTCAACGTTTGAAGCCCCGTTGGGGTTCAGATGCATCATGAGCGGCTTATCATCAATCAAAGACCTTCCAATATGATCCACAAGCGTCTGAATCAATTGATCAGGTGTCTGCGGGGTAGACGGATCATCAGCATGCTCATTCATCCGGCGCAGAAGGAATCTCAGATTTTCCTCCATATTGTGATGAATGGAATAAAATAAGGAATCCATGGGAGTTTTCAGGTTGAGGAGCATGCTCATTTCATCCAAATTCTGGAAATGCTTGAAATCAATATAAATCATGCCTATTTCATGAGTAACCGGATGCATATAAACAGCGCGGAATTCATCCCCTGCCTTTGAAGGAATGATGGCGTATCCTTGTTCTCTTATGCCATTGACATACGGAACGACAAAAGGAAGCATTTCCCATGGCACATCCCTGTCTTTTTCCAATGCTTCAATCAAGGTCGCCAGAGAACGAACCAGGTAAAACGGGGAATCCGTGAACAGGTCACTTCGCGGGTCTGTCTGGCTTGCTTCAACGAATCTCCATAAGGATTCAGCGTCTTCCCACCAAGGTCGGGAAGACTCAGGGATGTCGGATTTCTCATAATCATACAGAGAGCGCCCTTTTAAAGCAGAAATTCTTTTCAAATAAGTTACGAGATGCTCTGACGAAAGAGAACGGTTTCTGGCAAGGCTTTGAGCCAACGCTCTTAATCGCTGCTGGGGACGATAGATCTGGCCGTCCATCTCGTGCTGATCCCTCAAGGACTGATTGATCAGATTGATACCGGCCCCAATCTGAAAATCACTGTGCTCCACATCAACCACTGTATAATATTTTCCCTTCTTTGAAACGTCTTCCGCTAGCTTGAACTCCATTAAAAGCCGGTTGCTGAATTCATTGATTTTTTTGCCCAGAAATTTACCCCTGGTTGAGAATTCATCCATAGTCGGCAATGAGTCAGGAAATTCATCCCGTGTTGTTTCCAGCATGGTCCGGATATGATCCGCAACAAGATTCAGATAGACAAGCCGGTTGTTGGATTGTGTCTTTAACTCACTCACGAGCGTCTCCAAGGCCTTGCTCTTTGGAGAAGACAATTCCGCCACATTCCTGATCCCTCTTTCAGCAAGTTTTCTCCTTAACTCCTCCTCATCCCTGCATTTCATGACAAAAACCAGGTCCCTCAATTCCTTCACTCCTGTTTTTTCCAGGCTTTCACATTTCATGCTGATTCTCTGTTCTTCACGGATTTTCCCGATCATCTCGTTCATCTCTTCGTTGATCGTATCGATGAATGCGTTCCGGATAATTTTTTTATCCTCCTGAATTCTTCCTGGGGCATGAAACTCCATGGTTAACTGGAATAGCCTGGTGTAAGCGCTGTTATAGAGTCGTGTGGCGCTGAACTGATTGACCGGGATCAGAAAATCACTGTCAAATTTAGCCATTTTTTCCGGATCTCCGTTGCAGGTGCTAAAAAATAATGGCCGGGTCCGTGCCTTGAGTCCTTTGCAATACTGGCGGCGGCCAAAATAACGGCCCAACACTTCCTTTTTTTCTGCCGGGCCTTCACCGGCAGCCTTCCTGATATCTGCCTCGGAAATCCCAATCCTGTTAAACAATTCAAATATCACATCGCAAGCAGTCGCATTCCTCTCGCTTGCATGTTGTTCTAAAGCTTTAAACAAAGAATGTCTTTTCTCTTCAGGTTTTTTCTCCTCTTCAAAATCATACCAGCCATATCGGTAAAGATAATCGAAAATGGAGAGTTTAACAGAAGGCTTTTCCGGATCAGGAAGGCATTCCTTTGTCCAGGAATAATCCGGATAGTGATAATACTCGGCAGCTATGTCAGGATGCTTCTTCAAATCTATTTCAGGATCCAGGCCATAAATGGCCCAGCGTACCCGGTCAAATTTGTGCATCCGTATCTGATTGCTTCTGCCAAATATTCTACCAAGAAAATTTCCCGCCTGAGGGATAAGGACATCAGCCCAGGGTTCATATACGCTGTTCAATGCTGAGGCAGAAAGTCCCAGGTTCATGACCGTCACTGAATTACGGTATGTTCGCTCTGTCACCTGAATGGACCGGCCTTCAGTTAAAGGAATGTCCGTGAAAACAGAATCAGTCCTGCCGGGCCCCCATTCAGGAAGATGAGGAGTATCCAGCAATACCTGCCCCATCTCTTCACTGAATGAAAATTCAGAAAAAGAGCTGAGTAATCCCAGGATATGCTGTCTCACACTGTATGGAGGCATTCCCACCCTGACTTTATATAATTTCCCGTCAACGGTTATGATATCATATCCTTCCATCCAATTTTCCAAAAAGCGGTACAAATTTCTGAAGATGGCCCGTTCATCTCCGGATTTGAGCGGCATTCCGGAGTTGGAATTGATTTTTTCTCCATAATTTTTCAGGGCGTCCAGGTACACTGACATGATTTTTTTAATTTGCTCTTCTGGTCCTGTTTGAGGATTCTGGTACCTGCTTTCAAGTTCCAGAATACGATCCCGTAACCGGCCATCCCCTATCTGAGATGTATCCAGGATATCTCTTTGCCTCCACCATGTTTCTATGGCAGGCAGGTCCTGAAGCCGGCTTGCAGGCGCAAGCAAATATGAATTTATTTCCGATGAGAATAATACTGGAGGAAAAAAGAAAACAAACAGCCATAAGAATAACAGAATCTTTTTTCTGATAGGATGAAAAATCTGTAATGAATGTGTCATATAATCACCTGATCATAGTTTTCTTCTAATATTTAAATACCTGATATCAGGCTACTTGTCAATGGAGTACATATTATTATTTGTAACTAAGCTAAAATAAAAAGGTTATCATAGATGATCATTTTGAAAAAATAATGAGATGTAATGAGTAGGAAATGAGAATTTAAAATTCAGCAAGACTGATGAAGGACAAGGAAAGGTTCTGTTACCGTCATTTGAACAAAATGATCTCATGCAAAGAGCGATCAGCCTCTTTGCTTTTGTTGGCTGATCCAGCTCAGGACATAGCCGAGGAAGGCAATAATGGCTAAGAACTTGAAACCCGATAAAACGGAAAAATATTCCAGAAAACCCCCGACCACTCCTCCTATGAGGTTCCAGCCCAATGCTGTCTCAGGCTTTTTTTCATTTTGAAAAACAGCGGCAAAAATGATCCCGGCAAAAAATAAAGGGAACAGTAAAATGAATGTCGGAAGGACATATGCCCAGACATGATTCATGCTGATAAAACGGAAAGGATAAAAATAAGTAAACAAGACGCCTGATAACAGAAAAAAGTAATACCAGCGGGTTTGTCTGATTCTGGCTTTAATGACATAGATATTGGCTAGTAAAATCAGGATCAAAATGATCCCGATGACCAGGGCGGTTACTTTCCAGGTTGAACCCCAAACCAGGGCCAGTTGAGAAATGCTCTTGGTTTCAATGAGCAGAAAAGAGACTCCAAACCAGAAATATTGACCGTAACCTGCCAGGCTTCTTTCTCCCTTGGGCAGAAAAAAGAAAGCGCTTCCGGTTCCCAAAACGATCATGATCACAAGACCGATGATAAAAGACAAAGGAAGAGCCCGGTCTTTTTGATACATGAAAGGCCAATCATCGGTTGCAGGAGGAACATTTTCAACTTCAGTCACATTTGGACAGGGAACTCCCCCTTTTTTCCTCACCAGTTCCTGATAAGACTCTTTCATACCCGTAATGAAAGTCAGTCCGCGCGTTGTGGAAAGAATGACCGGATCAGTGCCGAATACCTTCTGAAACATCCGATAAAATCGTTCTCTTAACCACGGCTGCTGCACAGCAAACGTGCAGACAACCGAGCCGCCCGGAGTCAAAAGTTCCTTTACCTTCTGAAAGGATTCAAGGGTATAAACATAATTGTCCAGTCTGACTGAACTGAAGGTGGAAAACAGAGAATGGCTGTCCAAAAGCCCGAAAATAAGGCAATCGAATTTTTCGGCTGTGTTGTTGAAGAAATGCCTGGCATCGTCAATGACAAGAGAGACCCGCGGATCCTGGTATGGTCTTTCAGGATGGTATCTTTTGCCTGTTTCAGCGATTTTCGGATCAATTTCAACAGCAGTAACTTTTTTGGCCCCTCCGCGGAGGGCGGCGGCAACGTCATTACCCCCGCCGGATCCCACGACGCAGACCTTTTCCGGATGAAAAAGAGTAAAGGGGACATTGTAACTGTAAAAAGGAATATTCTCATAAAAACCCGGATAACGGCTCAAAAACCGCTCTGAAAAATCCGTGATATCCATATAATAAAGGTCATTCACATCCAGACGCTTCCCGATGTTAACCCACTCTCCTTCATGTCCCTTGGAATCGGTCATATCCGAAGGGATCTGGGGATAGGTCCGGGATATTCCGGAAGGAGTTTTCCATAAATATGAATCCGTGACACTGATACGGTTGTAAGGACTCCAAATCTTGGGAAAAGCCGTATCATAAAGCGCTCCCAGTCCCAGAACAAACAAACCTGTGGAAATCAGCAGTTCTTTTTTCCGGTCGCGCAATATCCAGCATATCGGAATGATTCCAGCCAGAAACCATAATGCAGGCGGAGTTGAAAAACAGGTCAAAACATTATATAAACAGATTCCCGATAAAGATCCGGCAATATTGACGGAATAGGCCTTGATCCTTGGAATACCCTGGAATCCCCGTCCCACTAAATGACCCAGCGGAATAAAAATCAGTATTTGCATCATGAATAAAAAGGCCAGACTCCCGTAAAATATAAAAAAACACAAAGGAACCCAGTTGGCATTGAATGTATGTCCCCATACCTGCAATTCACTTCTAAACAAGGTGGCACCGGAAAAGGAAATAATTCTTAGGTAAGTATCGGAGCCAAAACCGATAAACAAGAGGAAGAATGCCGTAAAAGGAATGAATAATATCTCCAGCCGTTTTGGTTTGTTGGAAATCAGACAGCCCAATCCCAATCCCAGATACGCTGCGATCAGCGTGACATTTTTGAAGAACGAAAAAATCCTGACCTCGGAAGAAATCCAGCGTATGAAAATGATTTCAAAGAACAGGGCGGTAAAACTCACCCAGAAAAGCCATAAGGGACCTTTATGGACCGGGGAAAATGAACGCAACCCTTCCGCGAACAAGCCGGTGATTTTTTTTCCGAACCGGATCCAGACAATCCCTGAAAAAAAAAGAAAGAATCCAAGCCACCATAATTGATTCCGAATGAAATCCAGTTGATGGAGATGGACCGGATTCAGACTGAGCCGTTTGCCGAAAAAAAGACTGATCAGGAACAAAGGTTCTTTTGGAAATGCAAAAATGACCGATAACAGTCCGCCCAGGATCAGGAACAGACCCGGAGTCGGACGTATAAAAAAATTTTTCATCACTTGCCCTGTAAATAGATGTGCGGCCATTTCATTCTTAAGCTTGATTACAATGATCGTTCGAATTGCTTAGAACGGTCATGATCTCCTGTCAAGTTCAACCGCTTTGAAACATAAAAAAGGAATCTGTCATTCCACCGTATCATGATTTCCGTCGGTCTTTTTCAGTCAAAATACGGACTATTTTTTCCGCGGCGTCGCCCTTTCCATAAAGCTGACATTCCTTTCCGCATCGTTTCATACCAGCAAGAACGGCATCCGCAATAACAGCCGTATTCTTAGGAGGAACCATCTGATTCCAGCCTGATTCTATGAGCTCAACCCATTGGGTTTCTTCCATCAAAGTAACGCAGGGAACACGGTAATAATAGGCCTCCTTCTGAATCTCTCCGGAATCAGTAACAATGATTCTGGCATTTTTCTCCAGCATCATCATATCCAGATAACCCACAGGCGAAAGCAGAAGAAAAGTTTTATTACACTCGTTTTGTCTGGAACCGGATTCACACAACTTCTGGGTTAATAATCCAATAGGAGATTCTTCTTCACTTTCCGTTATTGTTCTGATCCTTGGATGAAGCGGTAATACCACCGGTATGGAACGGCTGACCTCCTGCAAACCGGATAAAATCGATTTCAAACGTAACGCATCATCCGTATTTTTAGGCCGATCTATGACAGCCAGAACATATTCCCTGGCTTTGAAACCCAATTCCTTAAGGATACGGCTGTTTTGTTCCGCTTTTTTTCCGTAATACAGGGCTGCATCATGCATGACATCACCCACTAGATGGATTGTTTCCTTTGGAAATTCCTCCCGTATCAGGTTGGTTACTTCCTTCTCAGTAGGAACGAAAAGAAAACTGGAAATACGGTCTATCAATACCCGGTTGACTTCTTCCGGCATCCTGAGATGAACAGAACGCACCCCTGCTTCTACGTGAGCGACCGGAATATGAAGTTTAACGGCAGCCAGTGCACCGGCCAAAGAAACGCTGGTATCTCCATAGATCATAACCAGGTCCGGCTCTTCCCTCATCAGAACTGCTTCGATCTCTTCCAGCATTTTGCCGGTTTGGGTAGAGTGGCTGCCTGACCCGATATGCAGATCATATTGCGGAGGATGGAGTTCCAGCTCCTCAAAAAAAACACCCGAGATATTGGGATCATGATGCAGATGGATATGAACCGCTATTTCAGCCACACCACCTTCCATGGCTGCAAACTGCCGTGAAACTAATGCCGCCTTAATGAACTGGGGCCTATTCCCTATGACTGTAACGATTTTTATCATGCTCTTATTTATCCTTTTTCAGATAAGGTGACAACATGATGCTTTGACCAATGACAAAAACAAGCATCAAGCCCATGATGCCGAAGAGTTTGAAATTAACCCATGTGTTCGTAGAATAGTGAGTGGCGACAAAAAGATTCACTCCACCCAAAAAGATAAAAAAAACCGCCCAACTCAGGTTTAAATTCCGCCATATTCTCTCAGGAAGCTCAATCTGTTTTTCCAGGAGAGTGCGGATCAAATTTTTTCCAAATACCAGCTCACTGGCTATGAGGCAGCAACCAAAAACCCAGTACAGCACGGTTGGTTTCCATTTGATGAAGGTTTCATTCCTCAACAAGAGTGTCGCTCCGCCAAATACAGCCACGACAGCCAGGCTAACCCAAAGCATCGGGTCCACTTTTTTATTTTTATAATACACCCAGCCGATCTGGATGACGCTCGCAATAATCGCGGTCGCAGTAGCCACATAAATACCCTTCAACTTGAAGGCGGTAAAAAATAAAACAATGGGGAAAAAATCAAATAATAGTTTCATAATTGTTCGGATATATTTTCACTTATCGTTTCATCTCGGGGTTCATGAACCAAAAATTAAAAATCCAAGCAGCTAAAACCGAAAATCTTTCACCAACGCCACTGCTTTCTGTATCATTCGTATCCCAATGTTTATTGATTCCATGAATCTCAAAAAAAATCCTTGTCATGATAAACATAGAGGTTTTTCATTTTTTCTACTCGATGCTCGATTCTCAATTCTCGATTCTTACTTATCAGTTTGTATTTTTTAATACGTCATGTTCAGCACTGGATTATATTTTTTACGGATAGCAGTGTAATCATTTCATTATTCCTCAACCAGGAGTTCCTTGATCTTGTTCTTCAACTTCACCAAATTGGGATAATATTGATTTTTGATCCGGTTATAACTCACGCGGATTTCTTTGTCTTCACAAGCATATAAAACCCGGTTCCTGTCATTGAGCATTTCCATCCAGATCACTTCTTCCCCAATGAGGTGCAAACTCGCGGATTCATGAATCACTTCCTTTAATCCCTCAACGTCTGTCCCCCTGGAACGGAGGATTCCTTTTAAAAGTTTCCAGGCTAGATCAAATGAGATCAGGTATCTTCGTAACGTTCCGTCCATGAAAAGAATCTGCTTTTCCGGACCCCCCTTTAACGCTTCCTCCAGCCCTAGCAGAGAGCAACGAAAATCTTCTAAAAGCTCCAATATCCTTTTTTTATTCATGATTCATCCACCTTGAAGCGTCCGCTCTCGCCGGAACGAATGGCCAAATCAGCAAGCAAAGTGGCCTTGGTTGTCAGATAGAGATCTCTAAACGGGATGGGAGGCGGCTGACCATCACGCAACGCTGTAATGAAACTTTCCGCTTCCTCTTTATATCCCTTGACCTGATTGAGATAGCTGGTTTTACCGTGGCTCCTGATTCCATGGAAATGGAGTTCCCTAAAATTCAAAAGCTGCGCGCTGACTCCTCCCTGAAATACTTCTATGTATTCCTTGGGCAGAGCGGAATGACCATTTGAAAAATAATGAATGGTTCCTAAAGATCCTTCCGGATATTCCAAAGTGATTGTCACCACATCCGGCACCGTTTTTCCGTTCTTTTTCATGGCCTGAGCAGTCACGTACGCAGGACTGGCCCCTATGATAAAAGTCAAAAAATCCACAAAATGACAACACTCGCCTATGATCCGCCCACCCCCTGATACTTCATCATGCACCCACTCCTTATCAGGAATGAATCCCGCATTCACACGATAAATGATGGAAATAGGCTCTCTGAATTTATGCAAAGTTTCTTTCAGAAGTTTCGAGAGAGGGGAAAACCTCCGGTTGTATCCCACCATCAAAAAAGGCCCGTCGGCATTTGTATCATCAAAAAAGGATTTGATCGCGTCCAGATCATCAAGGGTGGTTGCCAGAGGTTTCTCGACAAAAACAGCCATCTTATTTTCCAATCCCATCATCACGTATCGTGCATGGGAATCATGGCGTGTCGCAATCAGCAAGGCGTTGATTTGTGGGTCTCTGAATACAGAATCCGCACTGGAGGTCGCCTCAAATGCCTTGAATTTTTTTGCTGCTGCTGCTGCGGACACTCCTGATAAAGTGCATATCTTTTTAAACACCACGCCCTTTTGAGAGTAGAAAGCGGGCAAAAGAAGAGCCCGGGCAAACTGACCCGCTCCGATAACGCCAAGATACAGATCCCCTGTCTTTTTTTCTGATGCTGAATGATATAAGACAGTGTCGCTGATTTTTCTTTCTGTCTGAGCAGCCATTTCCCTGTATTGAATGACTATACCCA
>JAFGBW010000266.1 GCA_016932965.1 Candidatus Auribacterota bacterium
GCTGAAAAAAACCCGTCTCTCCACGCCGCAGACCTGCTTCACCCATAAATCAAAAAGCTCCGGATGACGCAGCCCATCCACCTGATGACCCTTTTTCTTGAGGGTCTCCATAGCCTTCTGCGGATCAAAATTATTCACCATGGGATACAATCTGACATTGTCCACCTCATTGTTTCCCCGGTAGCTCCCTGTTGCAATGATCTTTATGCCCATGCTTTCTCCTTAATCAGTCCTCTCTGGTAAAAAACAGAAACTTTTATTCTCAATTCAATTTATTCATGCCCACGTGGGATTGGTGCAGTTGCCGTGCAGCGGCCCTGTCACAGGTTTGATCTCCCTGGTTTCAATGTCCACGATATAAATCTGGTATTTGCCTGTTTTATTGGAAGAAAAGGCAACATGAAGGGAATCCGGAGCCCAACACGGGGCTTCGGCATCTCCCATATCCTTCACAAGAAAATCCGCATTATTTTCAGCGAAATCATACAGGGCAATGCAGAACTTTTTGTCAAAAACGGAGGCGTAAGCCAGGTATTTCCCGTCCGGTGAAAAGGCAGGGGACGAATTATAATTATTACCGAATGTCAGCCTTCGGATGTTGCTGCCGTCCCGGTTCATGAGATACACCTGGGGACTGATCCCGGTTTCCGAAGAAACAAACGCGATTATCTTATTGTCAGGGGACCACGCAGGGCTGGCATCCACCCCTCTTCTTTTAGTCAGTCTCTTGATGATTCCGGTATTGAGATTTTTAACGTAAATTTCGGGATTACCGTCCTTGCTGGCGGTAAAAACCAGTTCATTCTGACCGTTCAAACGGCCGTTGGTATTCAATCCCGGGAACAAGGCAATGGATTCTATCCTTCCGGAATTCAGATATTTGATAAAGATCCCCGGATTCACATTCTGATAAGAGGTATAAAGGATGCTTTCCCGGTTGGGCCCCCAGCATGGTGAAATAATGAGGGCCTGCGTGTTCACCAGTTGCGTCACTTCCTTCCCGTTCACATCACAGCTGTAAATGGTTTTCTCTCCACGCAGATTACTGACATAGGCGATCCGTGTCAGACCCAGTCCCCTTTTCCCGGTGAGGGCGAGCAGGATATCATCAGAAATTTCATGTCCCAGCTGGATGTAATCCTTTTTACTGCCGCTCCTTTTTTTCCCGCCCAATTGCTGTTTTCGGAGGCAGTCATAAATGACAAATGACACCTTCGGCACCCCCAAATCCATCCCGGTTTCTGTCTTTAGCAGGAATTCAGTGCCCACTTTGGCCCAGGCCTCAAAATCCGTTTTCGACATACTTTCCTTTTTTGCCAAGGAATTGGCTTCATCTGAGGCGGAAAACAGACTGATCCTTCCTGAAAGCTCCAGATCATGCCGGATCACCTCTTCGAGTTCCTTTCCGATCTGAATATCCTCGGATTTCATTCCCTTTAGATAGGAAGCAGGATAAACGACCGAAATCCTTTTCCGGTATCCTTTGGTGATCGAAAACCGGATCAATTGCTTGGCCTCAGCCAGAATCAGTATAAAAGAAAACAAAAATAAAAATATCGTCTTTTTCATTTTGGATTCAACTTGCCTTGAAGTGGATATGTGTCGCTTAAGAATGAAAAATTTGTGATAGTTTTAAAGTATAATCCCATTTTTTTAAATAAAAAAATAATGGAAGACATGATCCGCTTATTCTCATTTGTTTCTCTGTTTTCAAAACAGCTGGTTTTCAAACTCACTTTTCATGAAATAAAAATAACAAACACCGACTCATGGGGTTTAAAACTGTATGGTATTTCTGTCCGGTTGAAGGATTTTTTTTGAAAAAACCCGCATGCCCCGACAAGGCCTTTTGTTGCTTTGCCTATATAAGGATAACCGGTCTGAGCGAATGATAATCTGGAGGAAATGATTTTTCCCGAGAGGTTGCATACAAAATAGAGTTCATAGGGCGGATAAGATCTGTGAGTGAAAACAAGATTGGGATCACCCGTCACGAGATCCGGTTCAAGAATCTTCCGTATTTCAGTCTTCATTTCATCCAGCGTTTTAGAAAAAAGAATACGGCTATTTTTCATCAGACGCACCCTGATTTCTGCAGCCTGAAGCTGCTTTTCCCTGAATTCCTGAATGCCGCAGACAAAAGAAGGGATCTGTGCATGATACAAAACAGGAAGGCCGGTTTCAGTAAGTTCCTCCAAGGCTTTCCACGTATCATAGGGAAGAGACTCTGCATCAAAAATGATGAGGCATTGGTATTGTCTTTTGGAAAAAATGCCGCTCCTGATTTTTTCATCCCGCAACAGCTCATCATTCATGAAATCAAAATCATATCCACTCTGAATCAGGGCATTGCAGACCGGAAGAAGTTTCCGTTTCATTTCCGGCAGCGCATACTTGGGGGCCCCCTTTTTCCAGACATCAGCCTTGGGATAATAGACCGCAACCGGATTCACGGATTGCCCGAGACTGAGCAATGCTGAACACCGGGTGATGTAATCGGCCAACGGACGGAAATGCTCCCACCAGGGACTCATCTTTCCAAACGCCACATCAGCATGATAATGTCTTCCCAGGACAGGAGCGGTATCTTTTCCATACCAGTATCCGTGCAAAACAAGGCGGTTGACTCCCTGACGAAATAAATTGTCCGCTTCAGCTTTGATGACATCCAAATCCGCCTTGCCGGGTGAGGCCAGGTAGGTAAAGGCTTCAGCCGAACATCTTGTTTTCCCTAATAAATGGGAAGCCGAAGAGGCTAATTTATTGTCCAGACCTTCCAGGAGCGCTTTAGGCATCATGTGCTTGGACAGATAATCCATCATGGAACATTCAGGGGAAAAACCCATTCCATAAGCCATGATCTCATCCGATGGGGAACCGGCAGCCTGGATACGAACACCCCATCTATGCTTTTGAGCCCATGTTATGAATGTGCCGTAAAAATGCTCCCGGGTTCTCTGCGATAAAAAATCAGAATAATCATACCGCACATGAGGGGTGGTTTCTCCTGCAAAATAAAACAACTCAGGCAGAAAAGAACGAAGCTCATACCTTTTTTTATCAAAGAAATCTTTCAAAAAACCTTCAGACCAGAAAAATCCCTTCTTGTTAGATGATTCCAGTTCCGGCTTGACCTCAAACCCATCCAGAAGAAAACCTCTGAAAGAATGGGCACCGGATTCCATGATACATTTAAGAACAGAGCCGCCTGCGTGGTAAATCTGCCAGCGCATGGCTGATTTTGAAAAATGATCCAGCGCTTCTCCTTCGCCGAATTTGACTTTTTGATTCGTGGATTCACAGAAAATGGCTAAAACCATCCATCGGCCTTCAGGGAGGCTGCAGAAAAGTTTTCCCTGACGCACCTGTTTTGTCACATCCAGATAAATGACAGGCTCTTTGATCACAGGCAGCCAGCCTGTTTTTACCAAATAAACGCCGATCAGTCGTTTGTTCGTTGACCATCCGGGGACTTGATAATCAGACAAGGACTCGCTGTATGTGAAACGGGAAGTTGCTAAAGTCAGAATACGGGAGCCGAAAGGAGTGCCTGTTACATGAACGCCACCCAGGGGATAACCGTAATTAAAGGAAAAATCCACGTATAATCCCAGGCGCTCGGCCTCTTTAAGCGTGTGGCTGAAAACCTCGTTCCATCTTTTTGATAAAAACGGAATGCTCTCTTTGCCTAAAAACTTTTTATTTTTATCCTGGGTGACCGGATAAATCGTAACCCCTCCCAGACCCTTGTCCAGCATGTCTTCCAACTCTGAGGTGATTTCCTTTTCCTCCACGGCATTTTCAAACCACCACCAGAAAGCAGAAGGCCTGGCCTCTTCAGGAAGACGGGAAAACAAACTTTGCAATGCCTCACCCGAAACAGGACCGGTTTCACTGGAAAAAGACAAACTGCTGCAGAAAAGAAAAGTGATGAGAGAAACAACTTTGAGATAATCCATTAACATGATAAACTTTTAGCTATTGCCTTCTGTTTTTCCTTCATGGTGAAACTATTTATTTAAAAAATTTCCGAAAATGTCCAACTTTGTTAGTCCAAAGACGGTGCTGATATCGTTTACCGAATTATATTATAAAGAATGTCTCATGCAATACAGGGCGCTTTTCAGGTTCTACGCGGAGCTCAACGATTTTCTGCCGGACAAAAAAAAACATCTTCATTTCCAATACGCTTTCAACGGCACACCTGCTATCAAGGATGCGATAGAAGCCCTGGGTATCCCCCATACAGAGGTTGCTCTTATTCTTGTCAACGGTAAACAGGCTGATTTTTCTTATCACCTTCAGCATGAAGACCAGGTGTCCGTCTATCCTGTTTTCACGAGCCTCGATATCTCCTCTGTCACGACCATTCCCAAACAACCGCTGCCTGACGTTAAATTCATTTGTGACGTGCATCTGGGAAAACTCGCCAGACACCTCCGCATGCTGGGACTGGATACCCTTTATCAAAACGATTATACAGACAAGCTCATCGTGCGGCTCGCCCTGGAAGAAAACCGCTGCATCCTGACCAAAGACATGGCCATCTTAAAAAACAAGTCTGTCATCCATGGCTGTTTCATCCGGTCAAACCAGACAATCGAACAGGTCCGCGAACTCATGAACCGGCTTGATCTATCTTCCAGTATTCATCCTTTTTCCAGATGCCTGAAATGCAACGGCCTGATCGTTTCAACAGAAAAAGCATCCATTTCGGATCATCTGAAACCGAAAACAAAACAGTACTATCACGAATTCTTCCGTTGTCAGAACTGCAATGGAGTATATTGGAAAGGCTCCCATTATCAAAAAATGATGAATAGCATCGAACACTACCGGAAATAATTTTACCTTGCATAATAAAATAAGATAAGATAGACCTCTCATCCGATCGTAAATTGAATGGAGGAAGCCATGCCTGAAACAGCAAAAATACAGATTGGTGATATCAATTTTGAATGTCCCATCATAAAGGGCACGGAAAACGAAATCGCCCTGGATATCGGGAAATTAAGAAGCTCCACCGGTTACATCACCCTGGATGAAGGATTTGCAAACACCGGAGCCTGTAAAAGCTCGATCACTTTTATCGACGGGGAACAGGGCATATTACGCTACCGCGGATACCCGATTGAACAGCTGGCGGAACATTCCCGTTTCATTGAGGTTGCCTGGCTGATCATCTGGGGGGAACTGCCCACCAAAGGCCAGCTTAACCAATTCTCATCCCTTTTGACGGAATACGCTCCTCTTCATACATCTTTGGAACATCATTTTGACGGGTTTCCCAAAGAAGCTCATCCTATGGCGATTTTATCTGCAATGCTGAATGCGGTCTCCTGTTATGACCCGGATCTTTTAAACATCAAGGATGAAAACCAATTCGTTCAGGCTGCGGCCAAAATCATCTCCAAGGTCAGAACCATTGCCGCTTATTCCTACCGCTCCGCCAGGGGGTATCCATTCAATTATCCCCACCCCAAACTCAAATACTGCGCCAATTTTCTCCACATGATGTTTTCATTTCCTTATGAGGAGTACAAGGCCCATCCGGACATCGAAAAAGCCCTGAACCTGTTTTTTATCCTGCACGCGGACCACGGACAAAACTGTTCAGCTTCCACGGTTCGCATGGTGGGAAGCGCCAAGGCAGATCTATTTAGTTCGGTTTCTGCTGGTGTTTGCGCCTTATGGGGATCACTCCACGGCGGGGCTAATTCCGAAGTGATCAAAATGCTGGAAGATATTCATAAGACAGGAAAAGATCCCCAATATTACATTGACCTGGCAAAATCAAAAGAGTCCAATTTCAAGCTCATGGGTTTCGGGCACAGAATTTACAAAAGTTTTGACCCGCGAGCAAAAATATTGAAAGAGTACGTAGACAAGGCCCTGAATCTGTTAAATAAAAAAGATCCGCTCCTTGACATCGCTAAAAAGCTGGAGGAACTGGCCCTGTCAGACCCTTATTATATTGAGCGCAAGCTTTACCCCAATGTGGATTTCTACAGCGGCATCCTTCTGCGCGCCATGGGAATCCCGAACGAGATGTTCACGGTCCTGTTCGCCATTGGACGAATACCCGGCTGGATCGCCCACTGGAAGGAAGTGCTTGAACAGGGAGAAAAAATTTCCCGGCCGCGCCAGATTTACACCGGACACACCATCCGCGATTATGTTCCCATGAAAAACAGGGGATGAGATATCAATTGAGAATGGAGAGTTATAGTCGGACAGAATAGATTTTACTCTTGATAGTCTGAAGTTATGACTTTAAATGCTTGCTGATATTGATGACTGCGGAAATATCTGATTTCAGGGCCGTATTGGTCATATAAGTATTGATGGCAAGGATCAGGTCCTCCAGGGGCTGATTTTTATTGAGAAAGGTTCTGGCGCCGGCCATCATGGCTTCCATTTTATCCTTGGGCGTGGTATTACTGGTCAAAATCAGGACAGGGAGTTCCCTGTTTTCAAACCGTTTTTTAAGCATCTTGGTCGCTTCATACCCCGTTATACCGGGCATATTCACATCCATGATCACCAGATCCGGCTTTTCATCCCTGACTATTTGAACAGCCTCTCTTGCATTATTGAATATCTTGACAAAATACCCCTGTTCTTCAAGAGCTTTTTTTAAAACAGCTGTCCAGGTCTCACTATCCTCAAAAACAACGATTTTCTGATTGACTGCCGGTTTGACATCCGGATCCACGGCAGTGACATACACATCTCTTAAAAAATCAGTGGATGTTTTTGGATAGAAAGTGGACGACTTTTTCTTATTTTTAAACAATCCCCATATTTTATTCAACAAACTCATGTTGACTTTCCTTAAATTAAGCCTTCCTTTTAAGGAAAGCAAGAATTATACCATATTTTTAATACTCTTAACAAGACTTGGTTTTATAAAACCGATCAATCATCTTAAAGGGCAATCCGACATACAAAAACACCGCCTAAGGCCTTAATTTGACTCTTCAATGTTATCAAATATCCTTGTTGTCCAAATTCACAGGAGAATAAAAAAACCGGCAAGTACAGGATGAATAATTGGATTTTAATCCGATCAGCAAAAAATCGATCTGTTTTTTTTTGAACAGTTTTATTGAATCATATGAACAGATTTGAACATCCTCTTGATGTTATTTATGCAAATAGCCTTAAGATTGGGATTGACTTTTATGTTTCTTTCATGAGTATGTAGGACACCATCAATCTGGATCTTTCAGAAGATTATCATGGATCTTTGAAAGGAAAAACATGACTCAGGATACGGACATCAGAAAAAAAACTCTTTTTGAAATACGGCTGGAAGTATTGGAAGAAATCCGGGCCAAAGGCATCAATCCCTTTGGATATAAATTCGAAAGGACCTGCCTGATTGCCGACTGCCTTGAGCCTTACGAAGAAGGAAAGGACGTACGCCTTGCCGGACGCATCACAGCCTGCCGAGACATGGGGAAAACCCATTTCTGGGACATCCATGATTCAAGCGGAAAAATCCAGCTTTTTCTCAATCCCAAAGCGCTTAATGAAAAAGATTACGAACTCCTTAAGTATCTGAACGCCGGCGACATCATCGGCATCCACGGCACCCTTTTTAAAACAAAAACAGGGGAAACATCCGTGCGCACCCAGGACCTGACTCTCTTGTCCAAATCCCTTCATCCCATGCCTGAAAAATACCACGGTTTGAAAGACGTGGAAGCCCGCTTTAGACACAGATACCTCGATCTGATTGCCAATCATGAAGTCAAAACCCTTTTCCTCAAACGGTCTAAAATCATCCAGACGCTCCGTTCCATCCTGGATAAGGACGGATTTTTAGAAGTGGAAACCCCCATGCTCCACCCCTTATGCGGGGGTGCTGTGGCCAAACCTTTTTCCACCCACCATAATTCCCTCAGTATGGACCTGTATTTGAGAATCGCCCCGGAACTCTATCTCAAAAAACTTCTCGTCGGAGGAATGGAAAAAGTCTATGAACTGAACCGCAATTTCCGCAACGAAGGACTTTCCCGTTTTCATAACCCTGAATTCACCATGCTGGAAATTTATTCAGCCTATGACAACTACCTCGACATGATGAACCTCTGTGAAAAATTGATCCAAACCTGCGCTTCGTCCATCCGTGTCGATGAAGAAGCCGCCCTGCCTTCCGGAAATAAAATCAATATTTTCAAGCCGTTTAAACGTATCACTCTCTTCGAAAGCGTCAAAACGCTCTCCGGTTTTGTCTTAGAGACCCCAACAGATCTAAAAAAAATCGCAGAGAATGAACAATTCGAAAACTGGCAGACCATGCCCGACGGCATTATCTTAAACGAGCTCTTTGAACGTCATGTCCAGGAAAAACTGATCGAACCCACCTTTGTCACAGACTACCCCTCCATTTTATGCCCCTTGGCCAAGACCAAACCGGATAATCCAGAGCTCACCGAACGCTTTGAGCTTTTCATAGACGGTCAGGAAATCGCCAATGCCTACTCGGAATTGAACAACCCTCTGGAACAGAAACTTCGCCTCGAAGAACAACTGAAAAACCTTCCTCCCGAAGAAATGGGAAAAAAGGAAATAGACCATGATTTCATATTCGCCCTGGAACATGCCATGCCCCCTGCAGGAGGGCTCGGCATCGGCATCGACCGCCTTGCCATGATCCTGACCGGCGCCGCCTCCATCCGCGAAGTCATCCTCTTCCCCCTCCTCCGGCCGGAAGAATTGTCCGGAGCATGAAGGAAAACCTTTCTTTTATAAAAAAGAAAAGTTTTCCTTCATGCTTCCTTTCAAAAAAAACATGGAAGTCTTTCCATCTTCTTGAAGCAAGAAGATGGAAAGGCTAAACGTTATGATTAAACAATAAGTCGTGATTTGATATTAAGTCAAAAAATATATGCTCGCGTTTTCATTGGCTAAACAATTTTTATTTTCTAAAAAACAGGAGCGATTCATCTCCGTCAATGCTTTTCTGGCGATCGGCTCCGTGGCCCTTTCTGTCCTGGTTCTTCTGGTCGTCATTGCGGTCATGACCGGTTTCGGGGTGACACTCCGAGAAAAAATCATGACCATGGCACCCCATCTCATGATCTACGGGACCCACGCTGCCGTTGGGGATTATGAAGCCATCCGGACCATCGTAAAAGGCGATCCGGACGTGATCGCCGCCAGCCCCTATATCCAGGGGAATGCGGTTCTTCAGCATGAAAACAAACTCTACGGGATCGCCATCCGCGGCATCTTTCAGCCTGAAGAATATGAGGTGATCGATCTACCCAAATATCTGAAAAGCGGCACGACCCGCATTCAAAGCAAGGAAATCGTGATCGGAACCGAACTGGCGAAAACGTTGAATGTCAAATTAGGGGATGAAGTGACCATCATGGCTGCCGGGGGTTTTGAGGATGAAAATTTTCCTGACGAAATCACCTTCACAATCGTGGGCATTTACGAATGCGGCCTCCATGATTACGATATCGCCCAGACCTTCATGACGGTCGAAGACGCCCGGCTCCTTTACGGATTTTACACGGAAGTGCACGGCATAGGAATCACGGTTAAAAACCCGGAAAATGTCCAGGAAGTCAAGAAACGTCTTTCCCAAAACGTTCGGGAAGGACTCACCCTGCGGACATGGCTGGAAACGAACAAAGTCTTCTTTTCCGCTCTGAAATCCGAAAAAAACATGATGTTCATCCTTTTGAGTTTCGCCATCCTTATCGCTTCATTGAACATCGTAAGCACATTGGTGATGCTGGTCATGGAGAAGACAAAGGATATCGGCATCTTGAAAGCCATCGGATTTCCCAAGAGAATGATCATGAAAATCTTCCTCCTCCAGGGGACTCTTATCGGAATCCTGGGGATTACGATTGGAACGGCATGCGGTCTTGTTTTCATCAGACATATTGATAAAATTGAGAAAACGGTCTCCCGTTTTACCGGATATGATTTTTTCCCTGAAGACGCCTATTATTTCGGACATATCCCCACGCATTTGACCGGCCAGGACATAGGAATCATTGTTGTTTTCGCCTTCCTTTTCTCGGTGTTCGCGGCCCTCTACCCTGCCATGAAAGCAGCCGGATTGCACGCTGTTGAAGCATTGAGACACGAATAAAAGATGGAATTCAGGAGTCAGCAGTCAGAAATCTGAAGGAAAAATAAAAGAGAAAAATAAGCATGCCCCTTATTTCATTAAACAATATAAGCAAGAGCTATTCCATAGACGGGAAATCTCTGGAGGTCTTAAAAAGTATCACCCTCGATATAGAACCTGGAACGTGTTACGCTGTTATCGGCCCTTCCGGAGCAGGAAAAAGCACGCTTCTGCACATGATGGGTCTTTTGGACAAGCCCTCAGCCGGAGACATCTATCTGGAAGGAAAAAAAGCATCGGCGCTTTCCGCCTATGAACTGGCCCGCATCAGGAACAGATCCATCGGATTTGTCTTCCAGAATTTTCATCTCATTCCCGAACTAACGGCTTTGGAAAACATCCTATTGCCTGCACTCCTTAAAAAATCAAAAAAAATCGAAGCGGAAAAAAAGGCATACTCGTTATTGGAAAAAATGAATCTCAAGAACCGTGAAAACCATCATCCAACCCAGCTCTCCGGAGGAGAACAACAACGAATCTGCATTTGCAGGGCGCTCATCAATTCTCCCCGAATCATTCTGGCAGATGAACCCACAGGCAATTTGGATTCTCAAAACGCCCATGCGGTTGAAAGCCTTCTGGAATCGCTCGCTCTTGAAGAAAATGTGTCCCTGGTGGTAGTCACTCATAATGAATCCCTTGCAAAAAGAGCGAATAAGATCATTGCCTTGCTGGATGGAAAAATTGTAAATTAGGATTTGGAATTTTTCTAATTTTTTATAGGACTCGATGATTTTTTTATGTATAGGATTGACCGGAATGGAAGTGCCCTAAAGAAGGCTTAAGGGGCTCTTCGTTCGTAAGAATGCGATGAGACTGTTTTTTCGGCCCTTCCCGCGCTGCAAGCAAAAGGGGTTCGGCCGGTAAATTCATGAAAAAATAATACACCTGAAATTGGGGCCATATGGAACCAGAAGAAAAAAAATTATGCGCTATCTGCAAAAAAAAGGAAGCGGTAGTTCATTACGCCGAGATCCTTGATGGCGTCATTAAAAAATTGGACCTCTGTGAAACCTGTGCCATAGAAAAGGGAATTGAAACCCCCACCCCTTTCAGTATGGGAGATTTAGTCGGAGCCATCACGGAAAGATCAGAGGAAACCTGCGAACAATGCGGCATGACTTTTGACGATTTCAGGAAAGTCGGCCGTCTGGGATGCGACCTCTGCTATGAAACCTTTCAGGAATCTTTACTCTCCATCATTGAACAGATCCACCGGTCAACCCAGCACAAAGGAAAAATCCCTTCCCGGTTTCATGAAGAAAAGAAAAAATTTACAGCCAAAAAAGTGAAATGCCCTCCGGAATATCCCGTTCAACAGACACCGGCTGCCCCCTTTTCGCAGGAAGATTCGGATGCCATGAAACTAAAAAAGATCCAAAGCCTGGAACAGGATCTAAAATCCGCCATTTCCGCCGAAGAATTTGAAAAGGCCGCCTGCCTCCGGGATGAACTGAAAAAACTAAAAGGAACCCTGTGATGAAAATCCAGGTTTTATTAAAAAAAACAAGCGAATGGCTGAACGGGACCGGCCCTGAATCTGATCTGGTCCTGAGTTCCCGGATCCGCATTGCGAGAAACATCAAGGGATTCCGGTTTCCGGGCAAGGCGACTTCAGAGGATAAGAAAAAAATCCTCTCCATAGTGGAATCCGTTGTTTCCTCCTCCAAGTCTTCCATGCTTAAAGGTTCCCTTTTTGTTCATATCCATGAATTGGATGATGTCGACCGTCAGTTTCTTGTCGAACGCCATCTCATCAGCCCCGAACTTTCGAATGCATCTACCGGAAGCGGGGTCATCATCTCCAATAAGGAAACCATCAGCATCATGATCAATGAGGAAGACCATTTAAGGATTCAGGTCCTGCATTCAGGATTGCAGCTCAAAGAGGTCTGGAAAACCATCGACGAACTGGATACCGAACTGGAAAAAACCCTTGATTTCGCCTTCTCCTCCAAGTTCGGTTATCTGACAGCCTGTCCCACGAACCTGGGCACAGGCATTCGCGCAAGCGCCATGCTGCATTTGCCTGCCCTGGTTTATTCCAAGCAAATCAACAAAGTGCTGCATGCCACGGTCAAACTGGGACTGGCCGTCCGGGGACTATACGGTGAAGGATCGGAGGCACTTGGAAATCTTTTCCAGATATCCAACCAGGCCAGCCTTGGGATGAATGAAACCGAAATCATTGAAACACTTTCCAAGGTCGTTCGTCAGATCATCATGTATGAAAAAAATCAGCGAAGGTATCTGATCAACAACAACCTCAAGGAAGTGGAGGACAGGGTCTGGCGGGCCTATGGATCCTTGACTACAGCCCGGATTATCACATCAAAGGAAACCATCGGCCTTCTTTCCACTTTGCGCATGGGCGTGGATTTAGGTATCTTAGAAAGCCATTTAAGAAAGTTAGTGAATGAATTGCTGATTTTAACCCAGCCTGCTAATCTCCAGAAAAATTTTGACCGTAAATTGAACCCCACTGAACGGGACATTGAGCGCGCCAACCTGATCCGTCAGAAACTGGTAAGAAATTCCAAGGCTGGAAAAGAATCCAAAGAAGATGAAAAATAAATTTACCCCGGCCAAAAAATTGCTAGCATATAAAACACCTGAAAGACCCGAAAATTAAAAAATAGGAGAAAAACTGATTGATTTTCCTTATCACTTCATGTTCTTCATGTCCTTCATGGTAAAATAATACAATCTACAGGAAAAAAATATGTTTAATCGTTTTACAAATCGCGCACGTCAGGTAGTCATCCTTGCCAAAGGGGAGGCCGATCGTTTCAATCACAGTTACGTGGGCACGGAGCATTTGCTCCTGGGTCTCATCAAACTGGGCCAGGGTATCGCCGTCAATGTACTCCGAAAAATGGGTGTGGACTTTGAAGTCGTGAGAAACGAGATCAGCAAGGCTGTTCCGGCAGGGCCTGAAATCAAACAAATCGGGGAACTCCCGATGACATCCGGAGCAAAAAAAGTCATTGAATACGCCGTGGAGGACGCTCAGAAACTCGGGCATTCTTATGTCGGCACGGAACATCTGCTCTTAGGGCTGTTGCGCGAAGAGGAAGGCATCGCGGCAAGGATCCTCAGCAACCTGAATGTGGACATCAACAAGGCCCGGGAAGAAATCCTGAATGAACTGGGCGCTGCTTTTGGGAATGACCAGATGGGGCCATCTTCTCTGGGCGCCCCCTCGGGGGAACAGGGGGCTTCCTCTAAAAAAACAGACACCCCGGCCCTGAAAGCCTTTGGAAGAGACCTGACGGCCCTGGCAAAAGAAGGAAAACTGGATCCTGTGATCGGTCGCATCACGGAAATTGAACGGGTGGTCCAAATTCTTTGCCGCCGGACTAAAAACAATCCGGTTCTCATTGGGGAAGCTGGCGTGGGAAAAACCGCCATTGTGGAAGGGCTGGCACAAGAAATCGTAAAAGGAAATGTGCCTGACATCTTAAGAGAGAAAAGACTGATCACAATGGATCTGGCTTTGATGGTGGCCGGAACCAAATACCGGGGACAGTTCGAAGAACGCATCAAAGCTGTCATGGATGAGATCCGCAAGACGAAAACCGTTCTTCTCTTTATAGATGAATTGCACATGCTGGTGGGAGCCGGCGCTGCTGAAGGAGCCGTGGACGCCTCCAATATTTTAAAACCCGCACTGGCTAGAGGTGAATTACAATGCATCGGAGCCACGACCTTTGACGAATACCGGAAATATATCGAAAAAGATTCAGCCCTGGAAAGACGTTTTCAGACCATCAACGTGGAAGCCCCCACTGTGGACGAAACAACTGACATCCTGAAAGGACTACAAAAAAAATACGAGAACCATCACAATGCCGTTTATACTCCCAAAGCCATACGCGCATCGGCCGAACTATCAAATCGTTACATCAACGGCCGTTTTCTTCCGGACAAAGCCATTGACGTGATGGATGAAGCCGGTGCCCGGGCTCGCATCAACGCCATGACACGGCCGCCGGATCTTAAAAAAATCGAGCTTCAGATCTCGGAGGCCAAACAACATAAAGAAATCGCCATCACCTCACAGGAATATGAAAAAGCAGCAGCCATGCGGGACAAGGAACGGAATCTCAGGAAAGAGATGGAGGAAACCCTTAAAAACTGGCGGAACGAAAAAGAAAAAAATCCCGTAGTCATTGATGAGGATGATATCGTTCATGTGATATCCAAATGGACAGGCGTTCCCCTGGCGCAATTGGAATCCAAAGAAGCCGAAAGACTCATGAAAATGGAAGAGGAACTGAGCAAAAAAATCATCGGCCAGAACGAGGCCGTGGCGAATGTTTCCAAAGCGCTCCGCCGTGCCAGGGCCAATCTGCACAATCCGAACCGTCCCATCGGCTCGTTCCTTTTCCTGGGACCAACCGGAGTCGGCAAAACGTTTCTGGCGAAAAAGCTGGCTGAATTCATTTTTGGAGAAAAAGACGCCCTCATCACATTGGATATGTCTGAATTCATGGAAAAATTCACCGTATCGCGCCTCACCGGGTCGCCTCCCGGTTACGTGGGGCATGAAGAAGGAGGACAACTGACGGAAAAAGTTCGACGCCGTCCCTACAGCATAGTCCTCTTCGATGAAATTGAAAAGGCTCATCCGGATGTCATGGATATTTTTCTTCAGATCCTCGATGAAGGCAAGCTGACCGATTCTTTAGGCAGACGGGTGGATTTCAGAAACACCATTTTGATCATGACCAGCAATATCGGCACAGCCAAAATCCAGAAAGGAAATAAAATGGGATTCGGCAATGCCAACCGGGATCTCAGTTTCGATGAAATGAAATCAGAAATCCAGAAGGAGGTTAAAAAATTCTTCAAGCCTGAATTCGTTAACCGGATTGATGACATCATCATTTCCAGTCCTTTGGAGAGGGACTCCTTATTAAAAATCGTGGACATCGAACTGGAACCGCTCATGGAACGGCTCCTGGACAAAAACATCACCCTTGAAATAGACCACAGCGTGAAGGAATTCCTCATTGACAAAGGCTCTGACGCAGCACTAGGCGCGCGTCCCTTGAAA